>JAAXQG010000014.1 GCA_012974445.1 Desulfuromonadales bacterium
CGTCCTGCTCAGCTCTCCTTTTCTTCCAACGCCCTGCAGCCGGTCTCTTTTGTCAGGCAGAGCGCCGCGCAGGCCAGCAGCGACCAGAGAATCATCAGGGAGAAGGCTATCTGGTAGGACGTCAGGTCGTAGAGCCTCCCTTCCCCGAGCGTCTCTCCACCCCATCGCCTGTCCAGTATCCATCCCACTGCCGGTTGCAGCAGCATCGGCCCCAGCATCGAGCCCATGTTGCAGATACCCGCCGCAGTGCCCGCTAAGGGGGACGGAACCGACTCCTTGGCGAAGGCAAAACCGATGATCATGCTGCCTGAGCAGAATCCGGCCAGCGCCAGCAGCGTTGTGAGCAGGGGAAGGGGCAGGGCGGGAATCCAGATAATCAGACTCCAGCAGAGCGCAAGCCCGGCGCAGCCCGCCAGATAGAGGGGTTTGCGCGCGCCGATGCGATCGGAGAGAGCGCCGAAGGCGGGTCCGCCCAGGGCCCAGGCGATGAGCAGCACCGAGGTCTGGCTTGCGGCCTGTGGCTGGGTCATGCCGTAGTGGCTGGTCAGGAAGGGGACGCCCCAGAGCCCGGCAAAGACCAGGGCGCTGCCCCCGGGGGCACCGGGAATCAGGAAGAGCAGCCAGCTGTTGCGGTAGGCGAAGACCCGGCGCAGCCCTTCGAGGACGCCGAAGCGGATCTGCTGTTCATCATCACGGGCGTAGGAGCGGTAGCCGCACTGTTCGGGATCGTCCTTGACCTTCAGCCGGATGAGCAGGGCAACGAGCAGGCTTGCCAGCGCCACCGCCGTCATCAGGGGCCTCCAGCCCCAGAGGTCGATCCCCAGTCGCAGCGGAACCCCGGCACCCAGTGCTCCCAGAATGCCGATAAAGAGGGCCATCCCCGAGGCCAGGGCGAAGTGCTTCGGCGGCATCCAATGGCTCGAGAGCTTCATCATGCCGACGAAGGCCACAGCCACCGATCCGCCGATGAGCAGACGACCCAGACTGGCCAGCAGGAAGCTGTCGCCCAGGGCGAAGAGCAGTCCCCCCAGGGCCGCCACCAGGGCGCCTCCCGAAAGGAGTCTGCGAGGTCCCAGGCTGTCGGCCAGCAGCCCCGTGGGGATCTGCATGGCCACATAGCTGTAGAAATAGAGGGCCGAGAGATTCCCCAGTGCCGCGCCGCTCAGAGCGAAGTCCTTCATCAGCTCGCCGGTCATGACGCCGGGGGCGACGCGCTGGAAAAAACCGATGAGATAGAGGGCGGCCCCCAGGGCCCAGACGGTCCAGGCGATGCGGGCGGGGGGGTAGAGAGGCTGATTCATGGGAGAATCCTCGAAAGGGGCGCTGGGCAGCATCCAGGCTCTGGTGGCAGATGCGTCCTCGGTTGAAAAAACCCAATATACAGCAGGGTCGTAACCTTCTGCCGGGAAAAATGCCCCCCACTCGAATCAGAGTCCGTGGAGTCAGGTCTCTTGCTCTGCCTCGTCGCCCTGAATCGGGACCAGCATCACCGGTATCTGGCACTGGTGCATGACCTTGTGCGCCGTGGATCCCAGCAGCGCCCTGCCCAGGGCGCTGTGGTGATGGCATCCCATGATGATCAGATCCGCTCCCAGACTTTTGGCCCGTGAAGCTATGACCTGTGCCGGTTGTCCATCCAGAATCTCGATGCCGGATACATGGTCTGTGCCGTTGCAGAAGTCTTCGGCATGATCGCGTCTGAACTTCTCAAGCCGCTCCACGATATCAGCTCTCAGGGTGCGCTGCGCCTGTCGGTGGATCTCTTCGGACTGCTCGTGAGAGATGTGAAGTTCCACAAGACTCTGGCCGAAGCGGCTCAATGGCTCAATGGCGTGGAGGATCTGGATCTTTGCTCCGTACTTCTGGGCCAGACTCAGGGCGTAGCGGAAAGCCTGCGGTGCCCCGGGGCCCAGATCGGTGGCGTAGAGAAATGTCTTGAACTGGGGCAGCATGGTGACCTCCTGTCAGATGGGGAATCAATTGCCGAAGAAGACACCGGGCAGCCAGGTGATGATGGCGGGAAAGGTGATGAGCAGTCCCAGACCGATGACCTGAATGAGCACGAAGGGGAGGATCCCCTTGTAGATGTCCCCCATGGTGAATTCGGGGGGGGCAACTCCCTTGAAGTAGAAGAGGGAGTAGCCGAAGGGGGGCGTCAGGAAGGATGTCTGGAGGTTGACGCAGATGAGCATGGCGAACCACAGGGGATCAAAACCCAGGTCCATGGCGATGGGGGTGAAGATGGGCACCACCACCAGCAAAATGGCTGCCCAGTCGATAAACATGCCCATCAGGAAGACCACAGCCATCATGATTCCCAGCACCACGTATTCATGCACGTCCATGCCCAGCAGCAGGTCGGCGACCACATCGCCTCCGCCCATGCTCAGAAAGACGACGCTGAAGAGCTTTCCTCCCACGAACAGCAGCATGATCATGGAGGTGGTGCGTATCGTGGAGTCGCAGGCCTGAGCCATGACCTCGCGGTTGAACTTCTTGTTGAACATGGCCAGGATCATGGCGCCGATGCAACCCAGGGCCGCCGCCTCGGTGGGTGTGGCCACGCCGGCCAGAATGGTCCCCATGACCGTGAGGATGAGGGCGAAGGGGGGCACGAAGCTCTTCATGGTCATGGAGATCTTCTGTGCCGTGGTCGCCGTGCGATCACTGGCGGGAATGGGGGGGCCGTCCCCCGGCTTGAGGGTGCAGCGGATGGCGACATATCCCAGGTAGAAGATGGAGAGCATGAGACCGGGGACGATGGCTGCGGCAAAGAGGTTGCCCACCGAGGTCTCCTTCATCCCGGTCAGTCCCCCATAGACCACCAGCATGATGGAGGGGGGGATCAGTATGCCCAGGGTCCCCGAGGAGCAGATGATTCCCGCGGCCAGTCCCTTGTCATAGCCCCGACGCAGCAGGGCCGGTCCGGCCATGAGTCCCATGGCGACGACCGAGGCGCCTACGATTCCCGTGGTGGCCGCAAAGACCGTGCTGACCACGATGACGGCCATCCCCAGTCCGCCCTTGAGTCCCCCCAGGACGATGTAGAGGGCGTCGAAGAGCCCCTCCGAAACCTTGGAGCGGTCGAGGATCTGAGCCATAAAGATGAACAGAGGGATAGCCACCAGAATATAGCTCTGAAAGATGCCCCAGCTGTTGTTGACGAACAGGTCGATGAGTGCTGGAAAGTTGAATCCATTATCGATGAGCCCGAACAGGGTGGCCACCCCCGCCAGGGTAACCGCCAGAGGGTGTCCCAGGGTGATGGAGACCATCAGGCTGAGGAACATCAGTATGGTGAGGATTTCGGGGCTCATGAATTTTGTCCTTCGTCGTTTTCAGGGGTGGCGGTGGAGCGCAGAAGACGGGAATCATCGATCAGCTTGGAGATGCCCTGCAGCAACAGCAGGGCGAATCCCGCGGCCAGGATAAATTTAAAGGGGTAGATGGGGGGAGACCAGGACGTGGAGGCTCTCTCCCAGTGTTTCATTGAGGTCAGGGCATTGAGGGTCGCGTAGTAGCTCAGCAGGCCGATGGTCGGGATGAAGATTCCCAGATTGGTGAGCATACGAAGTATCGCCCTGGGTCTGGGGTTCATGCGTGCCTCGAACACATCGATGGCCACATGTCCGTTGTGCCTGTGGGTGTAGGCAAAGCCGAGGGCGAAATGAATCCCGTAGATGAAGCTCGTCGCCTCGAAGGCCCATATGGTCGGGGCATTGAATGCGTAGCGCATGACCACCTCGTAGGCCACAACCATGACCAGAGGAAGGACCAGGAATGAGGTCAGTCGTCCTATGGAGTCGGTTAAGCGGTTGATACCGTTTGCCAGAAGGATCATCGTGGACCTGCCTTTGTCTCGTGGGAAGGAGTGGGAATGTCGTGCCTTGCCGGGTTTGTCGGTACGCGGCGGGGCCCGGGGGCCCCGCCGCGAATCACGGGTTATTGATTCTGCTTGCCGTCGATATAATCCTGAATCGGCCAGGGGGTCACGTTACCCCGGTACTCACGCCAGGGGGCGAAGTCGATCTTGAGCTGCTCCTGACCGTCGAGGGCTTTCTTGACGTCGGGGTGCTTGGCCTTGAGCTCCTTGAGGTAGGTCTGGGTCACTTTGGCGAATTCGCTGAGGGTCTTGGCGTCCATGCTCACGAACTCAACTTTTTTCTCCAGCAGGTTGATTGCCTCGATGTTGAGGTTTTCGATCCAGGCGTTGGACCAGAGCTGGGTTTCCTTGGCCGCCATCTTGACGATCCACTGGAGGTCCGCAGGAAGCTTGTTCCAGGCGTCCTGGTTGAACAGGACGTTGAACTGTGAGCCGGGCTGGTGGACGCCGGGAGCGATGACATACTTGGTGATGTCGTCAAAGCCCATGGGGAAGTTGATGGCCGGAGAGCTGAATTCAGCTGCGTCGATGACGCCACGCTCCAGAGCCAGATAGACTTCGCCGCCGGGGATCGGGGAGACGCTGGCCCCGAGCTGATTCAGGATGTCCATGTACCATCCAGCGGTACGAACGCGCATCCCCTTGAAGTCGGCCATGGTAGTGGCCTTCTTGTTGGAGGAAAGGCCCATTTCCTGCCCTACCTGGCCGGCGGGGAAGGGAACGATATTGTATCTGCCGTACAGCTCCTGCATGATCTCCAGGCCGCCGCGCTCGTAGAGCCAGATGTTGTAACCCTCGGCGTCGAGACCGAAGGGGACGGAGGCGTAGGCCACGAAGGCCTCGTTCTTGCCCTTCCAGTAACCGGGCCAGTCATGTCCTACCTCGGCGCTGCCCTTGCTGACAGCGTCGAAGGTCTCCATGGCACCGACCAGCTCACCGGCGGAGAAGAGCTTGATGTCGAGGCGACCGCCGGAGGCGAGCTTGACGCTGTCGGAGAAGTGCTGGGCGATGTCGTAGAAGAGCAGCCCCTTGGACCAAGGCATAACCATCTTCCAGCGGAACTTCTCGGTGGAAGGTTTGATGGTGCGGAGTTCCTTTTTTACCTCCTGGTGCCGGGTGTCCGTGCCGAACTTGTCTCCTTTGGCAGCGAACGCACCTGGCGCAAACATCAGCGCCGTGGCTGCCAGCAGGCCGGTCAGTAAGCCAAATTTTCTCATCTCGCATCCTCCTTTGACGGGGTTATGAACCATGCCGACATCAATTGACGGCTCCTTGTGATTAAATGGCATGTGGATCTCAGCTCTGATTCTCGGCTCCGATGTCGGACTCTAGAGCCCGTTTAAGTTTGCGCGCGGCGCTGGCCTGGCTGATTCCCAGGGCTGCGGCTATGCGCCGGGTGGTGCGGTGCTTTTTCCAGGCGCTTAAAATGATGGTTCGTTCCTGTCGGGCCATCATCTCGCCCAGGGTGGCGTCGGGGTCCAGTTCGGGTTCCTGCGGCTCCAGCTGAGCGTCGGCCGGGGTGATTATCTCCTCGGCAGTGGTCACGATCAGGCGCTCCACGAGATTCTCCAGCTCCCGGATGTTGCCCTGCCATGGCAGAGACTGCAGCCGTTGGACCAGTTCGTCACTGAGCTGCTTGTAGCAGCGGTGTCTGCGGTTGAACTTGTCGGCAAAGTAGCGCACCAGCAGGGGGATGTCGTCCCGGCGCTCCCTCAGAGGTGGAAGCTTTATGGGCACGACGTTGAGACGGTAGAAGAGGTCTTCGCGAAAACGCCCCTGGCGAACCAGATCCATGAGCTCTCTGTTGGTGGCCGCGATGATGCGCACATCGACGGTCATCGGTTCTCTTCCGCCTATCTTCATGAAGCTGCGATCCTGGATCACCCCGAGCAGCTTGGACTGAAGATGCAGCGGCAGCTCGGAGATTTCGTCCAGAAAAACCGTTCCCCCTTGCGCCATCTCGAAGAGCCCCGGCTTGCCTCGCCGGTCCGCCCCGGTAAAGGCCCCCGGCTCGTAGCCGAAGAGTTCCGACTCGATGAGCGACTCGGGAATGGCGCCGCAATTGATCTGCATCAGCGGCTTGGCCCGTCTCTCGCTTGAGCGATGCACCAGCTTGGCCAGCAGGCTTTTCCCTACGCCGGATTCCCCGGAGAGCAGCAGGGTTGAGTCGGTTTGGGCCACCCGCAGGGCCAGATCGACGACACTCATCATCTTTTCGCTGCAGGTGATGATGTCCTCTTCGCTCAGCATCTGGCTGCGTGCGGTATCGGCGTCGATTTTCTGACTGTACTGAACCACGGTCAGGTCCCAGATGGTGTTGATGACGTAGCGAATCTCTCCCCAATCCCCGAAAATAGGACGACCCTTGACCAGCAGTTTGCGTCCGGTACTCGTGGAGTAGGTGGCGGTCACCGGCCCCTTGCGCTGCAGCACCAGAAGACTGGCCGAGCCGGAGAACAGATTGTCCGGTCCCACCATCTCGTCGAGTCGCCTGCCCACCAGTTGGACATTGGTAAAGCCGGACATCTCCTCGTAGGTGCGATTGACCGCGAGGGTCACTCCCTGTCCATCGACCAGATAGATCCCGTTTTCGACATGGTCGAAGACCATTTCGAGCATTTCCCGCGTCAGTTCGGGGCGGGCTGCTGCTTCACTTCGGGTGGGTTGAGGTTCGAGCATGCTGTCCTTTCGCCTCAGGTGGCTGTCCAGCCGCAGTCCATGGTGAGGGTCGAGCCGGTGATGCAGTTGGACATGCCCGAGCAGAGGTAGAGCACCATGTCGCCGATCTCCGAGGGTTCGATCATCCTTTTGACGGCGGCATTCTTCAGCATGATGGTCTCGACCACCTCCGCCTCGGAGAGGTTGTGCACCTTGGCCTGGTCGGCGATCTGTCCGTCCACAAGAGGGGTCCTCACGTAGGCCGGGCAGATGGAATTAACCGTGATGCCGAAGGGGCCTCCCTCCAGGGCGGTGGTCTTGGTCAGTCCTGAGAGGCCGTGCTTGGCCGAGACATAGGCCGCCTTGAAGGGGGATGCTACCAGCCCGTGGACCGAGTTGATGTGAATGACCCTGCCCCAGCCCTGCTCCTTCATGGATGGCCAGGCGTATTTGGTCAGCAGGAAGGGGGCGGTGAGCATCAGGCTGAGAATGAAGTCCCACTTGTCTTCGGGGAAATCTTCGATGGGGCTCACGTGCTGGATCCCCGCATTGTTTACAAGGATGTCGACCCGTCCGTAGGTCTGAAGGGCCGTATCGATGAGGTTGCGGCAGTCTTCCCGTTTGGAGAGATCGGTCCGGACGAAAAGGGCGCCGATTTTTTCGGCTTCACGGGTGCCCGCCTCGACGTTGAGGTCGGCCATGACCACCTTGTCGCCATGGGCGGCCAGCGATTGTGCCACGGCCAGCCCGATGCCGCTGGCGGCCCCGGTTACCACTGCTATGCGTTCTGACATGGGTTACTCCTTACCACTGTTTAATGTTTTCGGCTACATCGAATGCGCAATCCGTTTTCGACCGGACCTCATCGAGGCTTGCGCCGGGAGCCAGTTCAGTCAGAGTCATTCCCTGTCCCCGCACCATCTCGAAGACGGCCAGATCGGTCACAACCATGTCCACCACCTCTTTGCCGGTCAGCGGCAGGGTGCAGTCCTCCATGATCTTCGGGGTGCCGTCCTTGGCGCAGTGGTCCATCATGATTACAATCTTCTTGACGCCGGAGACCAGGTCCATGGCGCCGCCGGGTCCCTTGACCATGGAGCCTGGAATCATCCAGTTGGCCAGGTCTCCGGTTCGCGAGACCTGCATGGCGCCCAGCACCGAGAGGTCCACATGGCCGCCGCGGACCATGGCGAAGGACTCGGAGCTGTCGAAAAAGGATGAGCCCGGCAGCCAGGTCACGGTCTGCTTTCCGGCGTTGATCAGGTCCGCGTCTTCCTGCCCTTCTTCGGGGAAGGGGCCGACGCCCAGCAGGCCATTTTCGGCATGGAGGGTAACGTTGATCTCCTTCGGGATGTAGTTTGCAACCAGGGTCGGCATACCGATGCCCAGGTTGGCATACATGCCGTCTTTGAACTCCTGGGCGATGCGCCTGGCCTGCCATTCGCGCTTAGGGGAAAAGCCTTTGACGACGGTCTTGCCAGCCAGGGTGCGCTGCTCGATGGGCTTTTCGTAGGACATGCCCACAAGGATGCGATCGACGTAGTTGCCGGGCACGTGAATCATGTGGGGGTCCAGTTCGCCCACCTCCACCAGCTCCTCGACCTCGACGACACATATTCTTCCGGCTTTGGCGCAGGTGGGATTGAAATTGCTCGCGGTGTAGCGAAAGACCAGGTTCCCCGCCTTGTCGGCCTTCCATGCCTTGACGATGGCGAGGTCTGCGGTGAGACTCTCTTCCAGCACGAACTCTTTGCCGTTGAAGCTGTCGGTCTTCTTGCCCTTTGCCAGCACCGTCCCCAGCCCCGTGCGGGTGTAGAAGGCCGGAATCCCGGCTCCTCCTGCGCGGAGCTTTTCCGCCAGGGTCCCCTGAGGGGTCAGTTCGAGCTCCAGTTCTCCATTGAGGTACTGCTGCTCGAAGGTCGCGTTCTCCCCGACGTAGGAAGAGACCATTTTTTTTATCTGACGAGTCTGCAACAGCAGACCGAGGCCGAAGTGGTCGATGCCAGCATTGTTGCTGATGACGGTCAGCCCCTTCACGCCGCTGTCGCGCAGGCCGGTGATCAGGTTTTCGGGGATGCCGCAGAGCCCGAAGCCTCCGGAGGCAATGGTCATGTCGTTGTGAAGCAGGCCATCGAGGGCGCTGTTGGCATCGGTGAATATGGGTTTCATGAAACGGGTTCCTTTCGTGGGTCAGGCAAGTTCGAACAGGGCTGCCACGGCTTCGCCTCCGCCGATGCACAGCGATGCAATACCGTATTGGGTGCCGCGTACCCGCATTTCCCGCAGCAGGGTGGCGGTGAGTCTGCCGCCGCTGGCGCCGATGGGATGGCCTAGGGCCACCGCGCCGCCGTTGACATTGACCCGTTCGAGGTCGATGCCCAGCTGTCGCATCGCCACCAGGGGGACGGCGGAGAAGGCCTCGTTGATTTCGAACAGCCCTATCTCCGCCATGGGAATTCCGGCTTTTTCGAGGCAGCGTTTGATGGCTCCAACGGGGGCCTCGGCAAAATCCTCCGGCGAGGTGCTGAAGGTGGCACTGGCCACCAGGCGCCCCAGGGGGCTGAGCCCCAGGTTCTCGATGGCATCCCCGCTGGCGAGCAAGGCGACGGCGGCGCCGTCGCTGATGCTCGAGGCGTTGCCTGCGGTAATGGTGCCCTCTTTGTTGAATGCCGGGCGCAGCCTCGGAAGCTTTTCCGGGTTTCCATTGCCCGGCTCTTCATCCCGGTCGATGATGACTTCCCCCTTGCGGCTTCTGAGGCTGATCGGGGTGATTTCCGAGGCAAAGGTTCCTGCTTCGACGGCCGCCTTCGCCAGGCGGTAGGAGCGGGCGGCGTATTCGTCCTGCTCCTGGCGATTGATGCCCTGGCGGATAATCCACTCTTCGGTGATCTCTCCCATGTGGCGCCCGGACGTGGGGTCCAGGAGTCCATCGCGCAGAAGTAGATCCTGGGCTTCTGCGTTGCCCATGCGCTGACCGAAGCGGGCGCTGGGCAGGCTGTAAGGGGCCAGGGACATGTTTTCCATACCGCCGGCGACGACGAAGCGGCTTTCGCCCAGGCGGATCGAGTCCGCGGCGAGCATCATCGCCTTGAGGCCGCTGCCGCAGACCTTGTTGATGGTCATGGCGTGGGCCCTGTCCGGGATTCCCGCGGCGCGCATGGCCTGCCGGGCTGGGGCCTGGCCGCAGCCCCCCTGAAGAACCTGTCCGAGAATTACCTCGTCGATCATTTTCGGGTTGATGCCGGACTGAAGCAGCAGGCCTTTCATGGCCTGGGCGGCCAGTTCGGTGGCGGGAAGGCTGCTTAGCGCGCCTCCAAAGCTTCCGAATGCCGTGCGCAGCGCATTAACCACATAAACCTTGTGCATCTCTATGCCTCCTGTATCGGGATGTTTTTCGTGCCGTCTCGATCTTCGGTTTCTTTAGCCAGGGTTTTGTCCCCCGTTTTTGCTGGACGAGTAATTATTAGAGCAAACAACGTTCCAAGATAGAAAAGCGTTCTAAAACAGCCTCTTGGCGTATACGTCTTACGCAGTCATGAATCTTTCTGATTCCATATTGGGTCAGCTGCAGTATTCTATTGGCAAGATCGCTGTTTTTCAAGGTTTTTTGATGTGACTTGTATTTGGGTCGCTTGATTCAGAAATGAATCGATTGGGTCTTTCGGGAGCTCTGAGGTCGGAGGGCGTTGTGCGTGGGGAGTCAAGGCCCGGGGCCGGATAGATTTAAAAAGGCCCCGCAGGGCCTTTTTAAATTCAATATTTCGGTCAGCAGTGTCCAGTTAGATAGTTGTAAAGCCGTAATCCTCGAGAAGTTATGAC
>JAAXQG010000020.1 GCA_012974445.1 Desulfuromonadales bacterium
AGATGTGTATAAGAGACAGGGCTGGTGCGCGCCGTCTGGTGGACATCGTTCGTCAGCAGACCCCTGCGCCTGTGATCGTCGGGGGCTCGGCCTTCTCTTTGCTTCCCGAAGAAATCCTCGACTATACGGGGGCCGACTACGGCGTGGTAGGGGAGGGGGAGCGCCTGATCTGTGAACTGCTTCAGGCCCTTGAGACTCAAGCAGAGGTCCCTGCGATCTGGCGCAATCAGGGCGGCGCCCTGCAGGGGGAGGAACTGCACTCTCCGCTGCTGGAGTCCTCTTTTGTACGTTACTACATGGAGCATAGCGGGACCGTAAATCTGCAGACCAAGCGGGGCTGCCCGCACAGTTGTACTTACTGCACCTATCCGGCCCTGGAGGGCAGAGCTTTCCGCCTTCGGGACCCCAAAGAGGTGGTGGAGGATGTGCGCAACATGCAGCGGACCCAGCAGATCGAGAGCCTCTTTTTTACGGACTCGGTCTTCAACGACGCCCAGGGGCACTATCTACAACTGGCCGAGGAGATGCTGCGCGCCGATCTCAATATTCGCTGGAGCGGCTTCTTTCGCCCCCAGGGAATCGGACGGGAAGAACTGGAGCTGCTCAAGCGCTCAGGGCTCTACGCCCTGGAGCTGGGCACGGATGCCGCAAGCGATACCACTCTGGGAGAGCTGCGCAAGGGCTTCAGTTTCGAGGACGTGCTCGAGGTGAACCGGGCCTGCGTGGCCGAGGAGCTGCCCTGTGCCCATTACATCATGTTTGGTGGGCCGGGGGAGACCCCCGAGACGCTGGAGCAGGGGCTGGATAATATCGCTCTTCTGGAGAACTGCGTGGTGTTCGCTTTTTCGGGCATCCGGATTCTTCCCCGGACGGCCCTGAGGGACCGGGCGGTGAGCGAGGGGTTGCTCGATGCGGGCAATACCCTGCTTCGGCCCAGCTACTACTTTTCTCCCGGCATCGATCCCGATACCATGAATGCCCGTATCGAAGAGGCCTTTCGGGGACGCAGAGACCGAATTTTCCCCCCTTCGGAGGGGCAGAAGCGTCTGGCCATGATGAACCGCTTCGGTTTCAAGGGGCTGCTCTGGGATAAGCTGATTTCCTTTAAAAAGAAACCCAACAAGGCAGGTTGAGCGAAGCGATATGACACCCCTTCAGACAAAACGAGTCTTACTGGTTCATCCCCTGGGATATCGGGCAGCCCAGGCCGGGAGTGACATCTCGCGCCTGGCCAGCATCATGCCACCTCTGGGGCTGGCCAGCATCGCGGCCTATCTGGAGCAGCAGGGGATTGCGGCCGATCTGCTGGACTGCTACGCCCATCCCGATTCGGATCGCCGCTTTCAGGACTATCTTCTGGCCACCAGGCCCGCCTTTTTGGCCCTGAGTTGCACGACCTCCAGCTTCAATGACGGACTGCGCATGACGCGCATGGCCAAGACGCTGTTGCCGGGCATCCAGGTGGTTTTTGGCGGCCCCCACGTCTCGGCCCTGAAGCAGCGGGTGCTGAAGGATCATCCCGAGATCGACTTTACCGTGGTGGGCGAGGGCGAAGAGACCATGGCCGAACTTGTGGCCTCTGATGGGCAGGAGCCCTCCAGGGTGCCGGGTCTGGTCTACCGTGAAGGGGACGGGCAGGTCATGTTCAACGGCTATCGTGCCCAGGGAATCGTACTGGACAGCCTGCCTTTTCCAGCCTACGAGAAGCTTCAGGGGTTCCCCCACAGCTACCAGCTGCCCATTTTCAACTATCCCAAGGCACCCAACACCAGCTGTATCTCCAGCCGGGGCTGCCCCTATGCCTGTTCCTACTGCGACCGGTCCGTCTTTCAACGCACCTTTCGCTACAACTCGGCCGAATATCTCTATGAGCACCTGCGCTATCTCAAAGAGCGTTTCGGCATTCGTCATATCAACTTCTATGACGATCAGTTCACCTTCAACCGGCAGCGGGTCGAAGACTTTACCGGCATGATGATGGACCGCCCCCTGGGCATGACCTATAACTGCGCCGCGAGAGCCGAACATATAGATCCGGAGCTGCTTCGCTCCATGAAGGCCTCGGGCTGTTGGATGATGAGTCTGGGAATCGAGAGTGGCGACGAGGCTCTGCTGGCCCAGCACCGCCAGAACCCCAATCTGCAGCTGCTCTCGCAGAAACTCCATGAAATCAAGGCCGCCGGAATCAGGACCAAGGGGCTGCTGATGATGGGGCTGCCCGGCGAGTCGGAGCAGAGCATCGAGCGGTCCATGGATTTCGTCCTCTCTCAGCCCATCGACGACTTCAACCTGGCCAAATTCACTCCCTTTCCCGGCTCTCCGATTTATGAAAATGCCCATGAACTGGGCAGCTTCGATGAGAACTGGGAGCGGATGGACTGCATGAATTTCCTGTTTATTCCCCATGGCATGACTGAGGAGCGGCTTGAGGAGCTTTTTATCCGCTTCTACAAGACCCATTTCATGCGACCATCGGTGCTCTTGGGCTACGTTTCAATGCTCTGGAAGTCGCCTCACAGCTGGATGCGTTTCGTCAAAAATCTCTGGGCCTTTATGATGTTCGCCCGCAGCAATAAAAGACACGGGAAGGGCTGATTTGCCCAATACAGCCATCGACATATTGATCGTGATCCCCGTCTACAACCATGCGGCCAGTCTGCGTCAGGTGGTGGAGCGGGCCCTGGCCGTTCATCCCCAGGTGCTGGTGGTGGATGACGGCAGTACGGACGGCGTCGCCGAAACACTGGCGGGGCTGGATGTGCAGCTGGTGAGCCACCCGGTGAACCGGGGGAAGGGGGCCGCCATCTTGACGGGAGTGGAGCAGGCCCGGTTGCGCGGTGCCAGTCATATCCTGACCATCGATGCCGACGGTCAGCATGACCCGGCGGATCTGGTACATTTTCTCCCTGAGATCCATCGCAACCCCCAGGCCATCATCGTAGGAAAGCGCGACTTCGATACGGACAATGTTCCGGGTTCCTCGCGCTTCGGGCGGGCGTTTTCCAATTTCTGGCTCCGGGTGCAGACCGGTCAGAGCCTGGGGGATACCCAGACGGGCTTCAGAGCCTATCCGGTTTCCATTGTCCAGGCCCTGAAGTTGCGGCAGAAACACTATGACTTCGAGATCGAGGTGCTGGTCCGGGGAGCCTGGGCCGGCGTTGAGCTTGCCGAAGTGGATATCTCTGTCTATTATCCCCCCGGCGATGAGAGGGTGTCGCACTTTCACGCCCTCATGGATAATCTGCGCCTGACCCTGCTCAACACTCATCTCACCATGCGTTCGGTGGCTCCCATACCCCATCGCAAGATTATTCAGAGCGAAGATCAGGGGCCCAAGGTGTCGATTTTTCACCCCTGGCGCTCATTGAAGCAGCTGCTGACAGAAAACAGTTCCCCCGGCCGTCTGGCTGCAGCCGGAGCCCTGGGAGTTTTTCTGGGGGCCCCTCCGCTGATCGCCGCCCATACCATCGTCACTCTTTTTGCGGCCAGTTTTTTCCGCCTCAACAAGGTGGCGGCTCTGGCGACCAGTCAGCTGTGCATGCCCCCCCTGGTGCCTGCGCTCTGCATCGAGGTCGGCTACTATATGCGGCACGGGCGCTTTTTGACCGAAATCAGCCTGGAAACCCTGGGTCATCAAGGGCTGGAGAGGCTCTGGGAGTGGTTTCTAGGCTCTTTGATTGTTGCGCCTGTTCTTGCCCTGTTGGTGGGGGGAATAGTCTACGCGATGAGTATTTGTATTTTAAGGGATAAGAGTGCAAACGAATACTCCTGAAAATGCAGCCAAAACGACGCGCCGCTGGAGCAGCCGCAGCATCGGCTCCCATCTTCAGCACCAGATCTTCTATGTGCTGATTCGCATGGGTGGGCGTCGGGCCGCCTATCTGCTGCTCTATCTGGTCGTACTCTATTATGTGCTGCTGTGCCCATCGGTCCGGCGAAAAAGCGGCCACTACCTTCGGCGCCGCTTTCCAGGCAGGGGAGCCTTCGGAAGGCTGCTCGATTGCTACCGCATGAGCCTGGAGCTGGGCAAGGCCCTGGTGGATCGGGCGGTGGTGGGCATTCTGGGCCCGGCAAGCATGGACGTCGAGCTGGTGGGGCGAGAGCGACTGCTGGAGATTCAGGCCGAGAACCGGGGGATTATTCTGGTGACTGCCCATGTGGGCTGCTGGCAGGCGGCGATGTCGGCCCTGGGCTTTCTGCAGACCCCGGTGAACATGCTCATGCAGCGCGAGCCGGGGGATATCGACCGACATTATTTCGAGCATCAGGGGCTGGATTGTCCCTACAAAATTATCGATCCTCAGGGTTTTCTGGGGGGAGTGCTGGAAATGATGCAGGTCCTGAAAAAGGGGGAGGTCCTCTGCGTCATGGGGGATCGCGTCTTCGGCAGTGATAAAAATACGGTCTCCGCGCAGTTTCTGGGCGCCGAGGTTGCCTTTCCCTACAGCGCCTACAAGCTCGCCGCAACCACCGGAGCCCCCATTGTGGTGCTGCTCTCGGCCAAGACGGGGCCCGCCAGTTACAGGCTCAAGCTGGCCGGGGAGATCCGCGTACCCTCCAGGCCCGGGCGGGGAGCAGCGGCCTTTGCTCCTTACGTCACCGAGTTCGTGCAGGTGCTGGAGGAGTATACCCGGGAGCAACCCTATCAGTTTTTCAACTTTTACGACCTGTGGTCTACCCCCGATGACCAGGGGTAAAAGCTGTTTTTATTTCATTTATCATAACGCGAGGAGACAAGAGCAATGGCAACGGTAGCAAAACTCAAAAGCATCCTGATCGAGGATATGAACCTGGAAGATATCGCCCCTGAGGAGCTGAATGCGGACACGGTACTCTTTGGCGAGGGACTCGGACTCGACTCTCTGGATGCTGTCGAGCTGGTGGTGGTGATCCAGAAGCATTTCGGTGTGGAGATTAAGGACATGGAGGAGGGGCGTCCCGCCTTTCAGACCATCGGAACCCTGGCTGCCTATATCGACGAGAAGACAGCGGCATGAGTTTCCAGTCACCCGTTGCCATCACCGGAATCGGTGCTCTGTGCGCGGTGGGCAGCAATCTTAACGAATGCATGGAAAGCCTCTATGCGGGGCGGCGTAAGGTCGCGGCGCCAGGGGCCTTCTCCAGCTCCCATGGCACCGCCTGGCCCGTCTGCGAGATGGCGGCCCTGCTGCCCGGTGAGCAGGAGCAGGATGCAGAACCTGATCTGCTGCGCACCAGTCGACTCGGCTTGGCCGCAGCCCGGGAGGCCCTGAGTGACGCGGGCCTGCAAGCTGCCGATCTCTCGAGGCTGAGGGTGGGCGTGATCATGGGCACTACTGTGGGCAGTGCCATGAATAACGAGGCCTTCTACCGCCAGTACCGGCAAGGGGAACATCCCGAGATGGCGCCCATCGAGCGCTACCTCAGGAGTAACCCCGCAGCGGCTATTGCCCGTGCCTTCGCCCTGAGCGGCCCCTGCCAGACGGTGGTCAACGCCTGCTCCTCAGGGACCGATGCCATCGGGCTGGGCGCCTCCTGGATCCGGGCGGGACTCTGTGATCTGGTGCTGGCAGGCGGCGCCGACGAACTCTGCCGGGTGACTTACAACGGGTTCAGCTCCCTGATGATCACCGATGCAGGGCCCTGCAGGCCCTTCGACGTCCGTCGCCGGGGGCTCAACCTGGGTGAAGGGGCGGCTGTGCTCGTTCTGGAATCCGAGTCTCTGCACAGGGATTGGAGCCGGAATGAGAGAGGCTGGGTGCTGGGTTACGGCTCGGCCTGCGACGCCTACCACCTCACGGCGCCGCGTCCCGACGGCTTAGGGCTTAAGAAGGCCATCGCCGAGGCATTGAGCGGCAGCGGGCGCAAGGTCGAGGATCTGGCCTTCGTTAATGCTCACGGAACGGGCACTCCCGACAACGACAGGGTGGAGAGCCGAGTTCTCAGTGAACTGATGCCCGGAGTTCCTTTTCTCTCCACCAAGGGATTTACAGGCCATACCCTGGGCGCCGCAGGTGCCCTGGAGGCAGCCTTTACCCTGGCCTGCCTGGAGCAGGCGCGCATTCCGGCCAGCATCGGCTTTGGTTGCGCCGATCCCGAGCTGCCCGCAGCCCCTGTGACGGAGGTGACAGAGATCGAGGGCGGCTGCGCCCTCTCCGAGTCCCTGGCCTTTGGCGGGAACAACGCGGTTTTGATCCTGGGCGCAAAAAGGGGGATAGGGTGCGTATAGCAATCGAAGGACTGGGATTAGTCGGTGGCTTCGGCTTTGGAGCCGATGCCCTCAGAAACGCCCTGAAGGGTAATCTTCCCTCCCCGGGAACCCTGCGCTTTCCCTATGGGGATGACAGCATCGAGGCTCCGGCCTTCATGGCCGACACGGCGCCGCTGGATCAGTTCGTCACCAAGCGCAGCCTGCGCCGCATCGACCACTTCTCAAGAATGGCCCTGCTGGGTGCTTACGGGGCTCTGGATGATGCGGGACGGCTCGATTCCGACCCGGCGCGTCTGGCCGTAGTGGTCGGCTCGGGTTACGGAGCCTCAGCGACCACCTTCGCTTTTCTGGATTCCTTTATCCAGGACGGCGACAGCTGCTCCTCTCCCACTCATTTCTCCAATTCGGTCCATAATGCGGCAGCCGCCCATATCTCCATCAGCCTCAAGGCCACGGGGCCGAGCCTGAGCGTCAGTCAGTTCGAGATGTCGGTCCCCTCGGCTCTGCTCTGTGCCCTGCAGATGCTCAGGGAAAATCGGGCAGACAGGGTGCTTCTAGGCGGGGTGGATGAAGCCTGCGCCGTGCTGGGTTACTGTCGCCAGAGATTCTTCGGCGCCCCTCAGGGGCCCTTTGATCCTCTGGACTTCGGCAGACAGAGTGCTGTGGCCGGTGAAGGTGCCGCTTTTCTGCTGCTGAGTCGCGAAGGGCAGGGGGAGGCCCGCTACGGCTATCTGAACGATGTCCAGATGGGACGCATCGATCAAGGGGGGCTCAGGCTGCCTGAAAAATCCGCTCTGGTCCTTGGTGCCGACGGACACCAGGGTTGCGGTCGGCTCTACCAGAGCCTGCCGATTCAGGGCCGTGCCCATGTCTGCCATGCCCAGGCTTACGGCTCTTTGCCCGTGGGGCCAGCCTTCGACCTGGCCGCCGCCGCCCTCAGCCTCAAGGACGACCGCCTCTATCCGGGTACCGAGTCCCTGGGCGACCGTTCTCTTTGCTGCCTCAAGCTTGCGGAGGACGGAAATTTCGGCCTTGTCAGCCTCTCAGGCTGATAAGTTCAAACAACGACGCTGTTCCCTATCAAAAGCGGGGCCCTTCTGACAGTTCAGAAGAGCCCCGCTTTTTTGTTGATGCTGCGAGAGCGGACCTGACTGCGAGAGGTCAAGGAGCTTGGTTACATCCTGCGGGGGCTTTCTGCAGCCAGCCGTACCCAGGGTTGCACCCGCCATAAGGATGGCAAGATGCACAGTAATAATGTCCCGATTTGATTAGAAACAGCCAGGCCCAGAAGGTTTATCAGGGCAGCGCAACGGCAAAGTCGAGCCAGGCTCTACGGTATTTCGCATCGCCTGCTTCGAAGGCATTGCTGTGACCCGCGCCGGGAATAAGGACCAGATCCTTTGGAAGGGGGGCCCTGTCGAAGAGTCGGCGAGACATCTCAGGAGGAACGATCTTGTCTCGGAGGCCGTGGACAACGAGAAGGGGGGACTTCAAGCTGGAGATGCGCTCAAGATTGTTCAGGGGCAGGTCGATGGCCCACCAACCCAGCAGAATATAGGTTAGGGGGGTCGAATACAGCGCAAGATCACGAAGGGAGGTGAGAGGCGATTCCAGTACAAGGCCGGCAGGGGGATGCTCTAAGGCCAGCTTCAGAGCAGGTGTGGCGCCCATGGAGCGCCCGAAATAGATCATGGCTTCGGGGGCCCAGCCCTTGGTGCGCAGATAGTCGAGGGCGGCGTTGGCATCCTCATGGAGATCCTCTTCCCTGAGGGAATGTCCCTGGCTTTTGCCGAAGCCCCTGTAATCGAAGACAAAAAGAGGGAAACCCAGATCGTGGAAGTAGCGAATGTTTTTCGTTCGATGGCTGATGTTGGCGGCGTTGCCATGAAAGAAGAGAATCAGGGGATTATCCCTGCTGTTCGGGACAAACCAGCCGTGCAGCAGGACGCCATCCCTGGAGTAGAACCAGGCGTCTTCGAACTCTATCCCCTCATCGGCGGGCGTGACTGAGTCAGGTGTGCTCGAATTGAAAACATAGCGGGTTCCAACCCCGCAGCCGTTCATGTAAGCCAGCATCAGCACGGCAATAATCACGAAGTGTCCGGGTTTCATGGCTCCTCCAGAAAAGAGGTACAGGCTGGTTATTTCTATGTTGCAGGTTATTATAAAAAGTAAAGTTTTCAAGAAAGTACGTTGAAAGGCGGAAGCATGATTTCGCGTCGAGAATTCATTTCATTGATGGGCTGCTCTGCTCTGGCTCTCTCGCTTCCGGGGTGCAGTTTCGGCCCTCGGGATTTAAGAGGGATAGAGTCTGACCCGAGAGTATGGCAAGACAATCCCCTTTTTGGCCTCGCCACATCGATCGATGACGAATATGACTATCAGGCGGATGTTGAAGGGAGCATCCCTGACTATATTCAGGGATGTCTGTACAGAAACGGTCCTGGTTTGTTTGAAAGAAATGGGGTCCGCAAGAGGTGCATTCTTGACGGAGACGGTATGGTTCAGGCCTTCCGTATAGAGGGGGGGCGGGTACATTACAAAAACAGATTTGTTCAGACCCGGAAGTTTAAAGAAGAGTCCTCCGCCGGGAGGTATCTTTACGATACTTGGTCGACCAGGGCGCCGGGAGGCTTCTGGTCCCGCCTGGGCGGCAGGGAATCTGCTAATCAGGCGGGGGTCTCAATTCTGGTTCGAGATGGGCGGCTCTACGCCTTCGATGAATTTCACCCCCCCTATGAATTGAACCCGGAAAGTCTCGAGACTCTCGGGGTTTCCTGGTTGGGAGGAGGCGAGGGGGAGACGGTTTTCTCGGCCCACTCTAAAATGGACCACAGGACAGGTGAGTGGATATTTTATGGGATCGAATTCGGGATGCACCCCAAACTACATCTCACCTTGCTGGGCCCGACCGGAAGGCTGAAAAAACACAAGACCTTCCCCCTACCGGGGAACATCTACATGCATGATTTCTTCGTCTCGGAAAAACATATCATCTTCAACTTCCACCCGGTGGAGGTTCGCCCACTGAATATTCTCCTCTGGCAGCAGAGCGTTACCGATGCCATGAGCTGGAATCCTGAGGGGGGAAACCAGCTTTTTGTAATTGATCGCAACCTGGATAACGAGCCACTCCAGATCCCTGCCAGGGCCACCTGGATGTGGCATACGGTCAACGCATACGATAAAGGCGAGAATATCATTCTGGATTTTGTCGGCTACGCTGAGCCCGATCATTTCCTCGGTAAAGACCCTGCGTTATTCGCTCTCATGGAAGGAAGGCAGGGAATCTACGAGTCTCCCGGACAAATTCAAAGATATATCCTGACCCCCAAGACGAAGAGTCTGACACAGGAGCTGATTGTCGAAGGGAATTATGAGTTTCCGATGATTGATTTAAGGCATGGCTGTCATGATTATCGCTTTGGCTATTTTGCTCAAATATTACCCGGACAACCATTTTTCACTGCAATCACAAGGGTCGAAATGCAATCTGGCCGCACACAGAGCTACGATTTCGGCCCTGGGCACTACTGCAGTGAGCCTGTATTTGCACCCGGAAGAGGGGCCACTTCACAGGATGCGATTGATTCAGGGGAGGGACATCTTCTGACGGAGGTTTATGATAGCTGGGCGGGGAGAAGCTATCTTGCCATTCTTCAGGCGGAGAATCTGGAGGCCGGTCCCATCGCCATAGCCCACCTTCGGCACCATGCTCCACTGTCGTTCCACGGTTTTTGGTACCCCACATCTGGGTTCGCTTCGACATAGTACCCGGCATGGGTCAGGCAGGCAAACCTGAGACTCTTTCGAGGGTTGCTGCTCCAACTGGTGGAAAGGGCCCGCTTTTATGGAGCGGGCCCTTTTTTAGACTTGATGGTTGTTTTTCGATGTCAATAAGTCAAGGCGGCCCCCGGAGGATTTACCGCATGGGATACTACATACAGGGTTTATTGAAGAGCAAGCCGTAGTGATAGGGCGGCAGATCGTAGTGATTCTGCTCATTGAAATGGAATCCAGCCGTTTTACCCCAATCTATGCACTGCTCCGGTCGGGGGCGGATTTCCATGGCCGGACCGCGCGGCGTCGTGGGAT
>JAAXQG010000324.1 GCA_012974445.1 Desulfuromonadales bacterium
CATTCACTGTCCGTCTGACCCACCAGTCCCTCCAGGAGCTTGGGCTCACCGTCGGTGACCCGGTCTACATCACCTTCAAAAGCACCTCCGTCAAGCCCCTCTAGCCGGATGCCTCGCGACCAGCACGCATCGGTTCCTTGACTCACTTCCAAAAGGAACTGATTTCGACGCATTTCGTTTCGAGCACACCTATCGATCGACCGAAATCCTGAGGAGGGATTCACAAGACCGCGGCCTCGACGACCGCTATGAAGTTGATCATCGAATGCATCACAACGGCTGGATAAATTGACGCTGTTTTTAGCCGTGCGGTTCCCAGTAATAAGCCAATTGCCGAAGCCGTCGCCATCCCATAGGCGTCATACTGAAAATGGATGATGCCGAAAATGATGGAAGTTATGATCACAGCGCCAACTGGCCCTACCCGAGAATGCTGCAGTCCTTGGAACAAGAATCCACGGAAAAATACCTCTTCGAAGGCAGGAGCCGCTACAACGAGGGCAATCCACAGCAGCGGCAGAAAGGAAGCCGTCTCATAGGCCCGAGCCACAAAGTCCGGAACGATCTCGCGTCCCATCAGCACAGTGAGAACCTCAGAGAAAGCTGCGAGCAAAAGCGCAAATCCCAGCCACTTGAGAAGAACCGCTCGTTCTATCCTTCTCAGGGCTAGATACTCTCGAACGGACCAGCCTCTTTTCATCCGTACGAACAATATTGTTAGGGCGATACAGACGGGCGAGGAGACGCATGTGGCAACAGCCAGGAAGAAACCGTTCGATCGGAGGTCCGAAACAATTGCTGCGACAGCCAGATCGGGGTTGCTGGACAGCGCGATCCCAACGAACACGCCTAACACGAGAGCCTGAACGCCGAAGAAGGTCCCCCCGATGACGAGAGAAAAACCCGTGGTGGTCCAGAAGCCCCAAGGCGCTCCTTCCTTTTTGAGAGAATCTGAATCATCTTCGGGTTTCACGTTGCCGCACCCTTTCCTACTCAACCTTATTCAAAGTAGTCTGCCTACTCTACGTGGCAAAGGTTGCAATACTCAAGCCTAAAGCGGGCGGCTCGTCGCCAGGTCTCTAGAGGCTCCAGGCCGGCCCAGGAGGGGCCTGAGATCCCCTGGCAAGCAGGGCCCCCCAAGTAAGGCGGGCAAGGATTTTTCTCCTTGACTTTCCAGGAAGGTTCGGCTAATTTACTGTTTAATCTAGTTGCTATAGACTTTTTAGGGGATATGAGTCGCTTCGCATCTGTTTTCCCGCCGTTCCAGATTTCACCTACTCACGCGTGTTTCTCTACCCTCTGCCTCAAGCACTCGTTTTCGCATTGGACTATTATTTCCAAAAGAAAGGGGGTGAAATATGAACGAAACGGAGGCGCAGCTCTTTGCGCGGCTGAAGGAGGAAGATTCCGAATTCCGCCGCCTCGCCGAAAAACACCGCGACTTTGATCAGAAAATCATGGAGTTCGATCGGGTCTACTACCTGACCAGCGAGCAGGATCGCAAGCGCAAAGAGCTGCAAAAGATGAAACTCAGAATCAAGGATGAAATGTACGCCATCATGCGGCAACATATACAGGCCCGAAATGCAACCGTTATCCCATCTGGATCCTCTGGGCCGAGCCAGGATGGTGGATATCAGCGAAAAGGCTGATACCGACCGTGAGGCGATAGCCCGAGGCGCCATCCATCTGAAATCCCAAACCCTCCGGATGATTCTCGAGAAATCGATTCCCAAAGGAGATGTCTTGTCCGTGGCCCGCGTCGCCGGGATCATGGCTGCGAAAGGAGTCGACCGTCTCATCCCGCTTTGCCATCCCCTTCTCATCACGTCGGCAGAGGTCACCTTTAGCCCCCACGCGAAGCGCGGGATGATCGAGATTGAGTCCCGGGTGAAGGTGAACGGCAAGACCGGGGCCGAAATGGAGGCGCTCACCGCAGTCTCCGTCGCCGCCTTGACCATCTACGATCTGTCTCTTATACACATCT
>JAAXQG010000325.1 GCA_012974445.1 Desulfuromonadales bacterium
ATGAGCGCCGCACCGGCGAGTTGCCCGGTGCCGATGGTACGGGGGAGGTGGGCCTCGAAGCCGGGGAGGCGGGCACGCAACTGGCGGTACGCCTTATGTTGAAACTTCGGCATGATCGGATTGACAAGGTGCGCTTTCAGGTCTTCGGGTGCGGTTTTACCATCGCCGCCTGCGCCGCCGCCGCCGAGCTGGCCGACGGGCTCAGGCTCCCCGAGGCTTTGAACCTGACACCAGCCCGGGTCGATGCGCTGCTCGAAGGACTACCCGCCGAGCGGGATTATTGCGCCGATCTGGCTATTGCCGCCCTGCACTCTGCCGTTCGCAGCGTTGGGGTTTCCGGCACCCTCACCTCAGTGCTTTGCCCTGCGGAGCAAGAGCAGGGGGCGATGATTTCTCCCGAGCATCCTGTTTACCGCCTCCTGATGGAAAGCCCCCCAGGGGACTTCGCACCGGAGGATCGGCATTTTCTGGCCTGTGTACTGAGTATGGCGATTAGCGAACCTTCCTCCTCTGCCGCAAGTCTGGGGCTTTCGGACGCCCAGTTTTCCGACTTGCTCACCTGCGGATTTCCTGCTGTTGATATCCAGGCTCTTCGCTGCCTCGATGGTTCTGTCGGGGAGGCTCCCCCCGAAATCAACGAGGAGATTCTGGCGATCCTTCTCTCTCATATGCCAGAGGAACCATCGATGATGAGCCGTCTGCTGCCCCGCATCCTGGCTGCTCGGGCCGCCCATCCCGGTCATCTCTGGACGGCAATGGGGCTGTTCGATCGCCCGCAGCTCAGCGCCGCCATCCGGGGCCACCTGCCTTCTCTGGCCGAGGCCAACAGTCAGGGGATGCGCTGGAAACGTTATCTCTTCAAGCAGCTCTGTGACGCCAGCGGCGCCATGCTTTGCAAGGCTCCAAATTGTGGCGTATGCAGTGACTACGCACTCTGTTTCGCACCCGAAGAAACTCACGATTGATCTTTCGCCCTCTATTTAGGAGACGTTCAATGACTGAAATCGACAAGGCTCTCGAGGCCTATATTAAAGACGACAATGCCCAGGCAGAGTTCTACGATCTCATCCTCAACGGCAATTTCTACATTCCCACCCATGACGAGGGCGCGGCCGAGGGCGCCAGGGCCATCGAAGAGAACGACTACATCTCGCCGGTGATCCTCGAGGCCGACGATAAATCGTACATGATGCTTTTCGAAAGCGAAGAGCGCCTGATCGCCTGGGCGAAGGATCCTGTTCCCTACGTGGTGCTGCCCGGCCACGTCATCGTTGAGATGTCTACTGCCGGCCTGCACTGGGCGCTCAACGTCGGGACCGATCATCAGAAGGAGTTTCTCCCCGACGAGATCGAGTGGCTCAAGGGAATCGTTGCCAAGTGTCAGGAGGAGGGACAGGGGTAATCCAACCTTCGTCCCGTTGGAAGTTCAAGGCCCGCTTCGTCCCGGTAACCCGGAGATGAAGCGGGCCTTTTTTTGCTGTTCAGGGCCCATCCCCCCTGTCTCTGGTATATATGAACTGAAGGGGCGAGTCGGGCCTTAAACCTAAAATACGAGGGGGAGATACTGATGAGTAAAATAAAGACAGGATCATGCCTGTGCAAGACCGTGAAGTACGTTATCAATGACGAGATCAAGGGGGCGGGCAACTGCCACTGCAACATCTGCAGGAAAACTACGGGAGGGGCTTTTTTCTCCGTGGTGATGGTGGGTAAAAACGATTTCGCCCTCACCGCCGGGGAAGGCGCCCTGTCCCGACACGAAATCAGTGATCTGGCCACGAAATACTTCTGCAACCTATGCGGCTCGCCCATCTACAACGAGCACAAGGGCTATCCGGAACTCCTGATGGTACCGCTGGGGTCCCTTGATGAACCCATGGATGTGACGCCGGGGATGAACATCTTCTGTGAGAGCATGTTGCCCTGGGTGAAGAGCATCGGTGAGCTTATAAATTTCGAACAGGGGCCTCAGGGCTAAGCTGCAGGGGATCATTGCTCAATCGTCATTTCCCTTTTTCCGTCCCCAGGTATCGCAGGCTGAGC
>JAAXQG010000167.1 GCA_012974445.1 Desulfuromonadales bacterium
GTGCACCACCTGCGGCGCCTCTTCGGCGGCAGGAGTCTGCCTGGCGGCGAATGCCAGAATCGCGTTGACCTGATCCACAAGCTGCTTTTCACTGAATTGAAAACGGGGCATGAAGAGTGCCGGTTCGCGGATGGCCGCAAACAGCTCCTCGGGTTCTCTGTGCAGCAGGGAGCGATCGAGGTTGGTGGCCAGGCGGTTCCCCCGGCCGCCGATGATATGACAGCGGCGGCAGGCCGAACTTTCCAGCAGTTGTTCCCCCCGCTTGACCGGCGCGCTCCCCTGGACGCCGAAGGCGGCAAATCTGCCGCTGATCAATCGGTAGTGGGCGATCTCAACACGGTTGGTTCCGGGATAGCCGCGATGGCATCCGACGCAGTCTCCCAGCTCCTCGTAGTGCGAGGGATGACAATCGACACAGCCCGCAGCGGTGGCGGCAACAGGAGGCGAGAGAAGCCAGCCGAGGGCCAGGAGCAGGCTTAATAATTGAAGACCAGTGCCCAATTTTTACCTCGGAAAAACATGGCGACCAGAGTCAGGCCGACGATGGCGACAAAGCACAGCAGGGTGAAAAAGCTCACTCCCCGCTGCTCCTTCGGGAACCAGCTGGCCCGGTCGGCGGGACTGATTCCGGGCAGCCAGGGCAGCAGGCAGAAACCGAGCCCCAGCAGCAGGATGAGATAAACCAGACTGCCGGAATAGCTGACCAGCTCCTGGGTCCAGAGCAGGAACCAGGCCGACTTGGAGGGGTTCGGGACCCTTCCGATTTGGGCCGGGTCCGTAAGGGGTGCCGGAATAAAGAGCGCCAGAGCCAGCAACAGCCCCAGCCCGGCCCCAAAGGCCAGCTTGATGCGGCGGAAAAAATGCGGGGAACTTTTAACGTAGCCGTTCACAGGTAAGGAAGTACTCCCTTGTCTTTGCGGATCCGGTAAAAATGCAGCATGCACAGCGCCAGCATGACCAGCGGAATCACCAGGATGTGCAGCACATAGAAACGCAGCAGCGACATGGGCTGCCCCACCGCATCGGGCACCAGAAAGCGCTGCAACAGCTCGCCCCCCGGGATCATCGTCAGCAGTTCCATGCCGGTTACGGTGGCCCAGAGCGCCAGCTGGTCCATGGGGAGCAGATAGCCGGTGTAGGCCTCGAAGAGCGACAGGCAGAGCAGGGCCATGCCGATGAGCCAGTTGAGCTCTCGCGGCCGCCGGTAAGCTCCGGTCAGAACGACCCGCAGACAGTGCAGGAAGAGCAGCACCAGAAAGGCATCCGAAGCCAATCGGTGCAGGTTGCGCACATACCAGCCGCCGGGCACCTCCGTCTCCAGGTAGAGGATGGAGCGGAAGGCTCCCTCGGCGGTGGGCTGGTAGTAGAAGATGAGCAGTGCGCCAGTCAGCAGCAACAGCAGCAGGGCGGTGAAGGCCAGGCCACCGAGGCAGAAGGTGTAGCGCAGGCGCAGATTGCGCTCCAGCACCACCCGCGGAAAGAGATGCCTGATGAAGTCCTTGACCGGACCGTCGTTATTCATGCCATCACCACCAGAGTTTCCCCCTGTTCCTCCAGGGTCAGGCGCTGCAGATCATGCTGCGCCGGCCCCTTCTGCACCCGGCCCTGACGATCGAAGACGCTGCCGTGGCAGGGGCAGACCAGCTCCGTCGGAGAGACCCCAACCGTGCAGCCGAGATGGGTGCAGACCAGGCTGAGGGCATAGATGCTGCCTTCGCTCTGCAGCACGGCCACCCGTGCCTCCCGGTAGATCAGGGCCCCGTTGGCCGGCAGCTCATCCCTGCGTACCCGCAGCAGCGGCTTGCTCTGGGAGCGCTTCGGCGGCACCAGGAAGCGCCACAACAGCAGGGCACAGGCTCCGGCCCAGCCTATTGACTTGAGGAACTTTCGACGTTCTCGACCAGTGTTTTCCATTTTTCCACATAGGCTCGGGTAAATTCAGCACTCTTCGACGACATTGCTTCAAACCGCTCCGGCGGCATAAAGGCACCATTGACCACCCGCTGGCCGGTGCGGCCCCAGAAGGAGGGCAGACTCATGCCGTCCTTCTGCAATTGATAAATCCGGTCCTGTTCCGGCTCCAGTATAAAGCGCCGGGCATTGCCGTGGCAGCCTTCGCACATGGGGGTCCCACTGCGTACCGTGTGAGGGAAGAAGGCCTTCCACTCGGCGGCCAGCAGGCGATTCTCTTCCCCCACCACATCCCCCTCACGAATATCGGAGAAATAGCTGATAAACTGCGGCCGGATGGGGCTGACCAGGCCGCTGGCGTTGAGTCCCAGGGGGGGAGCATCCTGTTTTTTCAGGTAAGCGCTCTTGACATACTCACTGCCGGGCTCACGCCGGACTCGGAAATATTCACTGGCCGGACTGTCTACCAGACGGATAAAAAAGGTTCCATACTCCTGCGGGGCCCAGGCCGAATGGCAGGCGTAACACTCCATTTTTTCCAGATGGGCGGCGATGCCATGCTCGATCACGGCAAGGTCGGGCTGGTGGCAGTCACGGCAGCTCTTGGACGACTTCTCGCCGGCAACCAGGCTCTGCATGGAGTGGCAATCGGCGCACTCCATTCCTATTTCAGAGTGGAGATCGGGCTGCATCTTGAGAAAGGTCTCTCCGGCAAAGGTCTCCCCCCGCTGGTAACGAAGGCTGTCTTCCCGGGGCGCCTTGCCATAGTAATCCATGCCGACATAGTAGCCCTTGTGACAACTGGCACAGGCTGACCGGTCGGGGCGGGCGATGCGATGGCCGTCCCCGCCATGACAGTCGAGACAGTCACTGACGTGGCAGGAGTTACAGTTCTTCTCAAAAAATTGGGGATCTACCCCGCCGTAGCTCCGGGCGACGAAATGCCGCTCCGCGGCCCTGGTGGTCATGGCCTGGTCAAACAGGCCAGCATAGCCCTGGTGGCATTCGACGCAGCCGCTGGCCCCGGTGCGGCTGGCGGAGGGGTTGGCATATTGCTCGGCATTGCCCTCATGACAGCTCTGGCAGGCCAGTTCGGTATGAGCCCCTGCCAGCGAGGTCAGATGACAGTCGCTGCAGTTTTCTGCCGCAGTCGCCATAAGCGGGCTAAGGAGCAGCAGGCAAAGTGCGGTTAAGGCAGTTATCAAGCTCAAGATAATCGAGTTCCTTTTGATAGATCGGATCGCGGGGATCATCATGACAGACCAGGCACTGGTTTACCGCCAGTACCCTCTTCACCTCGGCACCGCTTAAGGGCCTGGAATTTTCCCGGGTGATGGCAGAGTAGGCCCGCACCCGGCCGAAATCCATACTGAGGAAACCGTCCAGCGGCTTGGTTTGCGATTTTTCACAGAGCAGGGTCCCCTCGATGCTGCTGCCTTCCACCACATGCTGGCCGAAGCCGAGAAAAGCGGGATTGCCGTGGCACTCGCGACAGCCAACGGCCCGGGTGCCGGTATTGTGGCCGTAAAAGGGGGCAAAGCGCAGCTGAGAGCTCCCCTTGTACTTGGCAACATACCCATCGCGAACCTTGTTACCATCTCCATCGGTGACACTGATGAAGGTCTGGCAGCCAGGGGTAACCGGCGAGACGCGGCCGCGCTGATTCAGGGCCAGGGGGAAGGGATACAGCTTCCGGTAGTCTTCGGTTTCGCTGAAGCGCCCCGGGGTCTCCTTCCCCTTGATGAAATCCATCCCCATCTGACTCTGATCGTATTCGGTATGACATCCATAACACTGCACCACCGTGCGTGAATGGCAGCTGTAGCACTCCATCCGCTGGTGACCGGCTATTCTATGCTCCGGCGTCCCGGTGATGACCTTACTTTCGTGCAGCTTGCCGCTTCGTTTGCTGAGCAGCCAGACCTTGCCATCCTCCCAAAAGACATTGGAATACTTGCGCCCCTTGGCGGTCAGCACCATCTCCTGCCCCTGCTGCATGGGCCGGGGATAGTTCTTCGATTCGCGCAGAGCCTCATCATTTTCGCGCTCGATCGCCTGGTAGCGCGGCGGCTCGTCGGCGCTGCCATGACAATCCTCGCAGCTGATCTCGATCTGGTCAAACATGTTTTCATAGGCGTAGCCGTCTCCCATGATGTCGCGAGAGGTGTGACAATCGATGCAATCGAGCCCTCGTTCGAAATGAATATCGGGGCTGATACTGGTGGCATTGCGCATGCCGCTGATCATCTCCGGGCCGGGCAGTCCATCGCTGGTGGGCACCAGGCCGTTGTTGCCGTCGTGCTTGCCCTCGTAGGACAGAGCGATGCGCCCGCTGCGGTTGTGACAGCGCCCACAGACCTGGTTATCGGGCAGGGCGGTCATGGCGTGGCTCTCCGAATAGGGCCACTGGCCCTTGATGGTCGGGTCCTGCCCTTCGTAGGTAGCGATGTCGTTGTAGGGAAAATGACAGGCAGCGCAGCCAGCCCCGTGGCTGGCGGCATAGACCTGGTTGGTCTCCAAACCGATATGACACAGAGAGCAGAACTTGCGATAGAGCTCGCCGGAGAGGTTGTCCAGATCAGCTACGCCCTGCAGTTGCAGCGGCTTTCCGTCGGCACCAAAGACCTCCTCGGAACGGGTGGCGAAGAGGCGGGGGTCATTCCCCTCCCATGTCTCCTGGATGCTCTTGATGATGCCGGTGTTGGTGTACATGAGACTGGAACGCACCCGGGCCAGTTGATAGGCATGGCAGGCTCCGCAGCTTTGCTCCCAACTATCGGGGGCGGAGGGATTCTTGCCGCCGAACATGCCTCGGTGGGCCTTGTCCTTATCCGCCTCCAGCCTGTTTCCGCCATGACATTCGACGCAGCCGGAGTGATTAGGGGAGACATGCTCGATGCCGGTGTGACAGGCGAGACAACCCGAGGGTTTCGCCCCCGTTTGGGTGCAACCTATCACCGGCAGCAGCATCAAGGCCGCAAACATCAGTATCAAGCTTGACAAGTTCTCTTCATTCTCCGAATCAGGTTGTTTCAGACGAAAAAAGCGGCCAAAGGGAAAGAGGAGGCAAACCCTCTCCCCCCTTGGCCGCAGGACAAAAGTATAATGAAAAAAAGCTGTTCAGACTACAGGAAACTCCCCGCAAGAGATGAACCCCTGTCTGCCACCAGACGCCTCTAGCTGAATTGGCTCAGCTGCCCCGCATAGACGAAGGCGAAGCGGATGATCAGGCTGCCCGCCAGCACCAGCACGGCGCTGAGGTTCATCTTGAACAGAGCCTCCCGGGTCAGCTCATGCCCGTGCCCTTCCCGGACCTCCAGCAGCTTGAGTACCATGGCGAAGGGGAAGATCACCCCGATGAGAATGATCGCCGAACTGTACCAGAGGTACTCATTGGTGAAGGCGAAAAAAGGCATGATGGAGGCCCGGTGTGCCTCGGAAGATGTGTACTGTCCATAGAAATACAGGGGCAGTACGGTCATCTCTGCGGCAATGAGCAGTATATCGATCTGGGTGAAGAAGAGTTTCACCTCCTTGCGCTTGGAGATCATGATCATCAGCGCCGCCCCCGCCGAAAGGGCAGAGATCAGAAACAGCACCGGAAGGATCGACGAGTTCCACAACGGTCGGGCAATCAGCGAGCTGAGAAGCACCCCGGTGTAGATACCGATAAAAATCCCCATTCCCAAGTTGGCGAAGCAGAGATATCGCAGATAGGGCCGCAGCGTTCGTGCCAGATTCTGCAGCACCGGCAACCTTAACCAGTGCAGTTTCTCATCGGGCAGCGTCGCCAATGCGAACAGGCCACTGACCGGAAAGAAGACCAGCAGCCCCCAGGAGCCCCAGGACATGGGGGAGAGGGGCTGAACGGTGAGGTAGAACCAGTAGACGTTCAGCTTGTTCGACAGATCGAGAAAGATGAAGAACATGCCGATGCCGAGGATAATGGGGACATAGATCGGCGCCATGTATCGGGCCGTCTCCCCTTGCGCCAGGGCGCCCCCCTTGCGGAGGTGCAGGACCGACGCCATCACCGCCAGTCCGGCGGAGAGCCCGCCGAGAAAGAGGTAGAGAGCAACCCGCCAATCCCAGACCAGCAAGTTCGGAAAAGCCAGGGCGTTGGCCCCGGTTACGGTAATTTCCATGATTCCTGTCTCCTATTTCGGGGTCCCATATTGCCGGATGTAGAAAACCCGCGGTTTGGTGCCAGCACTCTTGAGCAGCACCTCACTGGGATGCTCAGCCAACAACCGCCGAACCTCACTGTTCGGGTCGTCCAGATCGCCGAAGATGCGCGACCGACCGACGCAGGTGGTGGCACAGGCGGGCAGCTGGCCTTTTTCGACCCGGTGAGAGCAAAAGGTGCACTTGTCGACGACACCGGTCTTCGGATCGGTATAGCGGGCATCGTAAGGACAGGCAGCGATGCAGGCCTTGCAGCCGACGCAGCGCTTTTCGTTAAGCAACACCATGCCGGTCTTGCCATCCTTGTAGGAAGCCCGGGTCGGACAGTTGTAGACACAGGGCGGGTTGTCGCAGTGCATGCAGAGCTCCGAGCGGTGCTCCATGCTCAACTTGGGGAATTTCCCCTCCACCCGTTCGATGATGCGAGTACGGAAATGAGCCGGTGGTACCTCATTTTCCGCCTTGCAGGCGGCGATGCAGGCCATACAGCCGACGCAGCGCCGTTGATCGATCACCATTGCATAGTTCGGCATCTCAGGCCTCCTTCACCAGCTTGACAAAATTCACCCGCATACCGGTAGCACCTGAGATCGGGTCAACCTTATACTTAGTTATCAGTTGCTGATCGTCGGCCCCCTTGAGATAGGCCCGCGACAGGCGCTTGCTGGTTTGACCGAAGCCGTGCACCATATAGACACAGTCCTGCCGGATCCGCTCCGTAGCCTTGACCTTGATGCGGTTGCTGCGAACGCCGTCCTGATTGACGACCGCCACGTAGTCTCCGCTCTTGAGGCCCATGGCCCGAGCCTTATCGGCGTTCACCCAGACCTCGTTCTCCGGGTAGAGCTCATTGAGTACCGGGTTGTTGGCAGTACGGCTGAAAGTATGCACCGGGCTGCGACCGTAAAGCAGGCGAAACTCGCCTTCAGCAGGCTGCTCATTGCGCCGGTAGCGCGGCAGCGGATCGAAATCCTCCATCTCCAGCGCTTCGCTGTAGAGCTCGATCTTCTTTGAATCGGTCTTGAAGACCGGTTCATTGCCGGGGCCGATATAGGGGTTGGAGGTATCGGAGACGATGACCACTCCTTCCTTCTTGAGCTGGTCGAAGTCCACATCCCAGACCAGGCAGTCTTCCTCGAGCTTCTCCTCGTAGGTTTCCCAGGGGTAGTAATCCTCCAGGCCCAGGCGCTGGCCTAGTTCGCGAGCAATCCACCAGGCGGGCTTGGAGTCGTACATGGGCTCGATAGCTGGCTGCCTGATCGCTACGCGCAGATCCCGCCCTTTCAGGGGCGTGATGGCGTCGTGCCGCTCAAGATAAGTACACTCGGGCAGAATGACGTCGGCCAGCATGGTCGTATCCATCGGCATGACATCAATGGCCACCAGCAGATCGAGGTTGTCGATGGCCTGCCTGGTCTCGTCCTGATTCGGCAGCGCCGCCAGCGGGTTGACGCCGGAGATGATCCACGCCTTGACCGGATAGGGCTTCTCGGTGATGGTCGACTCGCGCACCGCGTTGGTCACCCCTGCGTACCCCGGGAAGGGAAAATCCCCGGTATTGAGGGGCTTCTGGGTCGGCTTGGGGAAGGCCTTGGGCGGCGGCACCGGCTGCAGACCCGCCTTGGTGGGGAGATAGATGCCCCCCTTGCGGCCCCAGGTGCCGAGGATCGCCTGCAAAATGACGATGGCTCTCAGCCGCTGCACATCCTGGCCGTCCCAGGTCACATGACGACCCGGATGGATGGCCACGGCCGGGCTGTTGCGCGCGATCAGGCGAGCCGTCTCGTAGATCTGTTCGGCTGGCAGATCGGTCTCCTTGGCTGCCCACTCGGGGGTATACTCGTCAAATTCCCCGAGCATATCCTCGAAACCGTTGGTGTACTTGGCGACATATTCCTTGTCGTACCAGCCCTCTTTGAGGATGATATGGATCCAGGACAGCAGCAGCGCCATGTCGGTGGCGGGGCGGATCGGCAGCCAGGTATGGGCCTTGCCTGCCGCGGTGGAGAAACGAGGGTCAACGACGATGAATTTCGCACCCCTGGAGATTGCCTCGGTGAAATCATGCACCTGAGAGCTGTGCATGTTCTCCCCCAGGTGCGAGCCTATCAGCACCACCACCTTGCTGTTGACCATGTCGAGACGCTCGGGAGAGCCGATGTCGACCCCGGTGGTCAGGTCGTAGGCGACCACCCGCGGCCCCCGACACTGGGCGGAAGAGGGCATCGCCACATTGGGGCTGCCGAAGGCCTTGAGCAGCGGGAAGAAATGGGCGGTAGGGGATCCGTGGGTGAACAGAGCCACCGATTCGGGACCATACTTCTCTTTGATCGCGGTCATCTTCTGCGCCACCAGGTCCAGCGCCTCCTCCCAGCTGGCCTCGCGGTACTGGCCGTCGCCCCGCTTGCCGGTGCGGATCAGCGGCTTCTTCAGGCGATCGGGATCGTAGAGCAGCCCCAGGCCGCCGTTACCCCTTGCGCAGAGGCGTCCATAACAATGGGGGTGCAGCGGGTTGCCCTCGAGCTTGACCACCCGGCCATTGATCACCTTGGCGAAGGCTCCGCACTTCCAGAAGCACATCTCGCAGTAAGTCGGCACCAGGGTCGACTTGACCATGCCCTGCTCTTCTGCCCAGAGCAGGAACTTGTCGGGACAGAGGGACGTAACCGCCAACCCTGCCGTCGCCGCCCCGGAAACCTTCAGGAAACCTCTCCGTGAGCATTTATTTATCACAACATTTCTCCTTCTGAGAACATGCGAACGAACGTTCTTTCTAAGAACCAGTCAAAAAAACTCTGGTCCCGCGGGGAGCAGGCCCCGCCCCCGGAAGCATCCGGGGGCGGGGCAACAACTCAGCAGCCTTGCAGCATCTGACTGGGGTCGACCGACTTGGGCTTCACCTCGATGACTTCACCGACCTTGAGCTTCTTGGCTTTCGACTTCTTGACCTTGATCTGGAGCTCCTGCCCGTCGACCGCCTTGATCTTGGCCAGTCCGCCCAGGGTCTTGGCCAACGCGCCCTTCTCGACCCAGGGGGGGACCTGCCCGTCGACGGTCATGGTCAATACGGCGCCATCGACGGCGGTGATCGGTCCCTTAAAAGCCAGAACGGCGGTTGCCATAACGGATACCAGGACCAGGGCCAACAATAGAGTAAGAGATTTTTTCAGCATCATTCAAGGCTCCTAATTTGGTTGATGGAACTTAAAAATTCACCTGCAATTGCGCAGTCAGGGTATCGAAATCTTCGCTGCCAACTACCTCGCGATCGAACTGGGTCTGGGAATACTCCATCGTCAGCTTGAGAGCCTGATCACGGAAATAGTAGTTGAAGCCGGCGCCGAGCCATTCCACGTCCTGGTCAATCACGCCGTTAAGCTGAGCGAAAGACCAGCTCTCGTACCGGGTGAAGAGCTGCAGAGGAGTATCGGGCAGCATGTAGCCAGCCTTAAAATAGCTGCCGTTCTTCTCACCGGCGAGGTCGATGGCCCCGGAATCGGGATTGGCGCTCTTGAAGCTGTCATCCAGGTCGTAGTCGGTATAGGCGGCGGAGAAGGTAAAGGTGCCCAGATCGAAGTCGGGATACTCGAAGAACAGATCGGCGGTCCAGGCACTGTAGTCGACGGAACCGGTCTGGGCGACAGTATCGGCAAAGGCCACGTCATTTTCGAACTGATAACCGGCGCCGAGGGTCAGAACGGTCTTCTCGCCCATGTAGGTGCCCTTGTAACCGTAGCCGGTCTCAGGCTCGAGCAGGGAGACGTGCCCGCGCACCGAGTAGCGCAGGTTCGACTTGGGGCTTGAAGCCGAATCGTTGCGGCCGTTCATGACGTCGGCCCGGTACTGGAACTTGTTGTCGAACAGATTGCCCCAGACGGCCACCCCTTTGTCGCGGGTGCCAACGTAAGGGGCCCGGATCAGTACACTGCGATCGAGGGTCAGTGGCGCTTCGCAGGCCTCCAGGTTCTCGCGAGTGAAGTTGTACTTGAACTTGCCGAGCCAAACATTGAGCTTGTTGCTGGCCTTGAAGCGCAGTACCGCGTCGAGAAGCTGAAAATCAGAGTTGCCGCCGTCGGAGACGCCGAAAGAGCCGATGTTGTTGTCCTCGCGGAACTCGGTCTGAACATAGACTGTCTCTTATACACATCT
>JAAXQG010000076.1 GCA_012974445.1 Desulfuromonadales bacterium
CCCGGGTCACCATTTGTTTTCGCGGGGTTGGCGACTCTGCTCCTCTGAGCACCTACCCTCAGCTTTCCCGAACCACACCGAACCAGCCGATCACGAGGCGATCGTTCGGGACGCTGAATTCGACGCCCTTGCGCTGTGGGGTACCCGCGCCGGACGACCGGATAGAGGATAGAGGGAAGGACTGAGCATATGTGCATCTTGAAGGACTCATCTCTTCGCGTCGGATTCTTGGGGCTGGTGATACTCCTTGCACTCGCGACCCTGTCGTCTGCGGCAGACGAATCTCTGGCGACCGTCCCCAATATCCTGCTCATTATGGGTGATGATATGGGCTACACGGATATCGGAAGTTTTGGAGGCGAGATTCAGACACCCCACCTCGATGTTCTGGCCGAGGAGGGTGTGCGGTTCAGCAATTTCCACACTTCGGTGAGTTGCTCGCCGACTCGCTCGATGTTGATGACCGGTACAGATAATCACATTGCCGGTCTCGGCAACATGGCCGAGATGCTGACGCCCGAGCAAAAAGGCAAACCGGGTTACGAAGGACACCTGAATGACCAGGTCGTAACGCTCGCTGAGGTGCTTCGCGACGGCGGATATCACACTTACATGGCCGGTAAATGGCACTTGGGCGACGACGGACCCGAATATTTTCCACATGCGCGTGGATTTGAACGATCATTCAGCATGCTCCAGGGCGGGGCCAGCCATTGGAGCGACATGGCCGGACTTCAGGCAGAGGCTCAGCCGATCGCGAAATATTCAATGGATGGCAAAGAACTTCATGAACTCCCTCGAGATTTCTACTCCAGTCGGAGTTACGCCGATTTTTTGATCAACGCAATCCGGGAGAACCGGGGAGACGGTAAACCGTTCCTGGCGTATTTCGCTCCCACGGCTGCGCATGATCCGATCCATGTGCCAGAGCCGTGGCTCAGCAAGTATCGGGGCCAATACGACGATGGGTACGAAGCCCTCAAGACCAGGCGGATAGCTGGCGCAAAGCGAGTGGGGCTAATCCCTAAGAGTTCCCCCGCACCGGGCCTTCATCCTAAAGCGAAGCCCTGGGATTCGTTGAGCAGCGAAAAGAAGGCCCTGGAATCACGGACCATGGAGGCCTATGCCGGTATGATAGAATACATGGACTACAACATTGGGCGGGTCATTCACTTCCTCAAAGATATCGGCGAGTACGACAACACCATCATCATCTTTACATCCGATAATGGGCCGAATCCTTGGTACAGTGACGAATACCCAGGCAATGCCGGTAGCGAGTGGATGAAGCATTTCGATAACAGCCTCGAAAACATCGGTCGTCCCGGATCCTTTGTTGGAATCGGTATTGGTTGGGCGTGCGCCAGCGCCGGACCGCTGGACTATTTCAAGCTGACCGTAGGAGAGGGCGGGATTCACACTCCCCTGATCATTGCAGCTCCCGGAGTCAAAGGCGCACGGCAGGTTGACTCTTTTGCCTATGTGACAGATATCATGCCCACGATACTTGAACTTACCAAACTTGAGCATCCCGAGAAATTCCGAGGACGGAACGTGAAGCCAATGCGGGGCCGGTCGCTCGCCGGTGTCACGTCCGGCTCCCAAGAAAACACTTACGCAAAAGACGCCCTCATTGGGGGCGAAATGATGAATGGGAAGTGGCTGCGCAAGGGTGACTACAAAGCGGTGCTAGTGGCCAAGCCATTTGGACCTGCAACATGGCAGCTCTTCAACGTGACAGAAGATCCCGGAGAGACACGCGATCTTTCTAAAGAACAGCCTGCTATTCTGAAAGAACTGAAAGCTGCCTGGGACCAATACGCGAAGGATGTCGGGGTGGTCCTATCGAAAGGAAGTGCCCTATAGAAGTAGGTGCGTGGAGCTGCAAGCTTGCGTCGTCTTACAAGACGATGCAGCAGATGGCCTAAAGGCCGCTGCTGATCTTGACCGATAGATTTCAGATATCTCCAACATATTCAAACATCAGGCGAACTTGTGATATCTGCAATG
>JAAXQG010000194.1 GCA_012974445.1 Desulfuromonadales bacterium
GGCGCTGCTAAAAAACCTACCAAAGCTAAAGCAATAATCAATGCTCTCATCACGATTCTCCTTCTTCTCCTCACTCTCTCAGCGTCCCAAAACTGCCACCGGGATAAACTGTTGTCCATCTACCTGCCCCCGTGTGGCTCCCCTTGCCATAGACAACCCTGCTGGAATATCGCCCCCTTCCCCTTCGGGTCGCCCCCTGTTGAAAGATTCCATCGCTCTGGCAGGATTGCCTGAAGCCTAGAGGCTCCTGAAAATCCCTGTGGCCATGCCCTGCCCTGTCGATGATCCGTCACGATGATTTGGGTAGCTCAAAGTCCTTCTGAGCTGCCTTTTCCCCGGGGTCTTCATCCCCCTTGGCTGAGTCACATTGTAGCTAGCCAACCAATGGCAACAATGACCCAAGGGGTTGAAATTGCGAAGGGAAAGGTTGCATAGAAACTTCATACTAAGGTTCAGGTCCAATGAGTTGCCAGGAGACTGCCGGACGTTTCATGAGCAGACACCTAGTCTCCCCTGCGGTGGGGCCTGTCAATGAATTCAGAGACATTTTGGGCGTAGCTAAGGGGTTGTCAACGCAGGCCAGGCAGCACCGCATAAGGCAGGAATTTAAAAGATGGAATTAGCCGCACGGGCACTAGGGGAATGGAGATAAAAGCGGATTCTCGGGTCGTTTTCGGCCGATGCAGAGGGTCAGCTTGACCCTGTTGGATACGCCGAACTTCTTGTAGAGCCGGTTACAGTGGGACTTGACCGTCTGGACGCTGATGAAGAGGCTCTGGGCGATCTCCTTGTTGCTGTGCCCGGCGCAGAGAAGATCACAGACCTGTGTTTCTTTTTGAGTGAGATGGACAAATTTTTTATTATTGTCTCTGGAACAGAGAGAGGTCTTTATCGTCCTGTGATCCAGCCAAAGATCCCCGGCATGAACCGATCGGATCGCCTTCATGAGCATTTTGAGATCGGAGCCGTTCGGCAGAATGCCAGCCAGCCCTCTGGACACCATCTCCCGGAGGTCGCCGCCGGTGGTAGAAAAATAGGAGGCATCATTAATAAACAGAATTTTCGGTGCTTCGCTCCAGGATAATCTGCTGAGCAACCCAAGGCAGATATCATGGTCGGCGAGCAGTATATCCGCGGGCATCTGCGCAATCGCATCCAGGTCATCCTCACCGGAGAAAGTTCCGCAAACATTGAGTTCGACCTCCTTTTCCAGGAGCTGTTTCATGGCGACAGCAAAGAGGTGGATTCGACAGGCGATGAGAAGATTGATGATCATGGCCGGTCTCCTTCCCGGAAAGTTCTTTTTCGATCTGTGGAGCACAGGGGGCTGCCCTTGCAACTGCCATTTCGACTAAAAGGCTGCCTAGAAGAGTGCTGGCATCGAAGTCAATAGGCTGGTCATATTTGCTCCATACAAGGTTAGAGGTCGCCTACAAAACAACAATCGAACAGTCGCAGTATTTGGTTTCGTATTTACGGCAATGTACGGTAGGCCGACAGGCTGAGAAGAATCGTAGATCTGACACCCCGAACTAGGATTATTTTCGTAGAGGATCTGTTTGCTTATTTTCGAGAATTTCGCACGGGGACAAGGTCGCTCCGGATGGGACAAGAGATGAGTAGTCAAAACAAAGGTGAGAGAAGGCTGAAGTTTTGAGGCTATAAGTTTCTTTCCACCCAGAGAGCGGCCTGAAGGCGGTTGTGAACCTTGATCTTCTTGAAAAGATTGTAGACATGCGTCTTGACCGTGTGGGGACTGATGCAGAGCTGGTCCGAAATCTTTTCGTTGGTACTTCCCGTTGCGAGCAAATTCAGGATTTCCAGCTCCCGCGGTGTCATTCCCATCCGATCTTTCTTGAACACAGGCTTCATGTCTCCCCCTCGGAGGAGACACTCGGTTATTTTCTCCCGGGAGATCCAGAGGTCACCCTCGTAGACTCTCTGAAACCCCTTGAGCAGTATATCCAGGGTATCGGTCTCGTAAAAAAAGCCTCTGGCTCCAAATTTTATGGCTGAAGCTTCGATATTCAGGTTATCCCTCAGATTAAAGAGGATCACCAATTTGGTCGAAAACATTCCCCCATCCATCGACTCGAGCCGCACCAGAATCTCTTCACCCCTCATTCCCATGCAGTCATAGAGAATAAAATCCCAGCGATCATCATCTTCCCTGCCCCCTGATGGCACAGTCTCTATTTCGTCCAGGATAAGAATGCGGTATTCCAGCTTTACGTTCAGGAAAAAGGCCAGGAGTTCATTCTCAAAGTTTCTGGTTCCGACGACATATATGAACCTGTTTTCACTGTCAGCGCTGTTGCACCTATCGGGTAGGGCCATAACGACTCCTGGGTTCGGTCACACAGAGAAAAAGAGGGGAATAGCACTCCCTCCAGAAAACACTGGCCGAGGGGATAATGAATCGACAACTGCGCTGACGGCATCTATCCGATTATCCTCTACTTTTTGTATTTATCAACCCCTTCACAGGATTGGAGCCTCACCTGAAGGCAGAGAAAGGTGGATAGCGTTTTTACAAAAAAAGACGTTCCATTCTCTTCGAAGGGGCAGTATTTTGTCCTTGAAAGTTGCTGAATCTTTCCCTTGCGGATCAACGCTAATGTTTAACCGCCCTTCGTGGAGCTTCATGACATTGAATTTGCTGGTACGAAAACTGATTTACCCCTTCATCCTGCCCAACGCGCTGGTCTGCCTGGGACTGCTCTACCTCTTCTCCCGCCCGGAACTACCCGAGGCCATGCGCCCCTTTCTCCCAGTCTTCCCCTGGGTGGTGCTGGGGGGCGCGCTCTTTCTGGGCTGGCGTTTCAACCGCTCAAGGCTGCTGTGGTTTGCAATCCTGCTGGTGGGTTGCAACCTGTTGCTTCATCATCTGCCCGAAGGCGATTCGGGTCGGTTCCTGCTGGGCGCCGCCGCAACGCTGCTGCCGGTCAACTTTCTGCTCGTCTCCCTGTTTCGGGAGAGGGGGATGATCAATCCGCGCTCGATGCTCTATGGCTCAGCCCTGCTCGCTCAGGTACTGACCGTCGCCTGGCTGCATCACAACGATCTGCCTCGGGCCCTGGGGTTTCTCGATAGTCCCCTGCTGCCGTCAGCGACGCTGAACGCTCTGCCGCAGCTCTCGCATCTGAGCTTTCTTGGGGCCATCGCCCTGCTTGCCTGGCGCTACTTCCGGAGCCCGGCCGCCTTCGAAGGAAGCCTGCTCTGGGCCATGCCGGCCGTCTTTCTGGCATTGCAGGCCACGGTGCCCGAGGCTGCCACCCGAAGTCTCTCCGTAGCTGGCCTGCTGCTGGTGCTGGGAGTCGTGGAGAGTTCCCACGCCATGGCGTACCGTGACGAACTGACGGGGCTGCACGGCCGTCGGGCGCTCAATGAGCTGCTGGACCGGCAGGGCAGCCGATATGCCCTGGCGATGCTGGATATCGATCATTTCAAGAAATTCAACGATACCCACGGCCATGACGTGGGCGACCAGGTGCTTAAAATGGTGGCGGGTAAACTTGCCGCTGTGACCGGAGGGGGCAGGACCTTCCGTTACGGCGGAGAGGAGTTCACGGTGGTGTTTGCGAGGAAAAACACCGATGAGGTGATAGATCATCTGGAACAGCTTCGTGAAAGCGTGGCTGAAGCGCGTTTTTACCCCAGAGGAAATGACCGGCCAAAAAAGCGCCCCAAGACCATCGATAAAAAGCAGATGGCCCCTGCACCGCTGAGCGTCACCATCAGTATCGGCGTTTCCGACAGGAAAACCGGGGGGGTTAAACCGGAGCAGATCCTCAAGAGTGCCGATGAAGCGCTTTACCGGGCCAAAAAGGCCGGGCGCAACCAGGTTTGCACCTGAGAGGAAACCCGGGACAATGGGAAAAGCCCTTGATATTCGGAAGGTAATCGTATAATTTTATCGACATTCTAATCCCTTATCTATTGTGACCTGTTTGCTTTAAAAGCAATATTTGCGGTCTCGATCAGACGCACTGGAGCTACGCTTTATGAAACCTGTTCTCATCGCCTCACTTCTCTTCGCTGCGATCCTGAGTGCCTGCTCCCCGGCAAAACCTCTGGAGGCGCAACAAAAGTTGAAACTGTCAGCCTCGGTAAGATCCTGGGAAGAGCTTGCACCGATCGTCGCCAGCCAGACTAAAGACCTGGCTATGCCTGAGATGGGAGCTGAAAAGTCCATATTCATTCTCCCCGGCGAACAGAGCACCCCTTTCAGCAGGGCATTTTCTGAAATCCTGGCAACCGAGCTGGTCAAGGAGGGTGTGGGCGTCAGCGAAAGCCGATCCAATGCTCTGTTTATCAAATTCAATGCCCAGATTATTTCCCCGGAAGAGGTCTTGATCAACGTGACCCTTCAGGACGGGTTCAAGTATATTCTGAGAGAAAGTCTGCTCCTCGACGTGGGGGAACGTGGTACCGGGTTCTTCGCTCCTGGTTCTTCCATGAAAATTCAAGACCGCTAAAGAGGAATCGCTCCGACCATGACCAGAACATTCAAGCTGCTTTTTCTGCTCAGCCTCACGGCTTTGATATTTGGCTGCGCCCACAAGTCCACCTACCAGCCCGCCCGGGCAAACAACCTGATCCAGCTTAATCACAGGGCTGCGGCATCACTCCTTGAGCTCCTTCAGGCCCCCCTGTCGTCGCACAAGCCGATCCTTGTGACCAGCCTGGTCAACATCGACGATCTCACCAGCACGACGACTTGGGGGCGCATGACGGCCGAACAACTTTCTTCGGCCCTCTTCGCACAGGGGCACCCCGTTCTCGAACTCAAGCTGCGCAACAGCGTACTGATCGAGAGCCGCAAGGGTGAGTTTATCCTCTCCCGGGAGATTCAGAATCTGACCACCGAGCATGACATCGACGTGGTCTTGACGGGAACCTATGCCGTTGCCGCCGAGATGATCTATGCGACGATCCGCCTGATTCAGACCACCGACAACCGCATTCTGTCCTCCCACGATTACGCCATTCCTTTGGGGCTCAACGAAAAGTCCCTCCTCGGCCTTCCGGCTGTTCCTTACGGCATCCCTTCGGGCAGTTTCTGACCGGGACTCGTTTTCATAACTTCTGACGGGGCGCTTTATGCGCCCCGTTTTGCATCCACACCATCTGTGTACAACCCTGTTCAAAGGTTGGGATGACTCTCTAATTAAGACCATAATTTCAGTCGGTTCAAGCGTACTGCATAGAAAACAGGCATGTTCATAATCCATCTGAGCTGCCTGGCAAACACTGCTGACTTGAACAGATTTACCCCTCATGCTATTTTGCGCCCACGTTTTCGACCCTGACCTGAAAGCTTTAAGGAGCCCAACGATGAGTACCCCCAATCCCCAATTGCAAATGAAGACCTCCCACGGTGTGATCACCATTGAACTCTTTGCCGACAAGGCCCCCAAGACGGTGGAAAACATCCTGCGCTATGTCGAAGACGGCTTCTATGACGGGACTATTTTCCACCGCGTGATCGGAAACTTCATGCTCCAGGGGGGGGGATTTACTCCCGACATGCAGCAGAAGAAAACCCTTCCCCAGGTCAAGAACGAGGCCGACAATGGCCTGAAAAACAATCGGGGCACCCTCGCCATGGCTCGCACCCAGGTTGTTGACAGCGCCACCAGCCAGTTTTTCATCAATCTGGTGGACAACGACTTCCTCAATTTTCGCGATCCCTCCCCCTCAGGATACGGCTACGCCGTCTTCGGTGCCGTTACCGAAGGGCTGGATGTCGTCAATGCCATCGCAAAGGTCGCGACGGGAACTCAAGGCTTTCATCAGGACGTTCCCACCGAGGCTGTCATTATTGAATCCGTCACCAAGCTCGCTGCAGCCTGATAAAATTTAATATTCAATGGACACTCTTACTCTACTGGGAATCTCTGTCGCCCTGGCCATGGATGCTTTTGCCGTGGCCCTGGCGGCAGGGCTTGCTCTATCCCCCCTGACATCACGCCACCTCTTTCGACTGGGCTTTCACTTCGGCCTCTTTCAGGCCCTCATGCCGGTGGTGGGCTGGCTTGCGGGGCTGACAATTCAGACGTACATCAGCGCCTATGATCACTGGATCGCCTTCGTCCTGCTGGCCCTCGTCGGCGGAAAGATGATTCGTGAGGCCCTGGATGATGATGAAGACAAACAGCCCAATGACCCGACCCGCGGCTGGACGCTGGTCATGCTCTCCATCGCCACCAGCATAGACGCCCTGGCCGTGGGCCTGTCTCTGGCCATGTTGCGCGTCGACATCTGGATGCCGGCCCTGGTCATCGGACTGGTTGCGGGAGTCTTTACCGTAGTCGGAATGCTGCTGGGCAAGAGGGCGGGCGCCCTCTGGGGGAAAAGAGTCGAGATCATGGGGGGGATTGTGCTGCTGCTGATCGGGGCTAAAATCCTGCTGGAACATACCCTGCTGCAGAGCTGACCTGTCTTCGTATCATGAAATCTCCCCCTCCCGCGAGGGGAGGGGAAGTCAGAGTAAACTTTTTTCTATCTACAGGTTTCCGAAAATCAATAACCCAACCGGGCAACAAAGGCTTCGAGGGTGCTGGACCTCTTAAGGCCCTTCACCCAAGGCACCTGCCCTTCCCCCTCTACCGATGCAAGAATACCCTTCAATTTGTTCAGTACCTGCGTATCTCCACAAAAGAGCTCCTGGTAACCGGGAGCAAGCTTTCTAAAAAGGGCGGACAGCTCAGCTCTACGCCGGGCATCGCTCGGCTTGGGATCAGCCTGGCCACGGATGCGCGAGAAAAGCAGCGGATCTCCTATGGCGCCTCGCCCCAGCATCAACCCCGAAGCCCCGGTCAGTTCTCTGACCTTTTGGGCCTGCGCCGCCGTACGGATGTCCCCGTTGGCGATCACCGGCAGAGAAGTTCTGCTCACGACCTCAGCGGTTATCCCATGATCAGCCTGCCCCTCGTATTTCTGCTCAACGGTGCGGGGATGGAGAATCAGAAAATCCACCCCGCAATCCTCCATAAGGGGGAGCAGGGAAAAGATCTGCCTCGGATCACTGTAGCCGGAGCGCAGCTTCACCGAAAAACTACCCTGAGTACAATCCCTGAGCCCCCTGAGCAGTTTCGGAAGTTTTTCCACATCCCTCATCAGCCCACCGCCCGCAGCACTGGAAGACATGCGCCCGAAGGGGCAGCCCATGTTCAGATTAATGTGCTTCGTTCCGAGCTGTTGTGAGACCTGAGCCGTTGAGGTCAAGGCCTCGAGATCGGAACCGATCAACTGAACGATTAAAGGGGACCGGGGCGAAGCGCTTTGAATCTCGAGTTCATCGACCCGGGACAGCACTTTCTGGGAACCCGGACGCACCCGGACAAATTCGGTAAAGACCACATCGGGGCAAACCCAATCGATATAGACTTCCCGCAAAGCGCGGTTCGTGAGTCCCTGCATGGGAGCGAGCATGAGGGGGAAGGTATCGGCGTTCCAGGGCAATAGTTGCTGTGACATGAGAAGAATGATCCTAGGGCGGTGAAATCTTAATCTTTCGATCAGGTCTCCATTTTAACCCAGCGCCGCCCTAAGCAATAAATTAAAAGTGCGTCTCCCGGAAGCTTTCACACAAAAAGGGCCCGGCGCAAGCCAGACCCATTTTTTTGTGAAGAGATAAGTAATGCTACTGGACCAGGGTCACGAAAATCTGATTGTCTGCAATTCCGACTACCACACCCTCGTCATTCAAGTCATGAAGCTGAGAATCAGTCGCCCCTCTTGAAGGCATCAGGGTTTGAAATGTCGTGGGGACCGCTGTGCGGCTGTCCCATAAAACGGGGGCACTGCCGACCTGACCGATAATCTGCGGTGCAGCCGTTTCACTGATGGCGAAAGCCGAAGAACTGAACGTCGATGTAGTAGCGTCAAGATCAATCCGACTGACCACTCCCTGATTAACAGTCCAGATGGCCGCATGGACACCGGAGAGGTTTTCATACTCTCCCACGATTTGCCCCAGGCTGTTGATTCCATATGCCACACTGCCGAGCTCTCCACCCGTCTCCAGTAGATCAGTGAAGCTTGCCTGCGTACCAGCCGGAGCTGTCCACATCACAGCATGCGATGTGCCGTTTGCCTCCGTTGCCTCTCCTACAATGTTGCCGAGATCATCCACGAAATAAGCACTGCTTGAAATACTGACAAAAGTGACAAGAGGATCCGTGGTGGTCAAAGGTGTCGGTCCAGTCACGACTCCTGCATTGTCTCTGACCCAGAGCGCGGCGGTGGTCGTCCCATCAGTCTCAGTCAATTCACCAACAATCAGACCGCCGGCATTGATTGAATAAGCTGCCCCGCCAACCGCGGTCCCAGTTCCAAGACCAAGAGATACTGCAACGGTATCCTTGTCGGTCCAAAGAACGGGCAGGAAGGCTGGCGTAACAGCGGTATCGGTCGACTCACCCACAATGACCCCATTATCATTCACCCCATAGGCTGCAGAAAAGCCTGCAGCGGGGTCTAGGTCGACCAGATCCCCCCGCGTGGCTGTCGCATTTACGGTATCAGCCATCCAGGCGGTCGCCTGAAGCATGCCACTAGCGGTATCTCTGACCCCAACAACCAGTGTTTCCGTTGCGACAGCATTGGAAACTGCCGAGGGGGAACTAAAAAGTTCACCCTTAAGAGCAGGGTCGGCATTCATTGCGACTCCCAAGGGAGACAGAACATCAGTGGCAGTGACAAAAACGCTCGCGTCATTATCGTTGGGATCAATGTTCGAATTCAGACCATCACCATCAGCATCGACAACAGGTGCGCCTCCGCCACCACCTCCTCCGCCGCAGGCAGAGAGTGTCAGGGATGCTGCCGCTATGCACACTACCAAAAAGAGCCAAAGCTTTTTCATAATATCCTCCTGAGTCAAATTGTTCTAAGCGTTCGAATGATGCCGCTATCCTCACGCTCGCGTTCTGTTGGATTCGTATCAATAAATCCTGAGCTGGAAGGACGATCGACCCTTCACCTCACATTTATCGACAAGCACGAAACTTCCTTTCGCCGTGACTCTCTCGCACCAATCAATATCAAGAAAACAGACCATGTCAAATTTTCTCCCCATTAATTTTCGCACCACAATCAAGGACATAAGGTTTCACCTGATTCTTGACCAGAATATCCCCTCATTGAAAAATCACCACTATCCCGACTTGACGAAACAGACGCCTGGGCTACGCTTTCATGCGACGAGGTGAAGCTGTCAATCAGGTCACCAAAAAAATCGTTCCGCCGGGCTCTCTCAAGCGACCGGTTCAGGTGTCAGGGATTTAATTCATCTAAGAGCGACTCGACCGCTAAACTCTCGGGTCTGCGGCGTATTCAAAAGGAGGACCTGTCATGTTCAAAAAAAACTACCTCATACTTCCAACTTTGCTCCTGGCGCTGAGTTTTGCCCATCCTGGCCAGGCAGCTCTCCAGACCGAGGGCCCAGCAGGAGTCGCTGCAGTCTCAGGTGCCTTTCCAGTTTGGTATTCGGATACAACCGGGCTGCACATTGAACTCTGCCTGGATCAGAACGGAATGTGCCTGCTTGAGAACCCTGAGCCCGGGAATGCTATCCGATTTCCAAACCCAATCGGACCAATTACGGAAAACTTCGGGCCTGAAGCCTTCTGGTGGAGTGCTGAAACGTCGATGGCAATACCTGTCAGTCCACAGCTTCCGGCGGGTGGCGGGGCGTTGCTGGTTCTGGCTCTTGAGGCCGCTTTTAACCCCGAGGTCATTGAAGCCGGAAACGAGACTTCTTTTGCCCGGGTTCGCATACGGGTCGACGTCCCGGTGACAGGAACTTACATCGTGACGCATCCCTTCAGTAATGGCCCTCAGGAATTTGTGGTAACTGAAGCTGATCTTGGGCTACCCGGTGCTGATCCTACCGATCTGTCGGTTCTTGCCAAAGGAATCAATGTCACCGAAGACATCGGCATTCTCAATCCATTCGCCGGAGCTTTGGCGGGCAGTATCGGCCCGTTTCTGTATGCAGATCAGACGGTTATTGAAAATGCTGGGAATTTCTACGTGGCCAACCCCAATGTTTTCTCAACGATACTCGGAAGTCCCTTTGACACAAATTTTTTCCGCATAGAAGGGCCTGCAGGGGTGGATCTTGGGGGAGCAGCCGGGAGTCCTAACATCATAGAAAACGCGACATTTGTAGGTTCAGGCAAAGTTTTTATCGACGCAGGCAACCTGGCGCCGATATTGGCCGGGGATTTACCTCCCGCGACAGACGC
>JAAXQG010000238.1 GCA_012974445.1 Desulfuromonadales bacterium
GAACAATTCGAGCGTCGTGGTTTCCATGAAGGTCCTAGAAGATGAAAGAGACCTGAAAACACTAGCAGAATCGACGGGTGCAGGAAAGGGGGGAAGGGGAGAGAGGCTGAGAGTGGGGTGAGTCCTGCCTTGCTTCTGTTCGATCGAAATAGCCATTATGTTCATGTGAATCCGGGGATGGTCAGTAGTGATTAATATATTGCCTTTAGTTAAGTATAGATTTTCTGTAACATTCCCTTTGCTCTGTTGCGAGCTGAGGGAAGAGGTGACAAGGGGGATCGAGAAAATGGGGAAAATCTACGGGGTATAAAATTATTTAAACTTACCGGACAGGATCTGACCGAGGAGCGGGGGTAGGGTGGCTGATCATGGAAAACTTGTGGGCAAGAATTCACGAAAGATAGGTGAGTAGTCAATGGATTATTATGCCCACTCGACGGTCTCACAAGATAAGACCGACTGGCAAACCCTGATTGGTCATCTGGAAAACGTTGCCGACCTCGCTGAGACCTTCGCGGCAAGATTCGATGCCAGGCCCTGGGGGAAGATGGCGGGCCTTTGCCACGATGCAGGAAAAGCCTGCGAAGCGTTCCAGCATCGACTTGAAGGCAGTCCGGCGCGGGTCGATCACTCCAGTTTTGGGGCCCGAATAGCGGCTGAGCATTGCGGTCGCCTTGGGCTCCTTCTCTCCTACGCGATCAGCGGTCATCACGGGGGTCTGCCCGATGGTGGCGAGCAGGAATCGCAGCTGCACTATCGACTGAAATGGGGAAAAGTATCAAATGATACCGTTACCCTGCTCTGTGCAGATACGCCACAAGAGCTGAGCCTCCCTTTTCGTCTTTCGAGAGAGCTTGGAGGATTCAGTCTCTCTTTCTTTACCCGAATGGTATTTTCATGTCTGGTCGACGCCGATTTTCTCGATACCGAGGCATTCTGTTCGCCGGAGAAGGCGGCACTGCGTTCCACCGATGCGGAAGCGAGTTCTTTTGCCGAGCTGCAAAAAAAACTCCTGGATGCCTTGCATCAAAAAGTGAAATATGCGCCCCCGACCCCTGTCAACCAACATCGGCAATGCATCCTCACCCAGAGTCTTGAAAAAGCGGAGGGGCCGCCCGGATTTTACTCTCTCACCGTTCCCACAGGAGGCGGGAAAACTCTCTCCTCTCTGGCCTTTGCTCTGCGCCATGCCGAGAAACACGGGCTTAGCCGGGTCATCTATGCCATTCCCTTCACCTCCATCATTGAGCAGAACGCCAGAGTTTTTCAGGATATTCTGGGGAAGGACTCCGTTCTGGAGCATCACTGTAACTACAAGGAAAGCGACGCGCCGGAAGAAGCTCCCTATGAACGACGTCGCGGGCTGGCGAGTGAGAACTGGGATGCACCGCTCGTGGTGACCACCAACGTCCAGCTTTTCGAATCGCTTTTCAGCAACAAACCCTCCCGTTGTCGGAAGCTCCATAATGTCGCTGGAAGCGTCATTGTTCTCGACGAAGCCCAAGCCATACCGACGGTCTATCTTGAAGCCTGTCTCGCCGCCTTGAAGGAGCTGGTCGAACATTACGGTTGCACGGTTCTTCTCTGTACCGCCACTCAGCCCGCCCTCGATGAATTGAAAAGCCCCCGTGTCCATTTGCCCAAAAGTCAGATCCAGGAAATCATCGACGATCCGGCTGCCCTGTTTCAGGCTTTTTCTCGTACGGAAGTTTTCTTTCTAGGGAAGCAGACCGAGGAAGAGCTTAGCAGTCGACTTCAGGAAGAGAAACAGGTGCTGTGCATTGTCTCGACCAAACCTCAGGCCAGGCGTCTTTACGAAGGGATGCCGCTAGAGGACGGGACCTTCCATCTTTCCACCAACCTGTATCCCGCTCATCGCAGGAAAGTGTTGGAGGCCATTCGCGCCGCGGTCGCGTCCGGCGCGACTCGACTCACGGCCCCACCAAGGTGCTGTCTCTTATACACATCT
>JAAXQG010000108.1 GCA_012974445.1 Desulfuromonadales bacterium
CCACGTGGGAGTCGGCCCCGACGGCCACGGCATTCTGCGATTCCACCAGGGTGTTGGCGCCGGTGGCAACGCTGCCGTCGGCAGTGACGGTGGCGTTGAAGCCGATGGCCGTATCCCGGGTCTTGGCCGAGGCCCCAAGGCCGAAAGCCGTGCTGCCGGTACCGGTAGCCGACGCCGCCACGGGAGGCTCTGCCCCACCGTCCCCGGTGGAACCCATGCCCTGGATCTGGTCGGCCAGGCTGCTGATACCGGCCTCGTTGGCTCCTACCCGGGCATCCAGGGTGGTAAGATCAGCCTCGGCAGTATCGACTCGAGCATCCAGGTTGAAGATGGCGGCCCCAGAATTGGTGCCGAGATCGAGCATCTCCTCCAGCGCCGTCTGCACCGGCTCGAACTGGCCGTAGTTGACCGCATCCCCCGGATCGACCCCGTCGGCTACGTTCACCAGCCTCCTTGGAGCATCGGCTTGCCCCACCTCGACGGTGTCGCCGGTAATGTGGAAGCTGTTGTCCCCCGGATCGACGCGAAAGACTATGGCTCCGGTGTTTTCGTCCCTGATGCCGAAATACTCCTCCCCCCCCACAGTCGCGTCGGTATCGTTGATGACGATGGACCAGTCCTGGGTCGGAAATGAAGCGGTACTGCTGGTATCCCGGAAGTTGATGCGTACATCCTCTTCTGCAAGGCGCAGGGTATCGAACCCGAACTCTTCTCCGTTCTCGCAGCCGGTGCCCACACAGGCGCTGCCATCTACGATTTGGTTATCCAGAATCACCTGATCGGCAAGAGCCGGTCCTCCCAACAAAACCACTGATGCCGCAAGTGTTGCGGCGGCAATGCAACCCCTGTTCTTTATACTCATCATCAACCCTCCAATTTCCCCTAATTACAAAACCACTAATCAAATATCCATTCAGCTAAACCAAAAAACAAACTCTAATCTCGTTTTTTTTGAAACAGAAACTCTACACAAACGGCGTTATGAAATCAACCAGAATGTGGTATCTATAATGAACTGAGCTAGGGGTAAGGTGAAACGGGATGAACCAGAGGGGAGACTTGGGACGGGCACCGATCATACCCGCTCAGGCAGGCATCCAGAGGTTTTACAGACAAAAGACCTGGATTCGCGCCTGCGCGGGAACGATACAATAAATGATAGTGGAATTCAGATCAGAACGGTCCTTCGACCGGCAGCTGCTCGTCGCGGGACCATTCGTTCCAGGAGCCGAGATAGAGTCGCACCTTCTCGAATCCGGCCAGTTTGAGAGCTACGTAGCTGTTGGAGGACCTAGCACCCTTGAAGCAGTAGAGGATGATGTCGTCCTGGGGAAAGAGCCCCTGGGCGGCGCAAATGTCGCGGATCTGCTCGGGGGTCTTGAAGGTACAGTACTCAAGGTGCTGCTGCATCAGCTCGTACCACTCAACCCAGATGGCACTGGGAATGCGGCCCTTGCGGGGGGCGAAATCCACGCCGTAGGGCGAAGAACTCTGCCCCTCCCACTCGACCCGGTCCCGGTTATCCACCAGCTTCACATCGTTTGATCCGAGCAGATCCTTCATCTGCTCCAGAGTCAGGATCATCTCCGACCGGGGATGCACCGGAAAATTGGAAGCAGGAGTATAAACAGGCTCGGTGCTTACCGGGTAACCCTCATGCTCCCAGCCCATGAAGCCTCGCTCCAGCACCCGGACGTCGGGGTGGCCGAGGTAGGTGAGAATCCAGTAGCCGCGGCAAGAACCGCCGAACCAGGTCTCCAGACTGTCCTCCACGAGTACGAGGGTTCTGTCCTGACGAACGCCTCGCTTTGAGAGCAGAGCGGCGAATTCCTGCTGGAAGGCCTCAAGCCCTTCATCGGTGGTCATGGCGAGATAGCTGAACAGCTCGGGGACGTGGATGGCTCCTGGAATATGTCCGGCTGCGAAACGCTCGGAAGTGCGAATATCCACGACCTGTGCGCTGCCACTGGAGATTAATTCCTGAAGCTCATCGAGTGTCAGTA
>JAAXQG010000008.1 GCA_012974445.1 Desulfuromonadales bacterium
GCCAGGACGACCACGCGCCCAATGCTCTGATCTGGCTGATTCAGGATGTCACCGAACGCAAACAGGCCGAAAAAAACCTATTGGAATCGAAACAGTTTCTCGAAACCATCCTGAACAGCATGGGCGATTCCATCTCAATCCTCGATACACAGGACTTCAAAATCCTGGGATGTAACCAGACCTTTCTGGATCGCACAGGGGCCAAGTCCATCACCGAGCTGATGGGCCGTACCTGTTATGACGTCATCCACCAGGCAACAAATGCTGGGAAGTTGACGAGATCTGCCCTCTGCTGGAGACTCGCAGTACCGGAAAGCAAGCGTCCTGCGAACATGTCCATTTCGATAGGGCGGGATGGGAGTACTACGTTCAGATCATCACCAGCCCGATCAAAAACGAGGAGGGGGAGGTGATCAAGGTCGTTCATGTGGCCAGAGATATAACCGAGCAGAAAACCTCAGCCAATGAGCTTCGCATCTCCACCGAGTTGCTGGAGCGCAGCAACCGGGAGCTGCTGACCAAAACGTCGGAACTCTCAGACGCCTACGATACGCTCAAAAGCAATCAGATGACCATCATGCAGCAGGAGAAAATGGCCTCCATTGGCCAGTTGGCTGCCGGAGTCGCCCACGAGATCAACAACCCCATCGGATTTGTCTCCAGCAATCTGCGTACTCTGGAGAAATATCGTATCAACCTCCTGAACTACCAGGATGAGCTCGAGAAACTCATCAGTCGAAAGCCCACAGAAGAAGAACGCTTCGCCCTGCTATCTAAGAAAAAAACCCTAAAAATAGACTATCTGCGTGTTGACTCAGCTGACCTCATCGAAGAGTCTCTGGATGGGACTGAGAGAGTGCGCCAGATTGTCGCAGGACTGAAAAGCTTCTCCCGGGTCGATCAGGCAGAGTACAGCCTGGCCGATCTCAATGAATGCCTGGACAGCACCATCAACATCGTCTGGAACGAACTCAAATACAAAGTCACCCTGAAGAAAGAGTACGGAGAAATCCCCTCAACCTACTGCTACCCTCAGCAGCTCAACCAGGTGTTTATGAATCTGCTGGTCAACGCTGCTCACGCCATAGATCATCAGGGGGAGATTCAGGTGCAAACCTGGGAGGAAAAAAACTATCTATTCGTGCGCATCAGCGACAACGGCTGTGGTATCGAGGAGAAACACCTGCATCGACTCTTTGAGCCCTTCTTCACCACCAAAGAGGTGGGCAAAGGAACGGGGTTGGGCCTGTCCATCGCCTATGAAATCATGCAGAAGCATGAGGGAGAGATTGTTGTGGAGAGCCACCCGGGCAAGGGAACCAGCTTTGAGCTGCGTATTCCCCTGATTGAGCAGGCAGCACAGAGCTGATCAACAGGGAAGGTTAAGGATAACCTCGGTGCCCTGCCCCGATTATATGCGTCCCAGATCCAGCAGATCGTCCACTGCCTGACAGAGGGTCAAAGTTAGATCAAGAATACACTCCAGGCATTGGCGGCCTTCTCCCCTGATCAAATCGGAGGTTACGCAGGAGGTAAGAGTACAAAGACGGTGCTCATTGCTGATCGAGGACTTCAGTGCGAAGCTGGTGGGCAGGGGTAAAGTATCCCCGCAAACCCTGCCAGAGGATGAGGGAGGAGGTCAGGGCAACGCTGCCGGTGATCACACACATGATGGCCATCTGGTATTTCACGGCGATCAGCGGATCGGTCCCGGAGAGGATCTGTCCGGTCATCATTCCCGGCAAAAAGACGATGCCCATGGCGGCCATGGCATTGATCGAAGGGATCAGCGCCGCCCGAAAGGCGCTGCGAATAGCAGGGTTCGCCGCCTCCCTGACCGTAGCGCCGAGGCACAGCGCCGTCTCGATCTCGTCACGCCGGGAGCGGATTTCCTCGGATAGTCGCTCGGCGGCAAGGCTTGCTCCGGTCATGGCATTACCGATAATCATCCCCCCCAGAGGGATCAGATAACGGGGATCGTACCAGGGATCGAGACCGATCACCAACTGGCAGAAGATCAGGGTCAGGGCGCCACAGCCCAGAATCATGGACAACCCGACGATGCGGTAAAAGCCCGGCATCTTATGGCGGACCCGGGCGGCGATGGTCTGAACAGAAAGCCCCAGCATCAACAGCAACAGCAGAAGAACCGGCAGCGCATGACGCAGCGCGAAGACCAGATGCAGAGCGTAGCCCATGGCGAAGAGCTGAACGCCCATACGGGCGGCGCTCAGACAGAGGCTTCGCCCCTGCCCTGCACCCTGCAGCCGCGACAGCCCCATGGCCATAAGAATCAGACCGAAGGATAGGCTGAGCTCGAAGGCTCCCAGATCGATGATACCGGCCGCTGCGCTCATCCCCGCCTCCTGAAGAAATCGGCCACTGCCGCCGGGGCGGCATCACCCGTCAGCTCCTCCAGAGAGCCCAGGGCAAGGATGCGCCCGCGGTCGAGAAAGACGACCTGATCAGCCAGTTGCCGCACCAGTGCCAGGTCATGACTGACCAGCACAATGGCAATCTCCCCCTGATCCCGAAGCAGGGCGAGCACCTGCCCCAGACGCTCCACATTGGGAGGATCCAGGGCGCTGGTGGGTTCATCCAGCAGCAGAATTTCGGGGCGGGTCATCAGTGCTCGGGCAAGGCAGAGTCTTTGCTGCTGACCTCCCGAGAGGGATCGGGCAGCACGGCTGAGCATCCCGGGCTCCAGAGCACAGCGCTCCAGCAACTCGGCAAGCTCGGGAGCATCGATGGGGGGAAGGGATTTCTTACGATAGCGCAGGGGAATGAGCAGATTGTCATACACCGAGCCCTCGAACAAAATGCTCTTCTGGGGCACCAGTGCTATGCGCTGGCGAAGAGCCACAGGGTCGAGACTGCGCAGCTCCTGTCCTTCGAGGCGAAGTCCACCGGTAGATTCTTCCAAGCGGTTTATGATCCGAAGCACCGAGCTTTTGCCTCCGCCGGAGGGACCGACAATCGCCGTCACCTCGCCGCAACGCACCTGAAAGGAAAGTCCGTCCAGAATAGTTACGGATTCCTTGTTCTGCCCCTTGCGACAGAAACCAAGATCCTCAAGCTCCAACAGAGGGTGCGCCATGCTCACTTCAGCCCCCCTGCTCACGCAATTTTTTCATCACCATTTTCAGATCCTCCCAGGCCTCGTGTTTGGAGGCAGGGTTGCGCAGCAGATGCGAGGGATGGAAGCTGGGCATCAGGTCGATCCCCTCATAGCGGTGCCAGTGCCCCCGCAGGCGCTCAAGGGGCGTCTCCTCTTCAAGCATTGTACGGGCGGCGAAACGCCCCAGCGCCACGACAATTCGGGGAGAGATGGCCGCCAGCTGACGCTTGAGATAGGGCGCGCAGACGGCAGCCTCTTCGGCTTTGGGCTCACGATTTCCCGGCGGTTGGCACTTCTGCACATTGCACAGATAGACCTCGTCACGACGGAGCCCCATGGCGAAGAGCATTCGGTCCAGCAGACGCCCGGCCTCGCCAGTAAAAGGCTCTCCGCCCTGATTCTCCTCGCCACCGGGAGCTTCACCCACGAACACCAGCTCGGCCCGGGGAGTGCCCTGGCCAAAAACAATGCTGCTGCGCCCTTTGCAAAGGGGGCAGCGGGTACAGTTCTCAAGCTCGGCGCGGATATCATCCAGTGTTTCAGGGCCGCAGGCGCGACCGTCCAGATGGCAATGGGCATCGGTGCCCAGGGTGCATGAGTTCGAAACATTTTCCGACGCTGGCAGATCGATATGGGTCTCGCCCATAATCATCAGATCCTGCAGGCAGGCCCGCGCCTGACTCAGGCTCTCCCGGAGATCACGGTAGTCGTTATCGGGCATGGTGTCTTTACTTCCCTTGGCTGCTGATCTAATCTTTTTCTAGGAGGATGTCGGACTATCCATGAACCAACTGCAAATCAGGCTGTCTGGCCCATATTTCAGTTCATTTTCGGCCCATAGCTATGGCTATGAGCTCTCAAACGACCCAAAATCTGTTCGCAAACTTCCAGATTTTCGTTATGGTCCGAAAAGTCTGACAGCCTCCTAGGCATTAAATCTGGAGAAACTGATGAAAACAATCTGGTTGAGCCTTGTGCTGATGGGCCTGCTTTTCCCCGGTGAAGCCTTCGCCTGGGGGATCGGGGTTCATCTGCGTCTGGGCTCGGAGCTTCTCAACTCCCTGCATCTGCTGCCCCGTGAGGTCGCCCTGCTGCTGGCAGCCTACCCCTACGACTATCTCTACGGCTGCATCAGCGCCGATATCACCCTGGGGAAAAAATACACCCATTACCTCAAGCACTGCCACAGTTGGCGCATGGGAAAGAAGATTTTCGATGCCGCGCAGACAGACGGCCAGAAGGCCTGTGCCTACGGTTACCTTGCCCATCTGGCCGCCGACAGCGTTGCCCACTCTTACATGATCCCCTACAAGATGCTCTGGAGCTTCAATACCAGGCTGCTCAAACATGCCTACTGGGAGATGCGTTTCGAGGCCCTGGTGGAAACGCGGCACTGGCAGCTGGGCACAGCACTTTCCAGGCGGGATTTCTCGTCCAATGACCGAATGATGAGCGCCCTGCTGGCCGACACCCTCTTCTCCTTCACCACCAACAAGCGACTCTTTAACTCCCTGCTGCTGCTCAACCGTCTGCGGGCATGGCAGCAGGGTTTGAAACGCTTTGGAAGCATCTCGCGCTGGACGCTGAAAGAAGAAAATCAGAGCGAATATTTTGACCTGTCAATTCAGGCCATCAGGGGAATTCTCTGCCAGATGGAAGACAGCGAATTCTGGCGCAGCGATCCTACAGGAGAGCGAGCGCTGAGTGCTTCAAAGATGGTGCGTCGGAACATGAAAACCCTCTGGAGCGAAGGCAAGCTCAGCGGCCATGAAGTTCAGGAGATTCTCAAGGACCTCAGGCCCCGATTCCGCGAGGGGCTCACCCACCCCGAGCAGATACTGGAGCTGCTCTCTCTGGAAAAGCGCTAAAAAACTCCCGTCTTCAGCGACCTGTACGCAGCCCGGCGATGCAATCAAATATACTGTGGGCCACATCCAGCTTGGGCAGACAGGGAAGTTCTTCGGCGGATCCGTCACGCCCGATGAGCAAAACGCGATTGGTCTCCACATCGAAGCCCGCACCTGGCGCTGTAACATCATTGGCCACGATCAGGTCGAGATTTTTCTCCTCAAGTTTCGTCAGGGCATGAGCAAGCAGGTCATTGGTCTCGGCGGCAAAACCCACCAGTATCCGATCCCCCTTCAGTGCCCCCAGCTCCCTGAGGATATCCGTCGTGGCTTCAAGTCGGATCTCCTTCGTCGCCCCGCTGCGTTTCTTGATTTTCTCCCCCGCTGCGACCAGGGGCCTGAAATCCGCCACGGCGGCAGCCTTGATCAGGATATGGGCACTGGCCTGATGGTTCATCACGGCTTCAAACATCTGCGCAGCGCTGGTGACCTCGACCCTGCGAACCCCTCGAGGCACGGGCAGAGCCGTGGGGGCGGAAATCAGCACTACCTCGGCACCTCTCTGGCGCGCAGCCCGGGCCAGCGCGTAGCCCATCTTGCCCGAGGAAGCGTTGCCGATATAGCGCACCGGGTCGATGGCCTCCCGGGTGCCCCCGGCCGTGATCAGAACCTGGCGACCCTGCAGATCCGAGGGGCGCAACAGGGCTTCGGTCTCCAGGCAGATCTCAGCCGGATCAGGGAGTTTGCCCTTGCCTTCCCAGCCGCAGGCCAGAAAACCCGTATCCGGCTCCATCACCCGGATACCGTGTCGTTTCAGGCGCTCGAGATTCTCCTGCACCAGGGTGTTATCCCACATGTTGGAGTTCATCGCAGGGGCCAGCAGCACCGGTGCACGAGTGGCCATGATGGTGGTGCTGAGCATATCGTCGGCGATCCCCGAGGCCATCTTGCCGATCAGATTGGCGGTGGCCGGAGCCACCACGAAGAGATCAGCCCGGTCGGCCAGGGAGATGTGCCCGATCTCCCTTTCCTGGTAGAGGTTGAAGAGTTCGGTATGGACGGGCTGCCCCGTAAGGGCCTGAAAGGTCAGGGGTGTGACAAACTCCCGGGCCGAGGACGTCATGATCACATGCACCTCGGCTCCGGCCTTGATATAGAGGCGAACCAGCTCGGCGGCCTTATAGGCCGCGATCCCGCCGCAGACCCCTAGTACGATGGTCTTGCCCTTGAGCATAAAGAGACTCCTTGAATATCGGCAAAGGGATCAGGTGCCCTGGCCGACAAAGGGATTGTGGGCCTTCTCTCTAGCGACCGTCGTTTCGGGGCCGTGCCCTGGGTAGACAATGGTCTCACCGGGCAGATCCATAAGGCGTGTGCGGATGCTCTGCACCAGCTGACTGTGACTGCCCCCGGGCAGATCGGTACGCCCCACGGAATCGGCGAACAGGGTATCTCCGACGAAGAGATGACCGCTCTTGTCGTAGAGACAGATGCCGCCGGGAGAATGGCCCGGGGTATGAATTACCTCCAGCTCGATGCTCCCCACCTGGATCTGGTCCCCATCTTCGAGAAACCGATCGGGAACCGGAGAGGCCTCGGCCCTCAGGCCGTATTTGCCCGCATGCTGATCCGCTCCCTGTGCCAGGGGCAGATCCGCCCGGTGCATGGCCAGCGAGGCGCCGGTCTGCTCCACCAGGGCCCGATTGCCCCCCACATGATCGAAGTGACCATGGGTGCTGACGATCTGTTTAAGGCTCCAGCCCTTGCTCTTGAGAAGGGTCAGAATATCGGCAGCATCCTCCCCTGGATCGACGACCAGGGCCTGGGCAGTCTCGGTGCAGCCCAGAACATAACAGTTCACCTGAAGAGGCCCGACGGCCAGATGTAGAATTTCCATGAGGGCTACTCCCTGTTATCCGTAGTGGGGAAAAGATTGAGGTTCATATCCTTGAACTGATCACCCAGGGTGCTGGAGAAAGAATCTCGGCGCTGCGAGCTGCCCTTGCCCTTGGGACGCTCCGTTTTGGGTTTCTCAGGCAGAGGCTCCGCTGCGAGTGCAGGGTCGGGTTGCGCAGCTTCCGGGGCAGGTGCGGCCGAAGGTTTGAGACTCTCGAAGTTTCCCCCTCGGTAAAAATACCGCTCATAGAAGCGATGATAACCGGTCCAGGGAGCTTCGGCGTCGGGCTCTTTCTGCATGTGAGCGAGTACCCCGTTGATCTTGGAATCCATATCGTCCAGATAGTTGAGCGCCACGGCCTCCAGCGTCTTGGGCCTCTTGGGGGAGCCGTATTCGTACTGGCCGTGGTGGGAAAGCAGCATGTGTTTGAGGAGCATTTTGAGTGACGGGGGGAATCCAGGCAGGGTCCGGATCTTGTCCTCTAACATTTCCACCCCCAGCACTATATGGCCTACCAGCTTACCGATATCGGTGTAATCGAAGGAACGTCGGTAGCAAAGTTCTGCCACCTTGCCCGCATCATGCAGCAGGGCGCCAACCACCAGCAAATCCCGGTTGAGCTCAGGGTAGCGGGCACAGATATCCCGGGCCAGAGCGGCCACGCTTAGCGAATGCTCCAGCAAGCCCCCCAGGTAGGCGTGATGCATGCTCTTGCCTGCCGGAGCGCTGCAGTATCCACGGTAGAAATCCGGGTCATCGACAAAGCTTTTCATCAGGGCGCGTAGGTTCTCGTCGGAAAGCCCCTCGATGGTTCGGGTCAATTCCTGCTGCATCTGCTCGACGGGAGTCGGGGCAACGGGGAGAAAGTCCGAGAGCACCACATCCTCTTCGGGCACCGCCCCCAGCTCCTGCACCACGAGCTGCATCTTGCCGAGGTACAGGCTGGCCTTGCCGCGGACCCGGATGAAATCGTCCTTTTCAAAGATTCTGCCGAAGTCATCGACCCGGTCCCAGACCCGACCTTCAATCTCCCCGGTACGATCCATGAGCTTGAGGGTCATATAGGGTTTGCCGTTTTTGGCCATGGCCGTATTTTTTTCCCGTACCAGAAAGGTCGAATCGACCTGGTCCCGATCACGGATCTGCTGCACAAAACGTCTGCTCAATGTTCACTCCTGTCCAAGAGGGGCTCAAGTATGTTGCCGGCTGCGCGCAGGCCATCCAGGGCCGCGCTCATGATTCCACCGGCATAGCCGGCGCCCTCGCCTGCGGGGTAGAGACCGGGGTGAGACAGGGACTGTCCGTTGTCTGCCCGGAGAATGCGAAGGGGCGCCGAGGTGCGGGTCTCCACTCCCACCAGCACGGCTTCGGCACTGGCGAAGCCCTTCATCCGCCTGTCGAATTGTGGCAGAGCCTGGCGCAGGCCGTCAACCACCACCGCAGGAAGCAGCGTTGCCAGATCGGCTTCCCTGACCCCCGGGCGACAGCTGGAGCGCAGCGTCCCACCGGATCGTCCGAGAAAACTTGCGACATTCTGGGCCGGAGCCAGCCAGTTGCCGCCCCCGGCGATAAAGGCCTGCTCTTCGAGTGTTTCCTGAAACGCAAGGCCTCCCAGTGCGCCAGGGACCGAAAAGTCCTCTTCGCGCACGCTCACCACCAGGGCGCTGTTGGAGTATTCGGAGGCGCGGCGGCTCAGACTCATGCCGTTGACCACCAGACGCCCCGGCTCGGAGGAGGCATTGACCACTTCGCCGCCAGGACACATGCAGAAGGAATAAACGCCCCGTCCCGTCTTGCTGTCGTTGAAACTCAGACTGTAATCGGCGGTGCCCAGCTCCGGATGACTGCGAAAGCCATATTGAATCTCGTTGATCATCTCCGCCGGATGTTCGATACGGACCCCCACGGCAAAGGGCTTGGCCGCCATGCGCACGCCAGAGCGATAAAGCTCGCGATAGGTGTCGCGGGCGCTGTGACCGGGCGCCAGAACCAGCATCTCGCAGGGGATCTCTTCCCCCCCTTCCAGCCGCGCAGCGCAGAGCCGCCCCTGATGCATCAGGGGAAGAGTAAAACGGGTTTCAAAACGAATTCGTACCCCCAGTTCGATCAGCGCCTGGCGGAAATTACGCAGCACCCTTTGCAAAATGTCGGTGCCGATATGGGGCTTAGCCATCCAGAGGATTTCCTCAGGGGCTCCGAACTCCACCAACGTGCGCAGGATCAGGGCAATCTCCGGATGTCTCAGACGAGTCGTGAGCTTGCCGTCCGAGAAAGTCCCCGCGCCCCCCTCCCCGAACTGAACATTGCTCCGGGGATTGAGATCCCCCCTCTGCCAGAAGGAGGCGACATCGCGCACGCGCTGCTCCACCGGACGTCCCCGCTCCAGAAGGGTGACGGCGACGCCGTGTCGAGCCAGCTGCCAGGCGGCAAAGAGTCCCGCCGGGCCCATGCCGACCACCACCACCGACGGGCGACGTTTCAGGGGGGATATCTTGGAGATTTCGGTGGTTTCAAAACGGCTCAGCTCGGCCATCCCCCCCAGCCGGGCGAGAAGCTGCTCCTCGTTATCTACCTCGAAACGCACTGTGTAGACCCGAAGAACCCTGGGCTTTTTTCGCGCATCGATTCCCTTGCGAAGAATCCGCAGGTCAGAGATCTGAGAAGGATCGAGGCTGAGATGATGGGCTACCTTCAGAGCAAGACAGCTCTCGTCTTCCTCGAGGCAAAGTCGTATATCGCGGAGTTGAAGTGACATAAATATGAATAATCAGACTCTATTGTGCCGGGGGAGCTGGACAAGAAAGCGGGTTCCTTCCCCCTGGCGACTCTCAACATCGATGCGCCCACCATGGTTTCGCACCACCCGAAGCACCACCGAAAGGCCGAAGCCCGTTCCGGACTTCTTGGTGGAGAAAAAGGGATCAAAGATCTCCCTGAGCTTCTCAGCAGGTATTCCACGGCCGGTATCGGAGACGATGATCCGGAATTGACCATCTTCGATCTCGGCTGCTACCCCAAGTTTTCCGCCCTCCTTCATCTCATAGAGTGCGTTGGCAAAGAGATTATTAAAGACAAGTTCCAGCTCCGACGGATCTCCCACAAAATGCAGGGGGAAGTCCAGCCCCTGCTTCTTGACACAGACGTTCTGGACACTAATTTGATCTTCAAAGGAGTCAAGGCTCTGGGTTACAACAGTGCAAAGGTTACATTCGCTCAGTTCTGTCCTTGGAGTCTTGCTTACATCGAGGAGTTTGATCAATATTCCGTCGATACGATCAACCTCTCGGGCAATTTTTTCCGTATAACCTGCCGACTCCGGGTCATCTTTAAGCACCGACTTGAGAATTTGAGCAAAAAGGGCGATGGAGTTGAGAGGATTTCTAATCTCATGAGCCAGCCCCGCCGAGATATGCCCCAGCGCGGCGAGCTTTTCAGCCTGGATGATTTCACTCTGGACACGCTCGAGCTCCCGCCCCTTTTCCTCGACCCGGCTCTCCAGAGTCTGATTCCAGCGCTCGATCTCGCCAATGAGTCGTTCGCGCTCGATACTCAACTCCCGGTTCAGAAGCTCCACCCGACGGATGCGCAGCACGTTGTCGATCCGGTCGACCAGATCCTGGTTGCTGAAGGGTTTCAGAACATAATCGGAGGCTCCGGCCTTCATGAGCTCAACAGCGACTTCTTCTCCCCCCTTGCCCGTGAACATGATGACGGCCACATCAGGAAAATCCCGCCGGATACTCTTGAGCGTCTCCATACCGTCCATCACCGGCATCATGTAATCAAGCAGAACCAGGGAGGGACAATGCTGCTCAATCAGATGCAGCCCCTCCACGGCACAGTTGGCGCCCAGCACCTCGTACCCTTTGTTTCGCAGAATCATCATGGTAATGTCCACGATCACCTGCTCATCATCTATGATGATTATCTTATCTGTCATAACTTTGATATTTATCCGGTATCTGTCCGAAGATTTACCCGATTCACCTTGAGCTGAAAAAGCGAACAATAGCCTGCGAAGCCCTCTGAAACAAGGCAAAAGAGGCCGCCGCAGGCAAAGTCGCTCTGTAAAAAAAACAGGCAGAAAGCCACCCTGGGCCACCTGCCTGCCTTTGCAATCGTCACCTGCCAGACACCATAGAACCGGAGGTCATTCCGCCGTACGAATAGTCAGGACCGGAATGGAAGAGCGCCGCACAACCTTTTCAGCGGTGCTGCCGAAGAGCATGTGATCGAGCCCCTTTCGGCCGTGGGTACCCATCACAACCATGTCCGCACCAGCGTCCTGCGACTTGCTGATGATGACATCATAAGGGATGCCAGCAACGATGGCTGTCTCGTAGTCCTCAAAGTCCTGAATGTGGCGGCGGCAGAATTTATCCATCATCTTACGCGCCCCTTCGAGGATTTCCTCCTCCAGCTTTTCAAAGGAAAGATGGGGTACGTAAAATCCCCGCAGATCCACAGGCTCATTAATGACATGGATGAGCAAGATGCGCGCCTGGAGCTTACGGGCCAGTGACAGCGCATAACGAAAAGCTTCATCTGAACATTCAGAAAAGTCGGTTGCCACTAGAATTTTTTTTATGTCTCTCATCAGCAGTCTCCCCTCTCGGTCTCGTCAGCCCTTCGCCCTGGCATCCAAGGTGAAAATTTTATTGATTAAGGATTTAAGTTCGTCGAGGCGCACCGGCTTGTTGAGATATTCATAAGCACCAAGATTCATAGCTTCAAGATAAGATTCCACCCCGCCATAGGCAGTAATCATGATCACCTGGATACTTGGAAAACTCTTAGCCAGCTCCCTGAGAAACTCCATCCCGTCCATATCAGGCATATTGATATCGGTAATCACCAGATGGGGGCGGTCCTGCTTGAGACAGGCCAATGCCTCCAAGCCATTACTGGCGCTGCCGACCTGATACCCTTCCTGGGACAACAGACGGCTCAGGGCAAGACGAGCATTTTCCTCATCGTCCACCACCAGCACTTTTCTCAGCGACTCCATCAAGGACAACCTCCTAGTTTTGTTCCCATTCTAACAGCTGAGCCAAGGCTGTCAATTGGTTCAAGCACCTGTCATTTCATATACTTAGAAAACAAAATAAGTCAGACTTATTCCTGGTGCCCCCATAGAGAAACAAGCCTGCGAAGCAGTTCGGTAAAATCTTCTGCGCTGCTGCGCCCCTGCAGCAATACGTCCTGATGGTCAAGAGGAGCGGCACTTCGCCCCGCGGCGAGATTGGTAACCATGGACAACCCCACCACCTCCATGCTGAGCCAGGCAGCTACGATCGCCTCGGGGACCATAGACATGGACGCCACCTCGGCCCCCAGAATCTCAAGCATTCGAACCTCAGCGGGAGTTTCGTAGCTGGGACCTTTGAGGGCGGCAAGTACTGCCTGGTGAAGCCGGATCCCCCGCTGCACTCCCCATCGCTCAAGGGCAGGGAAAAAATCTGTACGATACAGAGAACCCAGATCCACGAAGGGGTTCTCGATCTGCCCTGTCAGGGGGTTTTCACCGGTGAGATTTAGATGATCACCTATGAGACAGAAGTCACCGGGGCGAAGATCGGCGCGGATCCCCCCAACGGCGTTGGTCAGCAATATTCTACGGCACCCCAAGGCAGATGCGAGCCGTACCGAAGCACTGACCTCCCAGGCGCTGTAGCCCTGGTAAAGGTGACGACGACCGCTAAAGGCCAGAATTCGCTTTCCATCCAGGGCTCCAGCCACCAGCTCGGCGCTGTGACCCTGAATCGGGGCCGCGACAAGACAGGGAATCTGGGCGTAGGGCCGAACCATGGAGTCCGAGAGGGCCCGAGTAAACTGACCAAGCCCCGACCCAAGCACAACGGCAACATCGAAGGGCTGCGCCCCGAAGCTGTCGCGCAAAAGTTCAGCGCTGGTGAGGACGTCACTCATGGTCATTCCTTGAGGTATGGATTTTCACGAAAAAAACATTTGAGAGATGGATTGAGGGGATCAAGAGATACGTGACTACTTCAGCGAGGGGACTCCAGGAGCCAACGGGTGCCTGAACCAAAGTCGATGGGCTGCCCCTCCAGCCTTGCTTCGACGACCGCAGGATCGCTGACGTTCAATTCAAGTTCACGAGCGACCTTCCAGCTCAGGGCGCTTCCTTTGAGGAGCTGGTAATCCCGAGGAGGACGGCCATCGATAACCACCGTCACTTCGGCTTCGGACAGGGCCTTGATGAACAGAGTACCACCAGTAAAAACAGCAGGCCCAGTCAGGGGCCCGGTCTTCGGACTGTCCACCGGAGCGGAAAGAGAATCTCCAGTAGCAGCGGGGAGCACCGGTGCGGGAGCTGCGGCCACTGGAACCAAGGATGAGGACTCAGGCTCAGCCACCGGAGTCTCTACCTTAAGGGACCGGAGCTGAGACTGGAGGGTAGCTTCCTGGTCGGGGATTACCGCTGACAGATCCAGCTGCGGGGAGGATGCGGGAACCTCGGGCACAGAGACGACCTCCCTGGGCTTTACGGGATCAGCACCGGGCACCTCCGAGCCAGCCACAGGCTCCACGGGCAACAGAGGCGCTGGTGCCACCGCAGACGCAGGGTAGGATTCATCAGGGGGCACCGGGGAGCGCCAGGAGAAATAGGCATAAACACCCAGCAGTAGCAACAGCAGGGTAAGGCCCAACAGGGGCAGTCCAATCTGCCTGGGGGGCCTTGCAGTCAGGATTTCGCTGAAGTCAATATCCGAGGGCTCCGAAGGCATTGAGGCGCTATGGTCAAGACCGTAAAGCCCCAGGACCTTGGGCTCATCAAGGGCAAGGAAACGTGCGTAATTGCGCAAAAACCCCCTGCGATAGGCCTCTGCCGGAAAAAGATCCCAGTCCTCCTCCTCGATGGCCACCAGATAGTGTTCTGAGATCTTCGTGGCTTCGGCAACCTCGGCAATAGAAACTCCGCGCTGCTGACGAGTCCGCCTGAAGAGCGAGCCCAGGGCCTCAGGGGGTTGAGTAGCCTGCGTCATTTGAGTAACCTCAGATTCTCCCTGGCTCGGTCCGACTGCTCCGAGTCTGGCTCCAGCTCCAGGGTCTTTTCAAAAGCCGAGCGGGCCTTTGCGGCATCCCCCAGCTGGAGATAGGTCAGTCCGAGCTGATAATGAGTCTCAACACTGTCCGGGTTCAGATTGAGGATTTGCTCAAAAGCGGCAACGGACTGCTCGGGCTGCTCCATATCACGGTAGAGCTCACCCATCCTGAAATAGGCTGGAAGGTAGGACGGATTTTCCTTTAAAGCATTCCGAAAAGAGTCCAGTGCATCAAAGGCCTTGCCCTGGCGGGCCAGCACGACTCCGGCTCCCGTAAGGGCGACCTCCGTATCCTGAAATACCAGACTGGACGCTGCGCTGCTAAAATAGGGCAGAGCCTCGTCCCAGCGCCTCATCTCCAGATACAGGCTACCCAGGTTATTTTCCACCTGAGCCTTCTGAGCGCCATCAGTGACAAGACGCAGAGCCTTGAGATAATGGCGCTCGGCTTCCACGTAGGCCTTTTTCAGAAAGTACGCGTAGGCCAATGCCTCCTGATACTCCACATTCCGGGGTTCTTCTTCCACAACGCTGATCAGTTCATTGAGAGCGGCCGAGGGATCCTGGTTGGCCAGATGAGAAAGCCCGAGGATATAGCGCCCTGCCAGCTCATCGGTGTCCTTGTTCTTTCCGGCACAGCCGGCGAAAAGAAGAGTCGAAATAAGAACCATCAGAAAGCAAAAGCGCAACAAATCCTCCTCAAAGAGAAGCGAGAAAACGGCCGACCCCGTCAAGCAGCGCCATACGGCGGGCGTCTGCGGGAGACTGGGATCGACGATTATTCGCCATAGCATGCGTGGGCGCGGAAGCCGCTGCAACAGGGGATAAAGCGGGGGTCGCAACAGCCTTTTTTGAAGAATCCTCCGGGTGAAGATCCTCCCCGCAAATTTCCAGAGAAGGTGCCTCTGACCCGGTATCGATGTACTGAACAGGAGGCTTCGGCGACGGCGTAGGGGGGGCAGCGCCAACATTCAGTAAGAAATCATTCCAGAGATCCTCACGCTTATCCGCAGCCATGCGATGAAATTCCATATCATCGAGAAATAATCCCATGGCCTCGACAAACTGCAGCCCTTCATCGATGAGGCGCTGCATCCTGTCCCTGGGGACAGCCTTGTCGCAGACGTAAATCACCAGCTTTCCGCTGGTCTCCAGGTTCAGACCAATGGCGGCCCTGATACCCTGAGCCGTGGCAAAGGCGCAAAGAGCCGCGCTTACCGGCTGGGCCGGATAGCCGGGCATGGCCACCTGCGCGCTACCCAGCGACTTGTAGAGTCTGGCGATCCTCTTTACGGGAAGATCGAGTTTGTCCATTTCCACCCGATGCTGAAACATACCGGCCGCTGCCTCCCGATGATTCCGCTCTAAAGATGGGCTCCCATGATCAGATCCAGATCCAGGCGGGTCTGTTCGGGGATCAGGTCCTTACGGGTCATAACCGCAAACTCAAGGGCCTTATGACAACCGCAGGCTCTAGGCTCACCCAGCCTTTTTGCCGCCGACTTGATGATGTCACGGGCCATAGCCACGTTCTGATGAATGATCGCCAGCACCGCCTCCACGGTCACGTCGTCATGCTCCTGGTGCCAGCAGTCGTAATCGGTGGCCAGCGCCACGGTAGCGTAGCAAATCTCGGCCTCGCGAGCCAGACGGGCCTCAGGGACATTGGTCATCCCGATCACATCCACCCCCCAGCTGCGATAGATCATGGACTCGGCTCGAGTGGAAAAATTGGGCCCCTCGATGCAGATATAGGTCCCCCCCTTGTGGACGGTGGCCCCGGCCTCGATGCTGGATTGATGCAGGATGTCACACAGGTCGCCGCAGATGGGATCGGCGAACTGGACATGCCCCACCACACCGTTACCGAAAAAGGTCGATGCCCTCTTGCCCTGGGTTCGATCGAAGAACTGGTCGGGCAGCACGATGTGCCCGGGGACGATGTGCTCCTTCATGCTGCCAACAGCCGAGACGGAGATGATCTGCTGAACCCCAAGCTTCTTCATCCCATAGATATTGGCCCGATAATTCACCTCCGAGGGCAGGTAGCGGTGCCCACGGCCATGACGGGGTAAAAAGACCATCTTCACCCCTTCGAGAGTGCCGGTGATATAGGCATCGGACGGATCGCCAAAGGGCGTCTCCACCCGGATTTCCTCGATATCAGTCAGCCCCTCGATCTCGTAGAGGCCGCTGCCTCCGATGACTCCGACTACGGCTTGCGACATAGGTAAACCTCCGTAATAGTAAAGAAAAACCCGCCTCAGGAGGCGGGAAGCAGTTTGGTCGATGCGTCGGAAAGGCCCTTGAGCTGACCGCAGGCGGCGCTGATGTCCTGTCCCTTGCTGGCCCTGCGGGTCGCAACGATATCCCGATCCAGCAGGTAGGTCTGGAAGGCGTCCATCTGGGCAGGGGCAGGCGATCGGAAACTGGAGCCGGTGTGCTCGTTGAAGGGAATCAGATTCACCTTACCCTTGACTCCATGAAGCAGCTTCACCAGACGCCTGGCGTCCTCCAGACTGTCGTTCACCCCCCCGATCAGGATGTATTCGAAGGTGATGCGGCGGTGGGGGCGCAGGGGAAAAGCACGGCAAGCCGCCATCAGTTCCTTGAGGGGATAGCGCCGGTTCACCGGCATCAGCATATCGCGCACCTCGTCGGTAGTGGCATTGAGGGAGACGGCCAGATTAACCTCCACCCGCCTGCCCAGCTCCAGCATCTCGGGCACCAGCCCCGATGTGGACAGAGTGATGCGCCTCTTGCTGAACTTGAGTCCGTCGGAGTTGCTGAGTATATGAATGGCCTTGACCACGTTGTCCAGATTATGAAGCGGCTCTCCCATACCCATCATGACGATGTTGGTCACCGGCCCCCGCGTAAGCGAGGCGGTTACCTGATGGACGATCTCTGAAGTGCTCAGATTCCGGATGAGGCCGAAAGTCCCCGTCAGGCAGAAGGAGCACTGCATGGCGCAGCCCACCTGAGTAGAGATACAGAGGGTCGAGCGCCCCTCGTCCATGGGGATGCGCACCGCCTCGATGCTCTGCCCGTCCTCGAGGCGAAAAAGGTATTTTTCGGTGCCGTCCCGGCTCGTCTGCACCAGCTCCGGCTCCCATTCGGAGATATCCAGACGCTCGGCAAGTTTCTGCCTCAGGACCTTGGAGATATCGGTCATGTGATCGAAGTCGGTGGCGCCACGGGCGTAAATCCAGCTCACCAGTTGCTTAACCCGAAAGGCTTTTTCTCCCATCTTAGCAAAAAAAACCTTGAGGTCTTCCTGGTCGAGCCCTTTAACATCGATACGTTCGAGGGTATGCAAATGATTTTCCTGAATGATTTTCCGGATATCTTAACGTAAAAAAACCCTTCGGGATTGTACCCGAAGGGTTTCTGTCTAACAAGGCTTAATAATTAACGATTGAGCTCAGAGAAGCTCGAGACCGTTGAAGAAATAGCCGAGCTCGAAGGCTGCAGTTTCGGGAGCATCGCTGCCGTGGGTCGCGTTCTCACCGATGGAGGCGCCGAACTCCTTGCGCATGGTACCTTCGGCGGCATCTGCAGGGTTGGTGGCGCCCATGAGGTCACGCCACTTCGCAATGGCACCCTCAGCTTCCATCGCCATCACGACACAGGGGCCGCTGCTCATAAAGTCGGTGAGCTCGCCGAAGAAGGGACGCTCACTGTGAACATGGTAAAAGCCTTCGGCCTCGACCTTGGAGAGATAGAGTTTTTTCAGGCCGACAACCTTGAAGCCCTCGGAGTAGATGCGGGCAAGGATTCTCCCGGCGTAACCTGCGGCAAAGGCATCGGGCTTGATGATGGCAAAAGTTCTTTCCATGACAAAATTCCTCTCTATTTTCGGCGGGTTTGATGGTCAATGATGAGGGCAGGCTTCTAACACCCTGAAGGGGTTTTTGTCAAGAAAAACCCCGAAGGCTGTCCCCCTACCCCTTGGCCGCGATCACATATTTCAGATAGCGTCCCTCGGGAAAAGTAACCGGATAGGGAAAATCCTCCGGTTGCCCTTTCAGATCCAGCACCTGCAGATTGCAGCCCGCGGAGATCGCCCCGCGACGCAGCTCCTTGAGGTAGTCGGCTACATCTACCTTCTGATGATTGGAACAGGTGATGAGCAGCCCACCGGACTCCAGCAACGCCAAGGCATCGGCCACCAGCTCCGAAGTCCCCCCCTTCGTGGTGAAGCGGCTCTTGCCCACGGTGGAAAAGGAGGGCGGATCCATCAGAATTATATCGAAACGCCTGCGCTGCTTTTTAAGCTCCTTGAGCTGAGCGAAGCAGTCCCCTGCCAGAAACTCATGCTTTTTTGGGTTGAGGCGATTGAGGGAGAAATTGTCCCGGGCCCAATCCAGATAGGAAAGCGAAGCGTCCACACTGGTCACTGATTTTGCTCCGCTGGCCGCCGCTGCCACGGAAAAAGCCCCCGTATAACAGAACAGGTTCAGCACCCGCTGCCCCCGGCAGCGCTCCATGAGATCTCGCCGATTATTGCGCTGATCGATAAAAAGGCCTGTATTGAGCCCCTCGCTCAGACTCACCCGGAAACTCAGGCCATTTTCCAGCACCTCCAGCGGTTCGGGAGCCTCCAGCCCCGCAAGGAGTCGCGCGTATTTGCGATTTTCACTCTTACCCAGCGAACGGGTATCCTGGGGGCGCCCCTTGAGATAGATTCCCTGAGGCTCAAAGACCCGCTCCAGTGCCTGGGTGAGGCAGCCAAGATGGGGCTTCCAGATATGGCTGTAGAGCTGCACCATCAGCCAGTCGCCGTAGCGGTCTACGGTGATGCCGGGCAGGAAATCCCCCTCGGCATTCACCAGCCGGTACGCCGTGGTTCCCTCCAGATGGGCATGACGCTCTCGCAACAGCTTGGCGCAGCGCAGACGCCCCTCAAACCAGGCGACATCAAGCTGCGAGAGCTCCCCTCCCAGCAGCCTGGCGACGATGCGCTCTTTAGGGTCGAGCAGCGCCGAGCCCAGACTGCGGCCCTGCTCATCACAAAGAGAGATCAGGGCACCAGTATCCCCCTTGGGCCAGTTGCGGGTATAGCGATCGGCGATGATCCAGGGATGACCCAGCTCCACCATCCGTACCGATTCAGGGCCGACAATATAGGCTGAACGACTCACAACAAACTCCTGAACAATAATGCGAGACCCGAAGCGGGGCCGCGTGATGCGTGGTAAAAAAATGAGGCATCTTACCCCCTGGGCAAGAGGGGCGCAAATCATAATCGAGGTTTTGATCCCGATGCCCCTGTGCTAAGATTCCCGATTCCAAGTTCCCAACAAAGGAGTCCATACCCATGTCAGAGCGTCCCCAGTCCGGCGGCGAAAAACATATCGACCAGATCATGGATCAACTCGATCCCAACTCCGAACGTTTTCAGGTTCTCCAGAGGGCCAAACACTTCAAGTCCTCCTGGGTAGAGCTGGGAGAGACCCTTTGCCTGGTCCGCAACAAGGACCTGTACCGCCAGTGGGGATACGAGGATTTCGACAGCTACTGCAGCCGGGAGCTCCGCATCCGCCGCGACACGGCCCAGAAACTGACCCTCAACTTCCACTTCCTGGAAAACCAGGAGCCGGAACTGCTGGCGCGCAACGAGCAACTCAAGCCCATGCCCGATTACCGCAGCGTCGACCTGCTGCGTCAGGCCAAGGAGGAAAAGGGCTTCTCGGAAGAGCAGTATGGCGAACTGAAAAAAGCCATCATCGAGGAGGAGCGCAGCCACCCCGCGGTGCTCAAGCAATTCAAGGAAGTATCCAACGAAATCAGCCCCCCGGAGCAGTCGCCCCTACTCGATATCAAGGCCGCGCTCTCAGCGGCCCGCCGCCTCTCCACGGCACTGCGCAGCGTCGACTCCATGGAAGGGGCCGTCATCGAAAACATTGACGACCTGACTGAGGATCTGGAAAAGAGGCTGGATCAAATCAACAAGAGTGAAGATACTCCCCCTTTTGACACCGAATAAACTAAGAGACGGCTACTCAAGGGAAAACCCCATCTCCGGGGTTTTCCCTGTCCATCGCCAGGCTCCGGTCGAGAACGACCCAAAGCCACCTAGAGCGTGAAAGGGGCCAAGCGATAGAGCAGAGCCAGCGCGATGGTTCCAGTCACGCAGATCCCCAGGTAGAGCGCCAACACCCGACGACGGAACATGCTGATGAGCACCGCCAGCACCGGCAGGGCCGTGACCGGCCCCCCCACCAGCAGAGCAATCCCCGCCCCCTTGGACAGCTGGATCCCCTCACCGAACTCGGGGGAAACGAATCCGTAGACCATGGCGGCCGCCGTGATCTGGGGAAGATGCAGCGGGATGGTGGCGAAGGTCAGGGCGAAGATCGGCCAGATCCCCTGCCCCGAGAGCAGCGCCTCGATCCAGTCCGTCGGAATAAAGGTCAGGGCCACCACCTCGATCACCAGACCGATCAGCACGAACTTCCCGATTTTCAGCAGCCCCTCCCAGTATTTCGCCAGAAACACCAGAAACCTGTTATGGGTGCAACGATCCACCCGATGAGAGAGCTGCTTGCCGCAGGCGCATCTCAGCTCCTCCACCGGATAGTCGGGATCGTGAAAATCTCCCGCCGGAAGGGCCTTGCGAAAGATCCGATCTTCGGTAATTCCGAACCGACGCAGAAAAAGGGTAAAATATCCGGCAAAGAGCCCCAAGGCGATGGCGCAGATGAGTACCGTGTTGGCCCAGCCCGCCCCCAGCTGCCAGTTGAGCAGGGTGTAGTTGGCAGGGCTCATGAGCGGCGCTGTCACCAGCAACGCCATGGCGGGGGCCAGGGGAAGCCCCGCAAGCAGCAAGGAGATCACCAGAGGCAATGTCGCACAGGCGCACAGGGGACTGATCGCCCCCAGCACCGTGGCCGCAACAATTGACAGAGCGCCGAAATGCGTTAACGCCTTGCGGATCTTCACGTGCCATTTCATGGTGCGGATGATCGCCTCTAAGAGTACCCCCAGAAGCAGAAAGGGGAGCAGGTAGAGAAACTCTTCCCAGAGCCCGGATCCAAGTTTTGCAGCAGCTAGCCAGAACGCTTCCATAAAAATCTCACAGCAATAAATTAAACGATTGATACCTCAGGCGAACCCGCATGAGGTATCCCCAAGGACGGCACAGTGCTCAGACGACGCGGATAATAAACTCGGGACAGGCAGCAGCGCAATAGCCGCAAAGCACGCATCGACCGGAGACCACCCGCGCCAGCCCCTGCCGCACCACCATGGCCCCTTCGGTACAGACCTTCGCGCAGGCGCCGCACCCTTTACAGAAGGGCTCCATGATCTGCAGCCGGCGCTGCCCCTGCTCCAGCTTCTCCCAGAGTGCATCGCTGCCTGAACCTCCATTGAGAAGCTCAAGGTTGGCGCAAACCTCTTCCTCCGAGAGCATGCCCAGGGCCAGGGCGTGAACCCCGGGAAGGTCGCGAACCCAGCGAAGACTCTGCCTCGCAGAACCGATCAGGTTCCCCCCCGCCAGCGCCTTCATGGCGTAGATCCCCTTACCCCGGGATGCCGCCAGAGCGATCGCCTCGGCCATCTGCTCAGCCGTACCATCGAGAATCCCCCTGCCCACACGGTTCACCAGAGGGTGCAGCACCTGCACCTCGGGGCGAAGAGCCGCATCCCGGATCACCGAGACATAGTGGGAGGAAAGCCCCACCAGAGAGATCTTCCCCTCGGCCTTCATCCTGTGAAGAACTTCAAACACCTCTTCGCGCTCCCGAAAGGGATCCTGCAGGCGGGCGCCGTGAACATGGACGATATCCAGACGCTCGACCCCCAGCTCCCGCAGGGCCTTCTCTACATGCTCCCGGGCCAGAGCAGCCGTGGACGCGTGGGTCTTGGTCGCCAGATAAAATTCACCCCCGAAACCTTCAAGCGCCTCACGAATGTGACCATAGGTTCCGTAAAGCTCAGCCGTATCGATGAGACTGACACCATGCTCCAGCGCGAAGCGAATCAGACGCGCCCCGGCCGAAACGGAAAGATTGGCCTGAAGAGGCCCAAGGGGCAAGGTCCCAAAAACAAGAGGACTGCAGCGCAGCCCTGAGAGTCCCAGCTCAATTTTCATGATTTCACTCCTTCTTGAGCTCTATGGGGTAGATGATCCTGCAACATCCAAGCCCGCTGTTATACTCATAAAAAACAAACGAGGAGACCTGAGTCATGAACAAGGGGCACAAAGACCGCGTCAGGACCCAGTTCGGGAAAACTGCCGATGAATACATCCGCGCCGATGACTTCGCTGGCGGCGAAGACCTGGAGGCAACCCGGGAACTGCTCGCCCCCACCGCAGACGATCTGATGCTGGACGTGGCCACCGGAGGGGGACATACGGCTCTTTACTTTGCCCCCCTGGTCAAGAGCGTCGTCGCCTCGGACCTGACCATACGCATGCTAAAAAAAGCCCAGGAATTCATCGCAGAACAGCAGAAGATCGACAACGTGATATTTCGCGAAGCCGACGCCGAGGACCTACCCTTCCCCTCCGGGGCCTTCACCCTGCTGACCTGCCGCATCGCCCCCCACCACTTCCTCGATCTGGACCGGGCACTGCGGGAGTTCAATCGGGTTCTGCGTCACAGGGGACGCATGGCCATCGTGGACACCCTGCGACCCAACAACGAAGATATTGCAGATTTTCAGAATCACTTCGAGAAACTGCGCGATCCCTCCCACCACCGCACCTACAGCCTGAGCGACTGGATCAGGAGACTCGAGGAAGCCGGATTCATCAACATAAAAACCCGCATCATCCGCAAGGAGCACGATTTCCAGCGCTGGATGAAACGCACCCACATGACAACAGAAGCCGAGCATGAACTCTGCCGGCTCTTTATGGGATGCGACGAGAGGATTCAGGCCTACTTTCAAATCGCCAGCGGCGAGGGCGCCCTGAGACGGTTTTCTGACGAAAAGGTGCTGCTTTACGCCGAAAAAACTCCAAAGTAACAACAGCAACGCGCATGAGCAAAAACGAAGAGGGGGAGCCTTTACAGGCTCCCCCTCTTCGTATGCAGCAAATGTGACTAAAATCAGACGATGCCGGCGGCCTTCTCCAGCATTTCGGTGGTCACCGACTTGGGACGCTCGATGGGATAACCCAGACCACGATCCCAGACGATGTTGGCCAGAACGCCCAGGGCGCGGCCCACACCGAAGAGCACGGTGTAGAAATCGTACTCTGTCAGGCCGTAGTACTGCTGGATAACGCCGGACTGAGCATCCACATTCGGCCAGGGGTTCTTCGCCTTGCCGTGCTCCAGAAGAACGCCGGGAGCCACCTCGTAGATCAGGCTGGTGAGCTGAAAGAGGGGATCCTCATTGAGACCCGGGGTCTTGAGGCAGAACTCACGCTGTGCGGTGTAGCGGGGATCGGTCTTGCGCAAAACGGCGTGACCGAATCCGGGGATGACCTGACCGCTCTTGAGAGTGTCCCAGAGGGCCTCGGTGAGCTTCTCCTTGGAGGGAACCTTTCCGCCGAGCTTCTCCATGAACTGCTTAGTCCAGCTCAGGACTTCCTGGTTGGCCAGGCCGTGCAGGGGACCTGCCAGGCCGTTAATACCGGCCGAGAGGCTGTAGTAGGCATCGGAAAGAGCCGAAGCCACCAGGTGAGTGGCATGAGCGGAGACGTTGCCCGACTCGTGATCCGAGTGGATGATGAAGTACATCCGAGCCACATCGTCGTAGGGCGCGGGAATTCCCATCATCTGGGCAAAGTTGGCGCCCATGTCCAGCGACGTATCGGAGGGAATGATGTCTCCCCCCTTGAACTTGTGGCGGTAGATAAACGCTGCGATCTCGGGCAGCTTAGCCATGAGGTTACAGGCATCCTCGTAGGTGGGATCCCAGTACTCCATCTTGGTGATGTCGTGATAACGCTTGGCGAAAACCGACTCGTTCTGCAGAGCAAGAATAGCGCTGGAGAACATGGTCATGGGGTGCGTTTCCATAGGCAGAGCGCGAAGCATGTTAAATACATACTGGGGCACCTTGGAGCGGCTGGCGAAGTCAGCCTTCACCTCGTCGACCTGCTCCTCGGTGGGAACATCGCCGGTGAGCAGAAAGTACCAGAAGCTCTCCACCGAAGGATAAGCGCAACCTTCAGCCGTGGGCAGAGCCTCAAAGGTCTCGGAGATGGTCTTGCCGCGGAAGCGGATACCTTCATCAGGATCGAGATAGGAGATGTCGGTCACCAGGGCTTTGATACCGCGGGCACCGCCGATGGTCTGAGCCATGGTGTATTCACCGAGTTTTACGTCGCCAAACTCCTTGATCAGACGAGTGGTACGGGGACGGTGAGCCTCGATTTTTTTAAACAGAGTTTCCTTCAGTGTCGACATACTCTCTCTCCTTTTCTGTAAAACGATGAAATAAATAAAAACCGGGTCGATCGACCCACCTGTCCCTTTCTTTGAACCCGCACGCAACCTGGCCCCAGAAGAGCGAAGTCCGTCGGCCCAAATCCCCGAACGGCAAAAAAGGACAGAAAAAAGATGTTTTGCTGACAGGATTTTCCTTCACCAAAGCAGGTCACTCACGGTAAAAGACACCCAAAAGACGAACATTACATAAAATAGACAAATGATGTTTTAGCAAAGGAAACGAATCACTGTCAAGACATATCCTGTATACTGTATCCAGTGCGTGATTTTCCACTACCCCCTTCCCAGAGCCTCGGCACCGTGATAGAGTGCTTAAAAATTATGCATACACTGAATCTGAAAATCGGGAACCTTCCCCTCGAAAACGCCGTAATCTTGGCCCCCATGGCCGGGGTCAGCGACCTACCCTACCGCATCATCAACAAACGCTTCGGCGCCGGGCTGGTCTACAGCGAGATGGTCAGCGCCAACGGACTTATCCGCAACGGCAAACGCACCCTGGAGCTTGTCCGCTCCAAGGCAGAGGAACGCCCGCTGGCGGTGCAGCTCTTCGGCGACGATCCCGAAGTCATGGCTCGCGCAGCAGAAATCATCTCCGAGTACGCAGACCTGCTGGACATCAATATGGGGTGCCCGGTGAAGAAGGTCGTTCGCTCCGGGGCGGGCAGCGCCCTGCTCAGGGAGCCCGCCCTCATCGGCCGGATGGTCGCCGCGGTCCGCAAGGCCAGCCCCCTGCCCTTGAGCGTCAAGATCCGCTCGGGATGGGACTCCTCCAGTATCAATTACCTTGAGGTGGGGCGCATCATCGAAGCAGAGGGCGCTGACGCCGTCACTCTTCATGGACGCACCCGCGCCCAGGGGTTCAGCGGACACTCGGACTGGTCCCATCTGGCAGCGCTGAAGCAGGCCCTCGGGGTTCCCGTCATCGGCAGTGGTGACATCTTCAGCGTCGAGGACGCTCTTGCCATGAAGGAGCAAAGCGGCTGCGATGCCTTGATGATCGGAAGGGGAGGGTACGGCAACCCCTGGCTGGTACGCGACCTGGTTGATCGACTCTCGGGGCTGCCCCAGCGCCCCGAGCCAACACCGCAGGAAATCCTCCAGGTCGCTCTCGACCACTTGGATCTGGCCATTGCGAGCTTTGCTCCCGCGAAGGCGCTGGCCGACATGCGTAAACATCTGTGCTGGTACAGTCGAGGCTGCAGCGGCGCGGCCTCCCTGCGCTCCAGCCTCAACGCCGCGACGGACCTCGAGAACCTTCGAGCCGATATCATCCACTTTTTCGACGACATCAGCGACTGAAACGACAGAAGTAGCGCCATGCCACTGAACCGCCCCCACAAACCCGAAGAACTCTATGCCCAGGTCCTGGAAAATATCAGCGACGGGGTCATCGCCCTGGACATGGAGGGGCGCATCAGCCTGATCAATCCGGCGGCTCAGACCATGACGGGGATCTCAGAGCGCCAGGGGCTGGGGCGTTTTTTTGCGCACCTGTTTCAGGGCCAAAAGGCACTGACCCAACTCGTGGAGCGCTGCCTGCGACAGGGACGCACCCTCTCCGACCATGACGATATCGTCCTGACCCCGGCCTCAAGCCCTGCCCTGCCCATCAGCGCCACCGTCTCGCCCAACTACTCCGATTCGGGCGAACTGCAGGGGGGCATCCTGATTCTGAGAGACCAGTCCAAGAGCCGCGAGCTTGAAGAAGCCATGCGTCAAGCCGACCGCCTCTCCATGATGAGCACTCTGGCCGCGGGGCTGGCCCACGAAATCAAAAACCCTCTGGGAGGGATCAAGGGCGCGGCCCAACTCCTGGGGCGGGAGCTGCCCACCGACAGCCATCTGGCCGAATATATCGAGGTCATGATCAAGGAGGTGGAGCGGGTCAACGGCATCATCGAAGAACTGATGGATCTTTCTCGCCCCCGCTGCGCCCGCATGGGCGAGGTGCATCTGGCCGAGATCCTTCAGGAGATCGTGCTCTTCCAGAGGGAATCAGCCCCGCCAAAGCAGATCGATTTCCATATGCTCCTGGATCCAAGCATTCCGCCGATCCGGGGGGACCAGAGCCTGATCACGCGCCTGCTGCTCAATCTGATCAAGAATGGTATCGAGGCTATCGAAGATCGCGGAGAGCTGACCATCTCCACCAAGGTCGACTCCGAGCTGCACCTGAACCGACCGGGGCAGCGCCCCGTGCCCTTTATTCAGATCAGCATCCGCGACAGCGGCAGGGGCATCTCCCGCGAGACCTTGACCAACATTTTCACCCCTTTTTATACCACCAAGATCCGTGGCACCGGCCTGGGACTGGCCCTCTGCCAGAAAATCGTGGGAGAGCATCAGGGCTTCATCAAGGTCGAAAGCACCCCGGGCGAAGGAACCTGTTTCACTATCTCTCTCCCCTTTATACGCACAGAGCAGGGGCATCAGCCCCATTGCTCCGAACCAGCCTAGAGGCACATATAGCTATGTCCATAAAACAGATTCTCGTTGCCGATGACGAAGACAGCATCCGCTGGGTGCTTTCCAAAGCCCTGAGCCAGAAGGGTTACCAGGTCGACCTGGCCTCCGACGGACAGGAAGCTCGAACTGCCCTTCGCTCGAAGAAGTACGACCTGGCCGTGCTGGACATCAAGATGCCCGGCATCACAGGGCTGGACCTGCTCGAGTCGATCCAGAAGGATTCTCCCCACACCCTGGTGATCATCATGACCGCCGAGTCCTCCATGCACAACGCAGTCGAGGCCATGAAACGCGGGGCCTACGACTACATCACCAAACCCTTCGATCTGGACGTGCTCGAAGCCATCATCCTCAAAGCTCAGAAAGCCTCTGAGCAGGCCGACGAGGTGCACCGCCTGCGTGACGAACTAAAAGGACAGTTCCAGACAGAGCGCAGCATCGTCGGGCAGAGCGAACCGATGCAGGAGCTGTACAAGACCCTGGGCAAGGTGGCACCGAGCAACGTGACCATCCTGATTACCGGAGAAAGCGGCACCGGCAAGGAACTCGTGGCCCGGGCCGTTCACTTCAACAGCCCTCGCCTGGGCAAGCCCCTGCTGGCCATCAACTGCGCGGCCATCCCCAAGGACCTGCTGGAGAGCGAACTGTTCGGCTTCGAGAAGGGCGCCTTTACAGGGGCTACCGAGCGCAAGATCGGCAAATTCGAGCAGGCCAACGGCGGCACCCTCTTTCTGGACGAGATCGGCGACATGCCGCTGGACCTGCAGGCCAAGCTGCTGCGGGTGCTGCAGGAAAAGGAGATCACCCGCACCGGTGGCTCCAGCAGCATCCCCATCGATGTTCGCATCGTGGCGGCCACCAATCAGGACCTCTCGGAGAAGGTCCAGGCCAAGGAATTTCGCGAAGACCTCTACTACCGGCTGAATGTGGTACCGCTTGCGCTGCCCCCTCTGCGCGATCGCACCGGGGACATCCCCCTGCTGGTGGATTTCTTCATCGGCCGCGCCGCCGAGGAGATGGGCGTATCCACCAAAGGGTGCACCCCCGAGACCCTCAAACTGTTGTGCCGATACAACTGGCCCGGCAACATCCGGCAACTGGAGAACAGCATCAAACGCGCCTCCCTGCTCTCGCCGGACCCCATGCTGACTCCGACGGACTTCCCCGACCTACTCCCCGGCAAGGGCTCGGAACGCATCAACGACTCCCTGGAGGCTCTGATCGGAAACAAGTTGCGCGCATCCCTGTCCAAGATGGAAGTTCAGGAGCTCAACAACCTCTACGACATGGTACTGCACCAGATGGAGAGGCCCCTGATCAACATCGTTCTGGATCAGACCCGGGGCAACCAGGTCAAGGCCGCCGAGATTCTAGGGATCAACCGCAACACCCTGCGCAAGAAAATCCAGCAGCTCGACATCGAAGCCAAGCGCAGCTGAAACCGAAGCATCGGAGCCAAGCCATCAGATCGGGACGGGATAAGCGAACATATCAATTTTTCTCAGGCCTGCTGCTTTGCCTGGCGATGCTTTGCCTTGCGTCGCTCTGCGTTGCAGCACCTGGCACCACGACCTCGCACCTCGAGCGCAGTCCGGCCATCGTGGGGGGGGACATCAACTACCCCCCGTACGAGTTTCTGAATGAACAGGGCAAGCCCAGCGGCTACAATGTGGAGCTGACCCGGGCCATCGCCAAAGTCATGGGAATGGATGTAGAAATCCGCCTCGCCCCCTGGAGCGAGGTGCGACGGGAGCTGGGAGCCGGCACCATCGACATCCTGCAGGGGATGGTCTACACCCAGGAGCGCCTGACCGAGGTCGACTTCGCCACCCCCCATACCATGGTCTATCAGGCCATCTGGACCCGCGAATCCGATTCGACCATCGAAAACCCCGAAGAGCTCATCGGCAAAGACGTCATCGTGATGCGCGGCAGCGTCATGCATGACTTCATGCTGGGCCAGTCCATCGCAGCCAACCTGATCCTCGCCGAATCGCTCACCGACGCTCTGGTGCTGCTGGCCGCAGGACAGCATGACGCGGCCCTAGTGGCCAAGCTCCCCGGGCAGTACATCGTCACCAATCTGGGGATCAGAGGCATCCGCCCTACGGCCACGGCGCTCTTTGAGCAACCCTACGGTTACGCCGTGCGCAAGGGCAACCAGGCTCTGCTGGGGCGATTCAACGAGGGACTGGCGATCCTGAAGAAGTCGGGACGCTACCAGGAAATCCGAGATCGATGGCTCGGCATGCTCGAACCGACCCGCCTGCCCTGGAGCCGCATCCTGCGTTACGCCCTGGCCGTAACCCTGCCACTGCTGCTGACCCTGGGCGCAACCATCCTCTGGTCGCGTACTCTGCAGAAAAAAGTGACCGAACGCACCCTGGCCCTCCAGGCCGAGGTCTCGGAACGCCAGCGGGCCATGGAGGAGCTGGAGATTCGCCAGAAACAACTGATCCAGGCCGACAAGATGACCTCGCTGGGGATACTGGTTTCCGGGGTCGCCCACGAGATCAACAATCCCAACGGCCTGATACTGCTCAACCTTCCCCTGCTCCAGAAAGCTCTGGATGATGCCCTGCCTATACTGGAGCAGCATTACCAGAAACAAGGGGATTTCCGACTGGGATGGCTGCAGTTTTCGCGCATGCGCCAGGAGCTGCCCCTGCTCATGGACGAGACGCTGGAGGGAGCCCGCAAGATCCGCCGCATCGTGGATGACCTCAAGGGGTTTTCCCGTCAGGAAGACTCGGAGCTGACCCGCCCCGCCGATCTGGGGGCCATCGTCAACCAGGCCCTTCGCCTGGTCGAGGTTTCCATCAAGAAGGCCACGGATCACTTCAGCCTCGAGCTGGCCCAGGGGCTGCCCCCCGTCTCCTGCATCCCCCAGCGCATCGAACAGGTGGTCATCAACCTGGTGCTCAACGCCTGCCAGGCCCTGCCCGATCGCAGCCGGAGCATCCGGTTGCGCATCTATGAGGAGTCATCCAGCGGCATGATCTGTCTTGAGATCTGCGACCAGGGAATCGGGATCCGGCAGCAGGATCTGCCTCACCTCACCGCCCCCTTCTACACCACCCGGCGCGAAGCGGGGGGCACCGGACTGGGGCTCTCCATCTCCGCCAGCATCGTCAAAAAACACCAGGGGGATCTGAGCTTCGTGTCCCCCCCAGGACAGGGGACCCGTGTCACCCTCAGCCTGCCCATGCATCAGGAGCAATCATGAACAGCCCCCGCTACCCCGAATTCTCTATCCTGATGGTGGACGACGAGGCCCCCTGGCTGCGGGCCATGGGGATGATTCTGGAGGGCCCTGGCGGGATGAACAATCTCAGCCCCTGTCAGGACAGCCGTCAGGTGCTGCCGCTGCTCGATCAGGGCAATTTCGGCGTGGTGATCCTGGACCTGACCATGCCCCATCTATCGGGGGAGGAGTTGCTCGAGCGCATCACCGAAGAGCATCCCGAGATCTGCGTCATCATCCTCAGCGGCCTCAACCAGCTGGAGACCGCCGTGCGCTGCATGCGCAAAGGGGCCTTCGACTATCTGGTCAAGACCGATGAAGACTCCCGCATCCTCGACTGCGTTCGCCGGGCCGTGCGAATGCAGGAGCTGGAGCGGGAGAATCAGGCCCTGCGCCGCCACTACCAGAGTGAGGGGCTGCGCAACCCTGAGGCATTTTCAGATTTTATCACCCAGAGCCGCTCCCTGCGCAACGCCCTTCAGTACCTGGAGGCCGTGGCCCCCACGAGCCAGCCGGTGCTGATTACCGGCGAGAGCGGAACGGGCAAGGAAATCGCCGCGCGCTGCCTGCACCGCATCAGCCGGGGCGAGCAACCCCTGGTGGCGCTCAACGTCGCAGGACTCGACGACAACATGTTCTCCGACACCCTCTTCGGCCACCTGCGTGGAGCTTTCAGCGGGGCCGACACGCCCCGTCGGGGGCTCATCGAAGAGGCGGGCGAAGGGACCCTTTTTTTGGACGAGATCGGCGACCTCAGCCCCGCCTCCCAGGTCAAGCTGCTTCGCCTGTTGCAGGAGGGGGAGTACTATCCCCTGGGTAGCGACAAACCCAAACCCCTACGAGCTCGCATCGTCGTAGCCACTCACGCCAAACTCCAGCAGAAGATGGCCGATGGAAGCTTCCGCAAAGACCTCTTCTATCGCCTTCGCACCCACCAGGCACATCTGCCCCCCTTGCGCGAGCGCAAGGAAGACATCCCCCCCCTGCTTGAGCATCTGCTCGAAAAAGCCGCCGCGACTCTGGGGAAAAACCTCCCCCCCCTGCCTCGGGAGCTGCCCGCACTGCTGGCCAGCTACCATTTCCCCGGCAATGTCCGGGAACTCGAGGCCATGATCTTCGACGCCCTGTCCCTGCACGGCTCGGGGACTCTTTCTCTTGCCTGCTTCCGAAGCGCAATCCGAACCCAGGCCGAAGTCCCGTCAACTCCGCAAGAGAACCCCTTTGCCATGATGGATCAGCTACCGAGTCTAGCCGAAGCCGCCGAACTGCTGGTAGAGGAAGCCATGAAGCGATCCGGAGGCAATCAGAGCACCGCAGCGACTCTTCTGGGGGTTTCCCAGCCCGCCCTGAGCAAACGGTTGAAGAAGTCAGCCCCCCTCC
>JAAXQG010000241.1 GCA_012974445.1 Desulfuromonadales bacterium
CGGGGGCAACCCTATGGCCCAAGACATGACACTGTCCCATGTGAACATGAAGACCATGAGCTTCGATCAGATCCCGGAAACCTGCGGCAAGTGCCACCAGGATACGCTGAGCGGTTACCAGCAGAGCACCCACTTCAAAATGCTGATGAGGACCGACAAGGCAACGCCGGGACCGAACTGCATCACCTGTCACAAGTCCATCAGTTCCGTCGCCCTGAATGTGAGTACCGTGGGGACTGTATGCGCTCAATGCCATACCAGCGAGATGAAAGGGGAGATTCCGAGGCGGGCGCAGGTACTGCTCAATCACCTCTATTCGGTGAACAGTTTCTACCGCTATATCAGCACCAAGGGAGACCCGGCTCAGACGCGTTCATTCCTCAAACAGATCAATGCCGATCTCAGCAAGCTGGCCACAACTTGGCACACCTTTGAACTCGACCGGATCGAAATGGAGACAAAAGACATCCTCGCTAAACTCAAAATCAAGAGGGCGGAAATGATGGAGAAGTAACTCCTCCACTCCAATGTGCCTCCGGTGACGTTCACTTGCTCACCGGAGGCATTTTTACAGACTGGAGCCCAGGCATGGCATCCCGAAAACGACTCATTATCGGATTACTGGTCGTTATAGCCCTACTTTTGGGGGGAGTTCTTTTCTGGGGGACCCTGCAGCTGCTCCACGTCACCTCTTCCCCGACCTTCTGCTTCAGCTGTCATTCCGGAACCAAAGACGGAATTCTGGCCGAAGTCGACAGCTGGCGGCATTCCGCCCATGGCGATGCCGGCGTCATGTGTCTGGACTGCCACGCACAACCGGGGTTTACCGAGTACATGAAGACCAAGCTCAAGGGGCTCAAGGATGCCCTGCATTCCATTGTCCTCTCGGAAGAGGAGACCCGAAAGCTGCTGGAGCTTCATCGCTACGAACTCGTCCCCCAGACCACCTGCCTGCACTGCCACGGGGGGGAGACTTCCCAGGGGGAGTCAGGAGAACTTGCAGCGCTGCTCACAGATCGGCTAACCGACAGGGCCTCCCAGGATGGATTCCGGCTGGAGCATGAAATCCCCAACATTTTCGCCCCGCCAGACGCCTCCGGGCTGATATTCAACCACGGAGTTCACATCGAACACTTCAACATGGGATGCTCCGACTGTCACCTGGGGGTCGTCCACGACCGGCAGAACAAGACGGAGTTGAAAGATTCCTGTCTGCAATGCCACCAGAACCACAGCAGCGCCCCTCAGATAGAGCAATGCAGCGCATGCCACCTGGTGCAGTCCGCCCTCTTTGAAGGCTGGGGAGCCATAGGCTCGGCCGGGGAAGCCAACCCCATGTACCTGGCAGGGATCAACTGTACCGGCTGTCATGCGGGGGTGCTCGAAGGGCTCTATCGCCCCCCTCAGGATCTCTGCCTCATGTGCCATGACGATGGCTATCTCGAACTTCAGGAGCAGTGGCAAAGCAGTACACAGCAGCGAATGGATGAAGCCAGGGGGCTGCTCAACGAGGCGAGGGAGCTGTTGAAACAACGTAAAGGCGAGGGAGAGGAGAATGAAGCGGACTGGATCATTTTACTTCAGGCCCGAAGAAACCTGAACCTGGTCAGGGACGACAACACCTCGGGGGTTCACAACTTTGAGTACATCTATCAGCAGATACTGCCGGCCGTGATTTCAGATCTTCAGATCATCATCGCCAATGCAAAAAAGACCGACAGGCCCGGCACGAAGACGCCCTGAATCAGGAGAAAGTCGAGGCGCTCATGCATTTTCATCCACCACGGGGGCATCCCCACGCTTCCTCCGGCGGATCTCCTTGCTGAGCACCCGATCAAATCCCCTGCCGGTCGTAAGGTGAAAGCCGCAGCCTTCGATCAGCTCCCCCCCCGCATAAAACATGGCGCTGGAGGGATACTTGCGACAGACCGAGGGGCGGTTTTCATAATCGGTGCAGAAGTTGTTCTCGCCGACCTTGGTACAACTGAAACGAAGCAGACCC
>JAAXQG010000042.1 GCA_012974445.1 Desulfuromonadales bacterium
AGATGTGTATAAGAGACAGTGCCCAGGCCAGCGGCACCGTGGCCATCAGATTGCCCAGATTACCCAGAGCAACCTGCAACCCGGCAAGGGTGGCGAAGCGCCCAGGCGGAAAATAACTGGCATAGATCTTCAGTGAACCCATGAGCACTGCGGCCGTACCCATGCCCATGAGCGCACGCCCAGCCACCAGCATCTCAAAGGAGCGGGCCGATGCGAAGAGCACACTGCCACAGACGGTGACAGCCCCCAGCCCAAGCAACACTGGCCTGGGCCCCAATCGATCGAGCAGAGGACCCAGCGGGAGCTGCGTCAGGGCGAAAGCGAGAAAGAGGGCCGCCGAAACCGTGCCGAGCTGCGAAGCCCCCAGAGCAAATTCGGAGGAGAGATCCGTGGCAATCACAGGAAGAGAGACCCGGTAAAAATACGCCAGGATATAGAGCAGTACCAGGGAGAAAAAAACAGCTGTCAGGGGGACGGATCGGCGATTCAAGGAGCAAGCACCCTGTCAACGGGGGAGACCAGATCGAGACGAAAATTGGGCACCGCCCAGGCAAGAACTTCCCGGGCACTATTTCCGTCGAGTTCCCGTGGAACCGGCTGCCCCAAAAAACGCAGCACCGAACAGATCAGGGCACCACCGCCCAGTGTGAGCAGATCACCGTGGCGCGTGCTTAGCTTTTTTCTATCGGGCGAGAGCGCAAGAGGCAGATGAACATACTGGGGAGGAGTCTGTCCAAGGCAGCTGTATAGATAGATCTGGCGCGGAGCCGAGGTAAGAAGGTCCGCCCCCCGGACAACCTGGGTGACCCCTGAGTCATAATCATCCACCACCACCGCAAGCTGATAAGCATAGACCCCGTCGGCCCTGCGCAGGACAAAATCGCCCACCTGGGTATGAAGATGCTGCTCGGTGGGTCCATGAAGAGCATCCACAAAGCATACGGCAGCAGACTCCACCCGCAGACGCCTGGACCGCTCGCTTCGTCCCGGCCTCAGCCCTAGGCGGCAGGTCCCGGGATAAATCGGCCCCTCCTCGCCGCGATGAGGAGCGCTGGCCAGGATTTCTTTTCGACTGCAGCCACAGGCGAAGAGCAGCCCCCGCTGATCCAATAAAGTCAAAATCTCCTCATAACGCTCGGATCGGCTGCCCTGATAGAGCACCTCACCGTCCCACTCCAGAGCCAGCTCCTCAAGGGTGCGTAGAATTTGCGCATCAGCTCCGGGCACCACCCTGGGCCCATCCAGATCCTCCATACGCAGCAGCCAGCGGCCACCGGCCTGACGGGCAAGACAGAAACTGCCTACAGCTGCCACCAGCGAACCGAAATGCAGGGGACCGCTGGGACTGGGGGCGAAACGCCCGACAACCTGGGGGATTTGGCAACTCATATCGGGATTCAACACAAAAGGCCTCATGATTCAAATAGGATGGTTCCAATACTGCCCCCTGCCCCGACAGAGGTCAAGCCCGGCAACAACGGCTCGACAGCAAAGGCATTCCCCTTGACAGATCTGACATATTCCCGATACTGATTGGTATACACGACTTTTAAAATAGGGGAGCCCCTCTTGATTATTACCCGCGCAACCGAATACGCTATCCGAGCGGTTCTCTATCTCGCCAAACAACCCGAAGGGCAAATCGTCCTCAAAAAGAATATCTGCGAGACCCAGGAAATCACTCCGGCATTTCTGACCAAAATCTTTCAGCCCCTGATCAAGGCGGGCATTGTGGCGTCCCGTCGAGGGGTGGGGGGTGGCTTTTTCCTCAGCCGCGCCCCTTCGGATATTTCCGTCTACGACATCTATGTCGCCCAGGAAGGGGAACTCCACCTGAACCAGTGCCTTATCCACAAGGGACACTGCGATAGAGACACCACCTGCCCCATGCATACAGCCTGGGCCAAGGCCCGCAACCAGATGGTCGAGACCCTCAGGGGCTATGATCTCAGCACCCTGGTAAAGATGGAAAAACAAAACATCGCACAGCTGACCTCATAGACTCCCATCCAGGACCGGACGAATATAAAAAGGGCCGCACCTATACGAAATAGGTGCGGCCCTTTTTATGTTTCACTCATGCTCTACAGATGACTGACTCGAGCCCGACAAAAAATACCCTGGAGACCAGGAGGGAAAGTCGTCCAGGGCGAATGACGGGGAACAACGGTCGCCCCCCGGTTTGAATAACCGCTACCTAACTGTTTTTATTGTACCCCCCGCGAAGCCAGGGGTCAAACCAGCCACTGAAACTTAAGTTAACGAACATGATCTTCCGGGTAGGCATGGATGTGATGAATCGATAAGTCCGGCCCGGCAAACTCCTGCTCATCGAGCAGTCGCAGTCCCATGACCTTTTTCAGCACCCCATAGACGATAAACCCCGTCACCAGTGCATAAACTACAGCCAGCAGACTTCCGGCAAGCTGAGAGAGGAAGGTAACGCCCCCCTGCCCTCCGAAAAAAGGCGTCCCGAAGATCCCCGCGGCGATGCCGCCCCAGGTCCCGATAATACCGTGCAGCGGCCAGACCCCCAGCACGTCGTCGATCCGCAGTTTCTCCTGCTCCCAGACAAATCCGTAGACGAAAATAACCGCAGCAATACCTCCGATAAAAAACGCGGCAATGGGATGAACCAGATCCGAGGCTGCGCAGATGGAGATCAGTCCCGCCAGGGCGCCGTTATGGACGAAGCCGGGGTCGTTTTTCCCCACGACCAGCGCGAAAAGCACCCCGCCGACCATGGCCATGAGGGAGTTGAGCGCGACCAGCCCCGAAATCCCTTCGATATTCTGGGCACTCATGACGTTAAAACCGAACCAGCCCACGGCCAGAATCCAGCTGCCCAGAGCCAGAAAGGGGATATTACTGACGGGAATCGCCTGGCTGCGCCCCCGCACATAGCGCCCCATCCGGGGCCCCAGCAGCAGCACTGCCGGCAGAGCCAGCCAGCCCCCCATGGAATGAACCACCACGCTACCGGCGAAATCATGAAAGGGTGCACCGAAGTTTGATTCAAAAAAGCCCTGAAGCCCTGCGCTGTTGCGCCCCCAGATCAGCGACTCGAATAGGGGATAGGTCAGCCCGGCAAAGATAGCCCCCGCGATCACCTGGGGCCAGAACTTGGCCCGCTCGGCAACTCCTCCGGAAATAATGGCGGGAATGCAGGCCGCAAAACAGAGCAGGAAGAAGAACCGGACCAGCTCGAAGCCCTGATTTTCTCCCAGCAGACTGGCAACAGGCTGAAAAAAGTGAAATCCGTAGGCGATGGGATAACCGATGAGGAAATAGACCACCGTGGAGACGGACCAGTCGGTGAGAATTTTCACGAAGGCATTGACCTGGCTTTTCTGCCGAACCGTACCAACCTCGAGAAATGCGAACCCGGCGTGCATGGCGAAGACCATGACGGCACCGAGCATCAGAAAGAGAACATCTGTCCCATGATGCAGAGAAGTAAGAGCTGTTTCCATAAGAAGTAAAGACCTCCTCGTCTTTTCGTGCCTCAGAAAGCGACGTTGCCTCTGGATCCCCCCCTGACGTTTCAACTCCCGTGCCCACAGAGATAAGTCCCTGAACTCACTTGCTCACTTCGAGCTGAGGCATAGAGACCTGCCCATTATTTAAGCCGCAAAGCCCGATTATTAAGCAGAAAAGAAAACCACACCGAAAAGATAAAGAATGTGCAGCACGCAAAACACTATATACCCTATCGCGTTACTGCTTTTTATTCTTGACACAAAAGGCCGTGTACACATATCCTCATCAAAACTCAGGCACAGAACAGCAACTTACGAGGCACCAGGAGCACAAAGACCTTGGACACCACAAGACGCAGCATTGCCAAAGCACTCTCATGGCGAGTCCTCGCAACGGCCATTACCGCCAGCATCGTCTTTGGCGCTACGGGCAACCTCGACTTTGCCGCCACCATCGGGCTGATCGATACCGGCATCAAGTTCTTCATCTACTTTGGCCATGAACGCCTCTGGAACCGCATTTCCTACGGTCGCAAGAAAATCGAACCGGAATACATGATCTGACAATGGAGAACCTGCCCATGACCCGGAAAGACAGCGTCAAAACAAGCCTTCCCGAACTGCCGCCCGAAGCCGATCCCACCCAGATCCTGAAAAGCGGACTGGCCGCGGCAAAGGGCCCCGTGGCCCTGGCTTGCTCCTTCAGCGTCGAAGATATTGTGATTATCGACCTGCTTCAGCAACTGGCCCCCGAAACCCGCGTTTTTGCCCTGGACACGGGACGTCTCAACGAAGAGACCTACCAGGTGGCCGAGAGCCTGCGCATGCGTTTCGATCTGAAGATCGACTGGCACTTCCCCCGCTTTGATGCCGTAGAGCAACTGGAGCGGACGAAGGGCCTCTATTCCTTCCGGGAAAACCTGGACAATCGCCACGAGTGCTGCGCCATCCGCAAGGTCGAGCCGCTGCGACGGGCCCTGACGGGAGCGGCGGGCTGGATCACCGGGCAGCGCCGCAGCCAGAGCGTCACCCGCGGCGAGCTTCCTCCCCTGGAGATCGACGAGGGCAACGGCGGCATCCTGAAAATCAACCCGCTGGCCTACTGGAGCCAGGAGCAGGTCTGGCAATACGCCCGATCCAAAGCACTGCCTACCAACAAGTTGCACCAGCAGGGCTACCCCTCCATCGGCTGCGCCCCCTGCACCCGGGCCATCCGCGAAGGAGAAGACCCCCGCGCCGGACGCTGGTGGTGGGAGAATCCCGAGCACAAGGAATGCGGACTGCATCAGAGCTGATAGACCGTAGGGCGCCGCTTGCTGCGCCCAGGATCGCACGACACAAGAGCACGAAAAGGGCGCGGCAAGCAGCGCCCCTACGCGATACGGAACCCATGGAGAATTTATAAAAATGAGCCCTAAAATGACTCATCTTCGCCAGTTAGAGGCCGAGAGTATCCACATCATTCGCGAGGTGGCCGCCGAGTTTGAAAACCCGGTCATGCTCTACTCCGTCGGCAAAGACTCGGCCGTGATGCTGCACCTGGCCCGCAAGGCCTTCTACCCGGCGCGCCCCCCTTTTCCCCTGATGCATGTGGACACCACCTGGAAGTTCCGCGAGATGATCGAGTTCCGGGACAAGATGGCTCACGAATGCGGCTTCGATCTGCTTGTGCATGTGAACGAAGAAGGGGTCCGGCAGGGAATCGGCCCCTTCAGCCACGGCTCGGGGATCCATACCGACATCATGAAGACAGAAGGACTCAAGCAGGCATTGACCAAATATAAATTCGATGCGGCCTTCGGCGGTGCCAGGCGCGACGAAGAGAAATCCCGCGCCAAGGAGCGTATCTTCTCCTTCCGCACCGAAGACCACCGGTGGGACCCCAAGAGTCAGCGCCCCGAACTCTGGAATGTCTACAACGCCAAGGTCCATCCAGGAGAGAGCATCCGGGCCTTCCCCATCTCCAACTGGACCGAGCTCGACGTGTGGCAGTACATCTATCTGGAGCAGATCCCCATCGTGCCGCTGTATTACGCGGCGGTGCGTCCGGTGGTGGAGCGCGACGGCATGCTGATCATGGTTGACGATGCCCGAATGGAGATCAAACCCGGCGAGAAAGTGGAGTACAAATCGGTGAGATTTCGCACCCTGGGCTGCTATCCGCTCACCGGCGCGGTGGAATCAACCGCCGCAACACTGCCCGAGATCATTCAGGAGATGCTGCTGACGCGCACCTCTGAGCGGCAGGGACGGGCCATCGATCACGACAGTGCCGGCTCCATGGAGAAGAAAAAACAGGAGGGATACTTCTAATGGCTCATCAGTCCGAACTTATCTCTGAAGACATCCTCGCCTATCTCAAGAGCCAGGAAGAAAAGTCAATGCTGCGCTTCATCACCTGCGGCAGCGTCGACGACGGTAAAAGCACCCTGATAGGTCGCCTGCTCTGGGACTCCAAGATGGTCTTCGAGGACCAGCTTGCGGCCCTGGAGTCCGACAGCAAGCGCGTCGGAACCCAAGGGGAGAAGATCGACTACGCCCTGCTGCTCGATGGATTGCAGGCCGAGCGCGAACAGGGCATCACCATCGACGTGGCCTACCGCTTCTTCTCCACCGACAAGCGCAAATTCATCGTCGCCGACACCCCAGGGCACGAGCAGTACACCCGCAACATGGTCACCGGAGCCTCCACGGCCCAGGTCGCCGTCATCCTCATCGATGCGCGCAAAGGCATACTGACCCAGACCCGGCGTCACAGCTACCTAGCCTCACTGGTAGGCATCAGGCACGTTGTTCTGGCCATCAACAAGATGGACCTGGTGGACTACAGCCAGGAGCGCTTCGATTCCATCCTGAAGAAATACCAGAGCTTCGCCGCGTCTCTGGGCTTCGACGACATCACCGCCATTCCCCTCTCGGCTCTGGAGGGGGACAACATCATCAGCCCGAGCCCCAAGACCCCCTGGCACCAGGGACCGACCCTGATGCAGTATCTGGAGACAGTCCAGGTCCCCGATGCCTCGGCGGGTAAGCCCTTCCGAATGCGGGTACAGTGGGTCAACCGCCCGAACCTGGATTTCCGTGGATTTTGCGGTACCATCGCCTCGGGGCAGATCCACCCCGGCGACGAAATCATCGTCCCTTCTTCCGGGAAAAAGACTCGCGTCGCCCGGATCGTCACCATGGACGGAGATCTTGAGCGGGCCGTGGCCGGCCAGGCCGTGACCCTGACCCTGGAAGATGAAATCGACATCAGTCGTGGTGATACCCTGGCCACTCCGGAAGACGTACCCCACCACGCCGCCCGCTTCGAAGCGAAACTGGTCTGGCTGCACGAGGAAGCCCTCACCCCCGGACGCAGCTACCTGCTCAAGGCCGGAAGCGCGACAGCCCCGGCCCAGGTGAGCCAGATCAAGTTCAAGCTCAACGTCAACACCCTGGCTCAGGAGCCCGGTGAGACCCTGGCCCTCAACGAGATCGGAGTGTGCAGCCTGAGCCTCTCCAAGCCGATCAGCTTTGATTCCTACCGGGAAAACAGGGGCACCGGATGCTTCATCCTCATCGACCGGTTGACCAACGCCACCGTCGGAGCAGGGATGATCCACCAGCCCCTGCTGCAGTCTTCGGGAAAGGGTTGGATAGAGGCCGATCTTGGCCCCAAAGCCCGCGCCGAACAGAAGGGGCAGAGCCCGAAGGTTCTGTGCATTGCCTCGCAGGACCAGAAACATCGCACCGAGGTTGCCGAACTGGTAGAGAAGAAGCTTCACAGCCAGGGCCGCCACAGCTACCGCCTCGACCAGCAGAGCCTCAGCCTGGAGCCCGGCTCAAAAGACGAGCAAGCAAGGCTTCTTGCCGCACTGGGGGAGCACTTCCTGGCTGCGGGACTGATCCTCATCGTCTCGCTAAGTGACCAGGACCCGCATCTCTCAGACGCCCTTATGGGTAGACTCAATACCGAGTCTTTCTGCCAGGTCGATCTGAAGAAGGATATCGGGACAATATCACTCAGTCCTCAGCAGCAAGCCGAGCAGATCGTAGAAGAACTGTTTTAGAGAGCATAGGCAGCCCAGGCTTCGCCCCGGGCTGCCTGCAAATAAAACGCGTAAACCCACACGACTTGTGACAGGAAAAAGGAGTCTGATATGGCAAATATCTACAGCGACAATTCCACATCCATCGGCCGCACCCCCCTGGTTCAGCTCAACCGCATCATCGCCCCCGGGGGCGCACGAGTCCTGGGCAAGATCGAAGGACGCAACCCTGCCTACAGTGTCAAGTGCCGCATCGGGGCCTCCATGATCTGGCAGGCGGAAAAAGACGGTCTTCTGGGGCCGGGCAAAGAGATCATCGAGCCCACCAGCGGCAATACCGGCATCGCGCTGGCTTTTGTGGCCGCGGCTCGCGGTATTGCCATCACCCTGACCATGCCTGAAACCATGAGCATCGAGCGGCGCAAGGTCCTCAAGGCCTTCGGCGCCAAGCTGGTGCTGACCCCCGGCGCCAAGGGAATGGCCGGAGCCATCGCTGCGGCCGAAGAACTGGCCGCCTCCGACCCCAACCGCTTCGTGCTGCTGCATCAGTTCAAGAATCCGGCGAACCCCGCTATTCATGAGCAGACCACGGGACCTGAAATCTGGAACGACACCGACGGGAAGGTCGACATCCTGATCTCGGGGGTGGGTACCGGCGGCACCATCACCGGTATCTCCCGCTACTTCAAGAACACCCGGGGACAGGCGCTTGAGTCGGTGGCCGTGGAACCCACGGACAGCCCCGTACTCACCCAGAAGCTGGCAGGGCAGGAGATCAAACCCGGCCCCCACAAGATCCAGGGCATAGGCGCGGGATTCATTCCCGACACCTTGGATATGGACATGGTCGATGCCGTGGAGCAGGTCACCAACGAAGACGCTATCGAGTATGCCCAGCGCCTGGCCCAGGAAGAAGGGATCATCTCCGGAATCTCCTGCGGGGCTGCGGTGGCTGTGGCGGCGCGCCTCTCCGCCCGCCCCGAAAACAAGGACAAGACCATCGTGGTGATTCTTCCCGACTCGGGGGAGCGCTACCTCTCCAGCGTGCTCTACCAGCACATCGAGGCTTGAGAGCCTGTCAACAATCCGCCATTTTGATTGTTGACATAGCCGCTTAGCTTCCTCTATTTTTACTGAATCATTTCCGGGGCACAAAGCCGGAAAAACATATTTCGTTTTTATCCAGAGTGGTGGAGGGATTGGCCCTGCGAAGCCACAGCAACCGATTCGTCATGGCATAACAACCATGGGCGGATGTCAGGTGCTAAATCCAACCCGCAGGAGCCCTCGGGCCGCAGCGGGGAAGATGGGGACGGAGCTTCGCAACTGCACTGGTAAGCCCTGCCGAAGCCCCTTCTCGTCGACCCGAGAAGGGGCTTCGTTTGTATATAGGACGCAGCAAACGGAGCCCCTACGCCTCTGGCCAACGATCGCTGCCGTAGGGGCGCTGCTTTCCGCGCCCTGACTCCGCCGGTCCCAAAATCAAAAACAGGAGATGATCAAGATGAGCCAAAAACGAAAAAACAGTCTGCCGAGCCGCTACGTCCAGATCGGCGTCGGCCTCGATGAAGATACCGGGGCCATCAGCTTTCCCATCTACCCTAGCTCCACCTACCGGCACCCGGCCGTGGGAGAAAGTACCGGCTTTGATTACACCCGCTCGGGAAACCCCACCCGCAAGATGCTCGAAGAGGCTCTGGCGGATCTGGAAGGGGGGGCGCGCGCCTGCGTTTTCTCTTCAGGAATGGCGGCCCTGACCACGCTTTTCCTGCACTTCTCCAGCGGCGACCACCTGGTCGTCTCTCAGGATCTCTACGGCGGCACCTACCGCGTACTCGATCAGGTGTTCACCAAACTGGGGATCAGCTTCAGCTGCGTGGACACCTCCTGCATCGAAACGGTGGAGGCGGCCCTGCGCCCCAACAGCCGCGCTGTGCTGGTGGAGACCCCAGGAAACCCCCTGCTGGGAATCGCCGACATGAAGGCGCTGGGGGAGCTGTGCCGCGGGCGGGATCTGCTCTACATCGTGGACAACACCTTCATGACCCCTTACCTGCAGCGCCCCATGGAATTCGGTGCCGACATCGTGGTACACAGCGCCACCAAATATCTGGGCGGCCACAACGACCTGTGCGCCGGGGTGCTGGTGGCCCGGACTCCGGAGCTGGGGGAGCGGATCTACTTCCTGCAGAATTCCACCGGCGCCATTCTCCCCCCCCAGGATTGCTGGCTGCTGGCCCGCAGCCTCAAGACTCTGCCGGTGCGCATGGACCGCCATTGCAGCAGCGCCCTGGAGGTGGCCCTCCGGCTCAAGGCGCACCCCCGGGTTACCGCCGTCTACTATCCCGGCCTCGAAGATCACCCGGGGCACGACACTCTGAAGGACCAGGCCGATGGCTTCGGAGGCATGATCTCCTTCCGGGTGCAATCCCCGGAGCTCGCCCGGAAACTGCTGAAGAACCTGCACCTGATCTCCTTCGCCGAGAGCCTGGGGGGAGCCGAGACCCTGATGACCCTGCCCGCCGTTCAGACCCATGGGGACATCCCCGAGGCCGAGCGGCTGGAGCTGGGAATCTGCGAGAGCCTGCTGCGTCTCTCCGTAGGACTCGAAGCGCCTGTGGACATTATCGCTGACCTG
>JAAXQG010000207.1 GCA_012974445.1 Desulfuromonadales bacterium
TCTCTTCGAAGCCGTCACCACCAACGCCGCACGGGTCATGAATCTGGAAAATTACGGACTGAAGCCGGGTTGCCACGCTGACATGCTGGTACTGCAGGCGGCCGATCCCATCGAAGCTATCCGACTCAAGGCGACGCGCCTGCAGGTGATCCGCCGGGGTCAACTCATCGCCCAGACCCCGCCCAGCGTCTCGCAAGTGACCCTGGGAGATCAGATGACCGAAGTGGATTTCTGTCTTTGATCCGTAGTCAGACACTTCCCCCACTGCCCCTTCGAGCTCCCGTGGATATCCGCCCGGCCCGATGTTCAATAAAATGGTTACCTCAGGGCAATGCTGCGTTAGCGTATAATTGTTGAAGACATGGGGTTCGGAGTCGCGCGCCTGCCTCCGACATTTTAATCACAGTGAGAGCAAAGACAGTGCTTCGCAGGCCGCGTCTCATCATGCAGAAACGAGCGATAATATGAGTTCATGTTTAAAAGGTAAATCAGATGTCAAGCCCAGCGAAGCCTCTGTAGTCTGCCGTAAATGCGGCGCCCACTCCGACCAGAAAAAGCATGTCTGCAAGCCTGAAAAAACTGAGCAAGAGAAAAAATAGGAAGAGAGACAACCCAGGTGTCCGTGGGGCTTTCCAACACAGGCTTCTAAAGCACCAAAACGGATCTAGTAACGTGGCCTATTCAGACGACATGCATAGCGACAACGTTCCCTCCTGGTTCTACACCCAGGCAGCCACGGTTCCATACCGCTTCCGGGATCGGGAGATCGAAGTACTATTCATCACCAGCCCCCGCCGTCGACATTGGCCGCAAATGGAAAGGCACCTGCTTTGTCACCGTCTACCTCATGGAGGTCACGGAGATACTCCATAGCTGGCCGGAAGACGATTTCAGGCTACGATCATGGGTTCCGCTGGAGGAGGCTGTGAAAACCTGTGGCATCAGGGGGCTCAAACCACTGGTTGAAAAAGCAGTCCAAATACTTAAAAAAACAAACCCCCGCGCGGCCACAACGGACCACCCGGGGGTAAGAGAACACTAGATGCAACTTCGAAGCAATTGCCTCGCGGTGGCTACTTCAGAAAGTCCAACAGGGCGCGCAGGGCCTGCCCCCGGTGACTGATACGATTTTTCACATCCAGCGACAGCTCGGCCAGCGCCTTGCCGTATTCAGGCACCAGGAAGAGGGGATCGTATCCGAATCCCCCTTCTCCCCTGGGCTGCTCCAGAATCCTGCCCTTGAGGTGCCCCTCGAAAAACCGGCAGGGTTCTTCGGGCAGGCACAGGGCCATGACGCAGCGGAAGGCTCCGGTGCGCTTCTCAGGCTCTACTCCGTCCAAAGCCAGGAGCAGCTTGCGGTTATTGTCAGCATCGGTCGCATCTTCCCCGGCATAGCGCGCCGAGTGGATACCGGGCGCTGCGCCCAGGGCATCGACCTCCAGCCCCGAATCGTCGGCCAGGGTGGGCAGCCCCGTGAAGGCCGCCAATGTCTCGGCTTTCTTCCGGGCGTTGCCTTCAAAGCTCTCGGCGTCTTCCACAACCTCCGGAGCCCCGGCGACGGTATCGAGCCCGAGCACTTCGACATCGACGCCCTCGAGAATGCGACGGATCTCCTTGAGCTTTCCGGCATTGCCGGTGGCGATCAGAAGTTTCATCTTCATTTCTCCAGCGCAGCGATCTGAAGAGCTTTCAACTCCTGGCAACCCTTGAGGGCCAGATCGCGCATCCGGTCCATCTCTTCGATACTGAAGGGCTCCTCTTCGGCGGTGCCCTGCACCTCCACCAGACGCCCCGAACCGGTGATGACGAAGTTCATGTCTACTTCGGCGCCGGAGTCTTCGATGTAATCCAGATCGAGCCGAGCCTCTCCCCGGACAATTCCGGCGCTGACGGCCGACACGCTGTCCTTGAGGGGAAGGCGCGAAAGCTCCCCCTTGTCCACCAGGGTCTGGAGGGCATCAACGAGGGCCAGGTAGGCGCCGGTGATGGAAGCGGTACGGGTGCCGCCGTCGGCCTGAAGCACGTCACAGTCGATGATGATGGAGCGCTCCCCAAGGGCTTCAAGATCGGTGATGGCACGGAGGCTGCGCCCGATGAGACGCTGGATCTCATAGGTGCGCCCGCCAACTTTCCCGCGCATCGACTCGCGGTCGCTTCTGCTGTGCGTGGCCCGGGGCAGCATGGAGTACTCGGCGGTGACCCAGCCCTGTCCCTTGCCGTTGAGAAAACGGGGAACACGATCCTGGAGGGTGGCATTGCACAGAACCCGGGTTTCACCGAAAGAAACCAGAACGGACCCCTCGGCGTAACGGGTAAAATTGCGTACAAACGAGATGGGACGCAGCTGCTCTGAGTTGCGGTCGGCGCTGCGTGGGATTGCCGGAGTGATCAACGGGAGTTCTCCTTTAAAGTGTCGGAATAATTACGAATGCCATCAAAGAGGGCACCAACGATGCGCTCCTGCCCCTGCGCAGAGCTCAGGGTTTCAAGATCAATTTCGTGACTGAGGTAGCCCAGTTCCACATGGATGCTGGGCGTGGCCACGGAGCTCAGCCCCAGCAGCGCCGGTCGGTAGAGGCCCTGGACGGTGAAACCCTGCTTCTGGAGCGCTTCAGTCATTTTTTCTACCAGCACCAGACTGCGAGTTTCGGCTTGCGGATCGTAAAAGGCACCGGATGGGGGGATGGAAAAACTCACCCCCTGGCTCTTCGTTGAGAATCCGGTCTGAACATGCAGCGAGAGGTAGAGATCAACGTTACTTTGCGTGAGCAGATCGAGGCGCTGCTCGGCGCTCAGATCATAGTCCCCGGTACGGGTCAGATCGGCGGTGGCCCCCAGATCCATCTTGAGGCGACGGGCCAGGCTCTGCCCGACACTCAGAACAATCTCTTTCTCTGCAGGAGCCCCCCTGACCAGCGACCCGGCATCGGAACCTCCATGGCCAGCATCGATGAGTATCGATCGTACGCCGGACTCCGGGCTTCGAACCTTGCGCCGGGTCAAAAAGGAGAACAATCGCTCGGTGGCACTCTCTGCGGACCCAGGACGCTCCACTGCGGGAGAGAGATTGCGATAATAGATTTCAGAGCCGGTCAGGCGGGGGAGCTGTTCCAGAATAAAGTCTTCCCCCACGCGCAGACGGCTGTCGATGAACCGGGGGCGGGTTTTCAGATCGAAACGAAAATCCCCCAGCTTCAGGTAGCGACTCCCAGGAGAGAGGCTTGCCTTTCCTGCGGGAGAGCGGAATCGATAGATGTGCCGCACCGAATCCCAGTCTCCGCGAAGGCCTACGGCATCAAGCACTTCGTCCAGAGCCATGAAGGGCTCACCCTGATGCTGGTAGACTTCCGTGAGCAGCACGGGACGCTTACCCTTGCGCGCCAGCTCTACATCGGCGAAAGCCGGAGAGACCAGCAGGAGAAGCAGAATGAATAGGGTAGCAAGACGCAACGGAACATACCTTCTTGAGTCAGAGAAAAAAGGGACTTATACCCTTGCGGGCTCCACACTGTCAATTCAATGGCTCATCAGGAGGAGAGTCTGCGCCCCCGGGTGAATTTCTGCCCTCTTGCCTGCAGAAGCCGGCGAGCCAGGGTGTCCTCAAGCTCCTTCTGCACGGCTCGATGCTCGGACATGGGATGAATCTGCCCACCGGCCGTCATGCCGTGCCCTCCGGCGGTACCCAGCTCCCCCAGAACCTCCCGGATGAAGCTTCCCGCCATGATGTTGGGACAGCTGGAGCGCAGGGACAGAACCTCAGCGTTACGGTAACACCCCATCCCCAGCACCATATCCACCCCTTCCATCCGCAAAAGGAAATCGGCCATTTCAGCGACTATATCGGGATTATCGATGCGATAGAGGTTGAAAACCAGGGTCGAGCCGTAAAGGCGGGCGTTTTCGATAGCGGTGCTGTAGGCCAGGAAATATTCTCTAGGCACCTCCGGGCGGGTAATGCGGTAGAGAATCCGGTTGTTGGAAAGGGGCAACAACTGCAGGTAGGCCTCACGATCGGCCTTGCACCATTCGCGCCCCAGCTCCTGAGTTTCGGACTTGATGGCATAGAAAAGACTGGTGGCGAGCCGAGTATGGATATCGACCTGTTGAGAGCGCAAATATTCATAGAGGATGGTGGCCGAAGCGCCGTAATCGGGACGCACGTCAACCCAGCGACAGCGGGTTGTCTCTTCCCGCAGGGGATGATGATCGATTACCAGATGAACGGGACGCTCGGAGGGGTAAGAGTTATTTCCCGTCCCCGGTTGGGTATCCACCATACAGACGACGCCGAAATCATCCAGATTCAGGCTGTCGATGGAGACCGCCTTGATCTCCAACTCCCGGACCATGGCGCGGTTTTCCCCCCGGCCGATAACGCCGCCAAAAGCGATGGTGGCATCGACACCGCTTTTAAGCAGCAGCAAATGCTTCAGGCACACGGCAGAGGCCAGAGAATCGGGGTCGGGGTTATCGTGGGCGACGATCAGCACCTTGCCCTTGCCCACGACCCCCAAAAGGAGCTGGTCGGACATGAGTTTCGAATGGGCCAATCCCGACTTGATACAGGCGATTTCTTTTTTCATCTCATCCCGAAACATGCAGAACACCTACCCTTTCCCTGAGGGAGCAAGCGACAGAAGGCGTTTTTTGCGCCCGAGCAGCAGACTATTGCTGACCACCGAAACACTGGACATGGCCATGGCCAGACCAGCCAGCTCCGGTTTAAGGAGAATACCAAAGGCAGGATAAAGTACCCCGGCCGCGACGGGAATTCCGATAATATTATAGGCAAAAGCCCAGAAGAGATTCTGTTTGATCTTCGCCAGGGTGGCGCGCCCTAGAAGGATTCCCCCCAGCACATCCTCAAAGCGATCACGCACCAGAATCAGATCGCCGGTTTCCTTGGCGATATCGGTACCGCTGCCGATGGCGATCCCGATATCGGCCTGAGCCAGGGCGGGGGCATCGTTGATCCCGTCGCCCACCATGGCGACCCGCTGGCCCTGGGCCTGAAAATGCCTGACCCTCTGGAGTTTCTGCTCGGGAAGAACCTGAGCCTCGAAGGAGTCGATTCCCGCAGCCGCAGCCACCTGCCGGGCCACCGCCTGTCGATCTCCGGTAAGCATGTGGGGCAGAATGCCCATCTTTTTTATTCTTGCGATCACCTCGGGGACCCCCGCCTTGAGCCGGTCCCGCAGACCGAGCAGCCCCAATAGCCTGCCGTCAGCGGCGATAAAAACCGTAGAGCAACCCTTTACATCCAGATCGTCCAGATGCGCCTGAGCCTCCTGCAGATCCACGGCGCAACGCTCCATGAGCGCCGCATTGCCTGCCGCAACCCTTCGCTCGCCGATCCGTCCCTTCAGACCATGCCCCCCGACCTCCTGAAGCTCAACGGCATCCTGAAGAGTCAATCCCCGCTGCCTGGCCTCGCGCACTACCCCCGAGGCCAGGGGATGATTGCTGCCCTGCTCCAGCGATGCGGCAAGGTTCAGCAATTCAGTATCGGACTGCCCCCCCAGCGCCCTGATCTCCACCAGCTCGAAGACCCCTTCGGTGAGGGTTCCCGTCTTGTCGAGAACCAGAACCTGGATATCCGATACCCCTTCGAGTACCGAGGCTTTTTTGTAGAGGATACCCGCCGATAGCCCCACCGAACTGCCCACCATGATGGCCGTTGGCGTAGCCAGCCCCAGGGTACAGGGGCAGGCGATGACTAACACGGCGATGGCCAGCTTGAAGGCGAAGAGGAATTCGGCCCCGACCAGAAGGTACCAGACCAGAAATGTCAGGATGGAGATCGCAATCACCACCGGAACGAAAACGGCCGAGACCCGATCAGCCAGACGCTGAATCGGTGCCTTGTCGCTTTGGGCTTCCTCAACCAGCTGTACGATCTGGGCGAATACCGTCTCCTTGCCCACTCGGGTGGCCCGAATACACAGACGTCCGTTTCCATTGACCGTGGCGCCGACCACTTCATCGCCGGGCCCCTTGGCAACGGGTACGGCCTCACCGCTGAGCATCGCCTCGTTCACGCTCGATTCACCCTCTTCGATGACTCCGTCGACAGCGATTTTCTCCCCCGCACGAACGATGATCAGATCGCCCGTGCGCAGCGAACTGGCCGAAACCTGATTCTCGGCGCCATCCACCAGCAACGTCGCCCGGTCGGCCTGCAGTTTCAGCAGCTGCTTCAGTGCACTGCCGGCCCGCCCCCGGGCACGAGCCTCAAGCCATTTTCCGAATCTGATAAACAGCACCAGCATGGCGCCGGTCTCGAAGAACATGCCGGCATGCTCACCAAGGAGTCCCGCCAGAGCCAGTACCGAGTAGCCCCAGGCAGCCGAGATCCCCAGCGCCACAAGCACATCCATATTGGCGCTGCCGGCGCGCAGCGACTTCCAGGCCCCCCGGTAAAAGGTGATCCCTGCGGTGAACTGAACCAGAGAGCCCAGTGCCGCCATCCAGTAAGGGGTGGCTTCACCGGCCAGGTTCGACCACATCAGTACCATCAGCAGCAAAGTCAGCAGGGCGCTGAATATAAGCCAGTAAAATTCAACCCGCCCGGCAGATTCCCCGGATAGCCCCTCATCGGGGTGCAGGGGCTCAAAGCCCGCGTTTCTTATGCAGGCGAAAACCTCATCCAGGCTCAAGCGGCTGCGGTCAAAACGTACCCGCGCAGTCTCCATGGCCAGATTGACTGAGACCTGCTCGACGCCGGGAAGAGCTGAGACCTTTTTTTCGATGTTCGCCACGCAGCTTGCGCAGCGCAGACCTCGTACCTTGATTGTGAACTCTGCATGTTTCATGGACTTATCCCATAGCCGTGTTAAAGTGAAACAATTCTTACTTTAACAGATTTTAGAACCCTAAAACGATGAAAAGCCCCAAGGCTCATCAGATTCATTGGCCTGGATGCGTATACGGTTAGCCTCCTCAAACTATTAAAATAGTTGAATTTTTTTACTCCATAGACAAAGATGACCATATCTATCCCAGAAGGAGACTTTTCATGAAAATTTTCGGAAAACTGATTGCATCCTTTAGCGTTGTAGCCGCTATCACCGCAGTCGTCGGAGGCGCAGGCTGGGTCGGCATCAATGATACTGAAGAAGGGCTGATTGAAGTCGCCGAAGTACGCCTCCCTTCCATCCTGGGACTGGGCCTGATGGGACAGAACCAAAACGCAATCACTGCGACGGAATTTGAACTGATACGGCCAGATCTTGAGCCGTCGGAGCGCCAGGAGTTGGCCGAGAAAACAGTACCTCTCTGGTCGGAAGCACGCCGCGGATGGGAAATTTATGAGCCTCTGTCCAAAACAGAGGAAGAAACGACCATCTGGAAACAATTTGTACCCGTCTGGCAGGAGTGGGAATCGCAGCACAAAAATCTTATTGAAAAAGCCTCCAAGGTTCGCCTGGCCGACCCTCCGGGGCTGGAGGCGGTGATGGCCGGCCGGCAGCTGGATCATGTCAAATGGGTCAAGGACCTGGAGCAGGCTACCGCCATGAACACCCCCTTCACCGGTCAGCTCGACCCGACTAAATGCGGGCTCGGCAAGTTCTTGGGTACCTATAAAACTGAGGATGACGACTTCACCACCATTCTGACCAAGTTTGACGAGCCCCACAAGAAGCTTCATTTACTGGGCGGAACGATCAATGATTTCATCAGGAACGGTGAGAAGAGCAGGGCCCACCAGATATTTGATGCCAACGCCGAGCGGATTCTGATTGAGATAGAGGCCGTTTTTGGACAAGCCAAAGCTCACATTCACAATGCGAACGAAGCACTCAAGGAGGCTCATGCGCTGGCCTCAGGCCCCGTGGAAAAAGCGCGGGAAACATCTTCAAAACTGCTCAACGACATTATTGACCTTAACGAACGAATCGCCGAGCAGAGCAGTAAAGAAGCCATCTCTGAAGCCTCTAGCCTCAAATGGGTCTCCGGCATCCTGGTACTTGTCGGTGCAGCCGTGGCCATGGGACTCGGATTCGCAATCGCCCGAAACATCGCCCGTCCATTGCGTCGCGCTGCAGCTATGCTGGGTGAGGTTGAAAAAGGTCACCTCGACCAGCGCCTGAACATTCACCGATCCGACGAGATTGGCGACATGGCTAAAGCCCTTGATGGTTTCGCCCAAAGCCTTCAACAGGAGGTCGTTGTCCCATTGCAGCAACTGGCCGATGGCGACCTGACCTTCGATGCACGCCCCAGAGATAATCGCGATGTTCTGCGCGGGGCGTTGAAAAAAGTCGGCTCCGACCTGAATCATCTGGTTCAACAGATCCATGAAAACGCTGCCCAGATCAACAACGGCTCCAGTCAGGTGGCAGATGCGTCACAGTCCCTCTCTCAGGGTGCCACGGAACAGGCCAGCTCACTGGAGCAAATCACCAGCTCCATGAACGAGATCGCTGCCCAGACCCGTACGAGCGCCGAAAATGCCGGGCAGGTCAGTACCCTTGCACGTCAGGCTCAGGGCAATGCCGAAAAGGGCAGCGAGCAGATGGGCCAGATGGTGGAAGCCATGCGGGATATCAACGAGTCAGGGAAAAGTATCAGTCGCATCATTAAGGTCATTGACGAAATCGCCTTCCAGACCAATCTATTGGCTCTCAACGCCGCCGTTGAAGCGGCTCGTGCCGGCCAACACGGAAAAGGCTTTGCGGTGGTAGCCGAAGAGGTTCGCAATCTGGCGGGACGCAGCGCCAAGGCGGCCGGAGAAACGGCCGAGCTGATCGAGCAATCGGTAAACAAGGCTCAGAACGGCAATCGCATTGCCGGACAAACCGAGCAGGCCCTCAGTGCAATCCTCTCCGACGTCTCCGAGGTCAATGATCTGATCGGTGAAATTGCCGCCAGCTCCAATGAGCAGGCCGAGGGGATTTCCCAAATCAATGTCGGACTGGGCCAGGTCGATCAGGTCACTCAACAAAATACCGCAAACGCCGAACAAAGTGCTGCGGCGGCTGAACAGCTCGCCAGCCAGTCACAAGAGTTACGAGGACTTCTTGCTCAATTTAAAACGAAACAGGGGCCTGCGGCCATCGCCTCAAAGCAAGTTAGCCCACAACATTCTTCGTCCTGGGAGGGTCTTGACGAACCAGCGAGCTTGCTCCCCCCGACGGAAGAAGTAAAACGAGAATTCATGAGTTGAGCTCCTGTTCTATCGGTTCAGAATTCCACCATCGACGGACAACACAAACAGCTTATTGCGCTGGTCAACCAGCTTTACGACGCCATGAAAAACGGCAAGGCGAATGACGTGCTTGAGTCGACCCTCTCGGCGCTCGCCAGCTACACCCGCCATCACTTTGCCTATGAAGAAGACTTGCTGAAAAAAGCGGCCTTCCCGGAATACGAGGCGCATTGCCTTGAGCACCGGATTCTTCTCGAAGAGGTTCAAAAGATTCAGAACCGATTCAAAAAGGGTGAATCAGTCGTATCGACGGATCTGTTCAACTTCCTCAAAAAATGGCTGGTGGACCACATCAAGGGAACCGACATGAAATATTCGTCCCACATTTAAAAACCAACAAAACTTCAAATACGATTTCCCCTGAGGGTCGCTTTTTTGGTTTAAGAAGCGACCCTTTTTATTTTCATCATTGAGATGCATATTTGTGGAAGACTGTTCTATTTTTGTGCTGACAACAGATGCTAATATCTATAAAACTATTTCCTTATCAATTAACAATCCGCCTACAATCTATTTAGCCGATCAATTCAGTCGAGTAAATTCAGTATTCTAGGAGACCCGTCTATGAATTTCCGCCTCACCGGAGTCCAGTGCAAGGTCAGTGCTTTTCTAATTGTAGTTCTGGCGATTGCCTTCGGTCTCTGTACCCTGACCATGACCCTGCAGACCTCGGACATTCTCCATGAAAGCACCTCCGAATCGGAAAAAATGCTCAGGAAAGCCATCAATGACGAGGCGCATAGTGTTTTCACGGGCCTTGAGATCGGCATGAAGAAGTCCATGCTCGACGGTGACATGGATGCCTTCTCGAATCTGATGAATGAATTGAAGGTCATTCCGGGCGTCTTGGAAGTTGGTTTGGCAAAGACAGACCTTGAGATCGCCTACTCGAGTCAGGAAAACAGTATCGGGACGAAACTCGAGGTCTCCGGCAATCTTTCCAATGAATTAAAGACCACCGAGCAGGGGGGCTTCCTCCTCATGTCCCGCGCTCCCCTCCTGGAAGCTGACTGTCTCGATTGCCACGCTGATGCCAATGAAGGTGATCCTTCTGGCGTTCTCTATGTCCGCTTCTCTCTCGACAGCTTTAAAAATGCACAACAATCTCTCGCGGCAATGCTGAAATCAGCTAAATCACGCACCGCAACTACCGGAACTATTTCGGGGTTGATTGCCCTTGCGCTATCCGCACTTGGAGTTTATCTGCTTCTCGGTCGCATGGTCTGCTCTCCTCTGAACAAAGTGGGCATCATGATGAAGGGCATGTCCGAAGGACACCTGGGGCAGCGACTGGGGATGCACCAGGCAGATGAAATTGGAGATTTGGGCCGCAACATGGACCGTTTCGCCGACACCCTGGAGCATGAAATCACCGGTTCACTCCAGAAACTGGCATCGGGTGATCTGACCTTCCAGGTCAGCACTCATGAC
>JAAXQG010000021.1 GCA_012974445.1 Desulfuromonadales bacterium
ACACCTGTTCCCATTCCGAACACAGAAGTTAAGACCTACAGCGCCGATGATACTGCACGGGAGACTGTGTGGGAAAGTAGGTCGCCGCCGAAATTTTTTAACACAAAAAAGCCCTTTTCGAAAGAGAAGGGCTTTTTTGTGTTAAAAGCAACTTGTAAAAAAAAATATACCGGGACTCTCCAGTCCCGGTAATTCATGCTGAAAATTATTGGGTCAGTGTCCTTTTTTTATATCAATGTCATAGGCTTTAATTTTTCGGTGCAGGTTGGATCGCTCCAGACCGATGCTTTCGGCGGTTTTGGTTACGTTTCCGTCGCAGCGCTCAAGCATCTGGCGGATATATTCTTTTTCGAAGTTTTCTCGCGCATCCTTGAAGTTCTCCCCCAAATCCCCTAGCAGTAGCCCCCCTTCTTGCGCCTGATCTTTGCGCATCCCTGCGGGAAGGTGCTGAAGGTCGATGACTGAGGCTTGGGTCATGATAACCAGTCGTTCAATGAGATTTTTAAGCTCCCGTATATTGCCTGGCCAGCTGTAACGTTTCAGCGCTGCCTGAGCCTCCTGACTCAGCGCCTTGACTTCGCGACTCTCCTTGAGGCAGAAGAATCCGAGAAAGTGTTCTGAGAGTAAACTGACATCTTCTCTTCTCTCACGCAGGGGAGGAACATGAAAGGGTAAGACGTTGAGGCGATAAAAAAGGTCTTCCCTGAAATGTCCCTTATCGATTTCCTCATGCAGGTCCTTATTGGTTGCCGCGATGACTCGCACGTCTACTTCGATTGTTTCCTGACCTCCAACGCGTTCAAACTTTCTCTCCTGCAAAATCCGTAGTACCTTGGCCTGAGTTTTCAGACTCATGTCTCCGATTTCATCAAGAAATAGAGTTCCTTCATGGGCCAGGTCGAATTTGCCCTTGCGTCTCGTAGTTGCGCCGGTAAAGGCCCCCTTCTCATGGCCAAAAAGCTCGGACTCAATCAGTTCCTCGGGTATTGCTGCGCAGTTTACTTCGATGAATGGCTTGCTGCGCCGCCTTGATTGTGAATGGATGGCGCGGGCTACCAGTTCTTTTCCTGTACCGTTTTCTCCGGTGATCAGGACCCACCCTGAGGTAGGCGCAGCAATGGCGATCTGCTCCTTCAGCTCGAGTATGGAGTCGCCTTCTCCGATCATCTCATATTCTTTGGCAACCTTGGCCTTAAGGGCCTTATTCTCTTGGTAGAGCTGGCCGAGATTAAGGGCATTTTGAATGCAGAGAAGAACCTTGTCGAGAGACAGAGGTTTCTCAATGAAATCATAGGCGCCGAGCTTGGTGGATTTCACGGCCGATTCGATGGTTCCATGACCGCTCATCATGATGAGCAGCTGCTCGGGGTACTGCGCTCGAATGCGACGAAGTGTCTCCATGCCATCGATTCCAGGCAACCAGATATCCAGAAGAATAAGGTCGGGATTTTTTTCCTGAGTCATGAGAATGCCCTCCTCTCCTGTCTCAGCCTTGAGGATAGAGTATCCCTCATCGCTCAGGATGCCTTCAAGGCTTTCCCGGATGCTCTGTTCGTCGTCAACGATTAATATGGTTTTCATCCCGATGATTTACCCCTGATGTCAGCTTTAAATATTATTGTTTTGAATGGGCAGCTCAACAATGAATCTGGTGCCCTGTGGCTGATTGTCCCTAATGCGGATATAGCCGTTATGGTCGGAAATGATAGATGCCACAATTGCAAGGCCTAGCCCCGTCCCTGATTTTTTGGTCGAGAAATAAGGCTCAAAGAGCCTTGGTTTATCGAGATCCGGAATTCCACAACCATTGTCCTCGATCATCAGAGTTGCCATCTGCAGGCTGGGGTTGTAGCGGGTCATAATGCTGACCTGCCCTTTTTGAAGCGTTGCGGCGATGGCGTTCTCAAGCAGGTTGATGAGTACGCGTTTTATTTGGTTTGGGTCAAATTCAAAAGCCGGAACCTGTGGGTCCAGATCCAGTGCGAAGAGGGTTTCCTTGTGCCCCTCCTGATAAAGGACCAGTACCTCGGAAATAATAAGGTTCAGATCAGAGGTAATGGGATTGCTAGCAGGCAATCTTGCAAAATTTGAAAATTCGTTCACCAGATTTTTAAGTTCATCGACCTGTTTAACAATCATGCTGGTGCATTCATCAAAAACCGTGTCTTCCGGTGGAAACTGACTGAGGTAGCGCCTGCGTAGCCTCTGTGCACTGAGCTGGATTGGAGTCAGCGGGTTCTTAATCTCATGGGCGATTCTACGGGCTACTTCCCGCCATGCGGCCATTTTTTGTGCTTTGAATAGATGGGTCAAATCGTCGAAAACGACTACGGTCCCCAGGAACTCCCCTGCATCGTCCCGAAGTGTTGTGACATTGACCAGAAGGGTCAAGCGCTTTTCTCTGACGGTTAATGACAGCTGACGGCTTACCGAATCCTTTCCAGACTGCAGCAGTTCACGAACTAGGTCCTTGACCAGTGCCAGATGTTCGGATCCAAGAAGTACCCGAAAATTTTCACCCATCAGTTTGGCCGGATTGATACTAAGGAGCTTTTCTGCGGATTTGTTGACCGTGGTGAGGCGCCCGGTCTTGTCCACAGAGATGACTCCGGCGGCGACATTTTTCAATACGACTTCCATGTATCGGCGTCGCTGGTCCAGTTCGAGGTTGGATTGCCGGAGCTTGCGATTCGTTTGCTGAATTCTCTCCCTGCCTCTTCTCAGATCCAAGGTCATGCTGTTAAAGGCACCCACAAGAAGCCCTATTTCGTCGTTGGAATGGGTCTCTATTTGGATATTGAGATCACCATCGGCAATCTTGCTGGTTGCCGATGAGAGTTCCATGATGGGTACGGTGATGTCCCGAGCCAGGTGGAAACCGAACCAGGTTGACATGAATATGATGACCAGAGCGATGAGCAGCAGAACGATGATGTACCCTAATTTAATCTTTTCCTTGAGCAATTTGGTGTTTTTGTACTGCTCAAAGGATGTGGAGATCTCCCGCATCTTCTTAACCAGAGAGTAGGGGACATAATAGTTTACGACAATAACTCCAACGACATCTTTTGAGTTCCAGTTGGAGTAGACCGGTACGATTCCGCGGATTAGATCCGCTTTTCCAGCCGGAGTGATTCGGGTGAATCGATTGTCCAGAAGCGCTTCCTTGATGGTGTCTGAGTCCGGGTGCGTGAATTCTGTCGCAGGAATTTGGGGATTACTGACCCGTACTAGTTCTTCATGGGTGGCGGAGAAAACCTCTACGATACCCAGGTTGTACTCAACCTGTTTCTGCTGAATAAATTCGCGTAGTTTTGAAAGGTTTTCATCGTTGAGCAGTCGCTCTGATTTGGCCACCGCCGCGATCTGGTCCGCGTAGAACAGGGCATTGGTCGCCGAGTTGCGGTAGTACGTCTGAGCGACCTCCAGGGACTCCTGAAGCGAGGTCTCGATCTGGTTGTTAAACCAGTTTTCGATAGTATTGGTAATAAAACCCGCGGAAACGAAAAAAAGGAGCATCGTTGGGATCAGGGAGAGCCCGATGAAAGTGGCGACCAGTTTTGTCCTGAGTTTACCGCCTGTTGCGTTTCGACGGCGTTCAAGGAAAAGTTTGAAAAGGTTTCTGAATATCAGGAAGAGAAAGAGGATGACCAGCAGAATATTGATGTTGATCAAGGCCAGCACGAGAATGCTGTTGGAAATTGGCAGCCGGGACGTCAGGTCGAAGATCTTTGTGTCAAGGCTGGAGAGGAACACCACCAGGAGCAAGGCGGTGAACACAAGGGTCCATTCACGGCGACGTTTACGTGTCTCGCTCTTTCCTGGAGTCATGCTGGTTAAAAGATTCGATGGCTTGTCCATAATTTCCTGATTCTAAACGCAAGGGTTGTGGAATTACAACCGCCCCATGATCCCAGGCAATAAAAAAGGCGGCCGAAGCCGCCTTGGGGTGCAATATTGAGTGTTGCTCTCAGTTTTTGGAAAAAGACAGCTGGGCTGCAACGGCTGAGGGTGCGTGCTGCTCCAGCTCCAGCTCGTCCTCATTGAAGGTCACGAGTTTCCAGCAGTCAGGGGAGGCCAGAATCTTTTTTACGAGCTTGTTGTTGATGTCATGGCCAGCCTTGTACGCCTTGATGTGGCCAAGTATGGGGTATCCGATCAGGCTGAAGTCACCCACCGCATCAAGAATTTTATGACGGACGAACTCGTCGCTGAAACGCAGTCCTTCGGGGTTCAGAACCCCTTCTTTTCCGATGACGACAGCATTCTCAAGAGAGCCTCCCCGGGCAAGACCGTTGGCCTTGAGATATTCAACTTCTTCGTAGAAGCCAAAGGTGCGGGCTGGAGCGATGTCCTTGCGGAAGAGATCTGGCTCGACTTTGACGCTACGGCGCTGCAGAGCAATGCTCGGATGGTCAAAGGCGATATCGAAGGTGATTCGAAAGAAACGCGAAGGGATGATGGTGACGCGCTTTTCTCCATCGACAACGGTGATCGGTTTGCGGATGGACAGATACTGACGCCCTGCTCCAAGAGTCTTGATTCCTGCGTCATCGAATGCTTTGAGAAAGGGGGCGGCGCTTCCATCCATTACAGGGACTTCGGGGCCATCGATATCAATATGAAGGTTGTCGATGCCCAGAGAACTGATGGCTGCCATGAGGTGTTCAACTGTAGAGATTTTCTGCCCATCCTTACCCAGTACCGTTGCCAGACGTGTATCTACAACGTTTTCAGAAAGGGCCTTGATGGAAACTGTTTTCTCCCCGTCATGGCGATGAAAAATGACACCTGTATTTGCTGTCGCGGGTCGCAACTGCATTTTGATCGTTCGGCCGGAGTGCAAGCCGATGCCCTGAATTGTAACGGGTTTTTTGATAGTACGCTGGCAGATCATGGGTGAAACCGCTCCCTCAGAACATGGAAAGTTTTACGACTGATAGGTAATTGTATGCAAACAGCCTGCCAGGTGATTGTGTGTGGGTATGTCGCTGAAATTACGATGGAAAGTCTGGGGAGCTTGAGATGCCGTGATGAAGCGTTGATACAGTGTAGGGTAAATTGTGGCTTTGTTGCAACACCCGGGTTAGAGGCGACCCGATCTGAGGATGCCGATGGCGAGCCAGAGCCCCAGAACCCCGGCGATGGAGTAACCCAACAGGCCGAGGATCGGGAATCCGAAGAGCTGGGGACCTCGTTCTATGAGCATGATCAGAGACGACCCGATGATCAGGGCTGAGATGACAAGGCTGAAGGAGATGCGGTTACTCGATTTGTCAAATTCACTGATGAGTTTTTCCAGCCCTCGGTGTTCCAGCGCCATCTTGAATTTGTTGTGGTTTACCCGATTCATGAATTCCCTCAGGTCTTTGGGGAGGTTACGCAACAGCGCGCCGTAGTTTTTGGCGGTTCTGAACATTTCTTTCGAAAGGGTGATAGGCGAGAGTCGCTCGCGTATCAATTCTTCAACAAAGGGTTTGAGCCGAGCGACCATATCAAAATCCGGGTCCAGCCTGCGTCCGAGCCCCTCAATGGTTACAAGGCTCTTGGCCAGAAGAGTCAAATCGACGGGGAAGCGAATCCGATAACGTGATTGCAGCTCAAGAAACTGGAACATCATCTGCCCGACATGGATCTGTTGAAGGGGTAACTCGTAATAATGCTCGATGAAGTCGGAGATATCCCGTTTGAGATTTTTCAGATTCACCTCATCGCTGAGGTCTCCGCTGTAAACCAGCATGGAGATGATAGGTTCCGGATCTTTCTCCACGATGGCATCGAGCAGGTCGAGGAGCTGATTTTTTTGCTCTTCAAGCAGGTGGCCGACCATGCCGTAGTCGACGAAACAGATGCGATGGCCGGGGAGGATGAAAATGTTTCCGGGGTGAGGGTCTGCGTGAAACAGACCGAATTCCAGCACCTGACGAATCAGGGCGTTGGACCCATTGCGAGCAATTTGTTTCAGATCGTATCCCAGAGCCGTCAACTTATCGAGATCTGAGACTTTGATTCCATCCACATAATCAAGGACCAGTACGCGAGCGCAGGTATAGTCCCAGTGAACCTGGGGGACCATAACCGTCTCGTCCCCTTTGAAATTTTCTGCAAACCGCTCGATGGTCATTCCCTCACGACGAAAATCCATTTCGCGGGTGAGAGTTTGGCGAAATTCGCGGGCAATTCCACAGGGATCATAGATTGCCAGAGAGGGCAGGTGCTTGTCGATGAGTTGGGCAAGGGTGTTCAGGATGTCCAAGTCCGTCTCGATGATGCGCCGAATTCCCGGACGGCGCACCTTGACAGCCACCGAGCTTCCGTCTTTGAGCGTTGCCCTGTGGACCTGGGCAATGGAGGCAGCGGCAAGGGGTGTTTCGTCGATTCGGGAGAAAATATCACCCAGAGTGGTTTCGAACTCATCTTCGATCTCGCGTCGGATTTCCCGGAAGGGGACCGATGGGGCTAGATCCTGCAATTTACTTAGTTGGTTGATGTAATCTTCGGGCAGGAGGTCGGGGCGGGTGGAGAGGATTTGCCCCAATTTGATGAAAGTCGGCCCCAGTTCCTCGAGGACCAAACGCAGGCGCTGAGGCGCGGTGAGACGTACCATCTTTTCGCGGTCGGATTTTGACCTGAACAGCCGTTGCCCCAACTCAAGGTAGGCATTGAGATCCAGCTCCTCGACAAGCTGTCCGAAACCATAGCGAACCAGCGCTGTGATGATGGTGCGAAAGCGCCTGGCTGATCGGACATTGCGACCGATACGAGGAAGTCCCAGCATCTAGCCCCCCTCGATCACTTTTTCTTCCAATACCCTGATCCGCTGTTCAAGGAGCTGAACCCGGTTGCTCAGACTGTCATAATCGGCCTGGGAGGCCACTCCCATGCGTTGGCAGGTTGCTCGGATTTCCTCACGGGCGATTTCTTCGAGTTTCTGTTGATTTTGCTGTGTGCTTTGACTCAACTTCTCGAAAATTGCCTTACCTTCCTCTTCGCTCAGATTGAACTTTTGACGCAATTCCTCGAAAAGCTCGGAGGTCTTTTGCTCGGTGAGCGATAGGATGCCGACGCCAGTCAGAAGTGCTTTTTCGATGCCCTCAATCATAGTGCCTCCTCTTAACCTGTTGATATCACAATCTGTTAAAAGGTAGCACAGCTGGAGGGGGATTCAATCCTGTAGGCGCAGGGCTTTTAACCGGGGAAGGTTTTGGCGGGCTGCTTTTTCTCCGGCCGCGATGATCTCCTCGGCGCGATGAAATTCCAGCAGAGTAAAGCCTGAGAGTTCCGGGCGCAGCAGCAGATCCCCCGGATCCTGTCGAAGGCGCAGGCTGCTGATTTCATTCTCCATGATAGCGACGCTCTGAGCGCAGATTCGAAAAATATTAGGGGGGCGCCGCTCTTCGATGTTATTGACGTTGCGCCCCGGGTTGCCGTTTTTCGACCAAAGCTCCTTCAGGAGCATCTCGACTCCTTTGGGACTCATCAGCCCCGGCAGTGGTTTGTTTTTTTTGACGGCATCCTCAAAAGGAAAGGAGAGCTCCTGACTCTTTTTATCGACTTCCACAAGCGTGGAAACGCCGATTACCTGGGTGGCGCCCAACTGGCGGGCCACATCTATGGGAACGGGATTGCACAGGCCACCATCCATCAGGAAGCGGCTCTGAAGGCACACTGGGGTGAAAATCCCGGGAAAGGCAATGGCCGCACGCAACGCCTGGATCAGACCGCCCTGTTTGATGACCACCATCTCTCCCGTTTCGATGTCTGCGGTCACTACGGCCAGAGGGATGCTGAGCTCCTCGAAGGTTCTGACCGGCAGGAGTTCCTCCATGAAGCGCACGACTTTTTTTCCGTCGATCAGTCCGGAGGTCGGAAGTATCGGATCGATCAGCCGCACCAGGCGCTTCCAGTCGACATTGCAGGCAACTTCGGCGATCTGGCTGGCAGGAAGGCCGGAGGCATGCATGGCACCGAAAATGGCACCGATAGAAGTTCCGGCGACGCAGTTTATGACGATCCCTTCGGACTCCAGAACTTTCAGAACACCGATATGGGCCAGTCCGCGAGCGGCCCCGCTGCCCAGCGCCAGACCGAGATTGTTGGCCCCTGGATGGTTCATTTCTGAAAAAGCCCCCAAAACAGGCTCAGCGACAGGGACATGAGCACTGAGGTGCCCAGGGGGGGGGATAGAGAAAAGCCGTCCCTCTGGATCCGGATATCTCCGGGGAGTTTACCCCGAAACGGGATTTTTCCGCCTACCTCGAGCAGCATGCCCCCGAAGATGAGCGTTGCTCCGATGGTTATCAGAACTTTGCCCGGAGTCATTTCAATCCTTCCCTTTGGGACAATAACGATCTTTTTCCGAATAGATGCAACCGCAGTACTGCTGGCGGTAGAGTCCCATCTGCTTGGAATCCTGAATCCCCTCCTGCCAGCCGCAACGGTAATCGGCGTAGATGAAACTGAGCCCGTAGCGTTCTGCCAGCTCTTCGCCTTGAGCGCGGATCTGGTCGTGATTCTGGTAACGGGAGTAGAGCAGGGAGGTTGAAAACCCCTTGTATCCTAGCTCTTTAGCTCTTTTGGCTGTTTCTTCGAGACGGTAGATGTAGCAGTAGTCGCACCGAGACTGAGGTGCCTGCGCGACCGCTGAGAGGAAGGTCTCCAACAGGTAGTCTTCGCGGTAGATCATGTTGAGCTGTGCCATCGCAGCGTACTGGCGAACCGTATCCAGGCGCCTGGCGAACTCCTGATAGGGGTGGATATTATGGTTGAAGAAAAATCCGTCTGGGCTCAGACCCTCCTCCCGCATGACCTTGACAGGATAGATGGCGCAGTTGGCGCAGCAGACATGGAGAAGAACCTTCATCGATAGCGTCCTCTTATTCTAGAAATTCGATATTTTCGTTTATACCACAACCGAATCTGCTCAGGGAGCTTTCGTCCCTTATTGGAGGTCGTTCCAGTCGGGAAGGGAGTGTTGGCTCCAGATCTCCCGGGCGGTCCGATCGGCCTGGGCCGGACTGGAGAGCAGCGCGTGAGTTCGAATCAGGAGTTTTTTCTGCAGGGCGCTAAGGTCTGATTCGTAGCGCTCTACTATATTGGCGCAAAGCAGGGGATCTGTCGGCAAATCGACCTCGTTGCGACCGCAGGCGGCCGTGAGAATCAGCGCTCTGGCCCGGTCTACTCCACTGACTTCCAGGCACTGCTGCCGGGCATCCCTGAGGCTGAAGGTCCCGAAAAATTCCCCCTTGAGAATTAAGGGGGGGGTGAAGCTGTAGTGAATAAGTTCGGGCAGGTAATGATCGAAGAGATACTGTTCGGGAAAGCGTGGAACGCCGTCGGCGAAAACATCCTGGGCAATGTACTCGAGCTCAATGCCGCTTCGAACTGGAGCTGTTTGCAGGGGGACACTCTGCTTAGTGTATCCAAGATTCAGTAGTGCCGGGGGAAGAAGTCGATTTAGCCTGGAAGCGGAGGGGGGGGGCTGTCCCTCGCGCCAGTCCAGGGCGGCAAATTCATTGAGAAGTGCAGGAAGTGGGACCAGAAGCGCCTCGCGACTCAGCAATGCGGTGAGACCTCGGAAGCTGGGCAGAGGGCGTTCCCCTTTGAGGGCTCTCCACATATACTGCCCCAGGCTGGTTCGTAGAAAAAGATGGCAAGCGCGCAGGGATAGGAGGTCGAGCGGGGCTGAGATGGCTTGAAGCTCTCCTGAGTCCAGGGCTTCCAGCAGTTCTCGTCCCATATTGAGGCCGAGCTGTGCCTTCAGGCTGAGCTGATGGAAGGCTTTTTGATCGATGGGCAGACTGCAGACGCCCTGCGCGCTACGAAGGCACAGGTTCTCTGCAATTTCGCCTTTTGTGAAGGTGAGTGCAATCGCCTCATTATCGATCTGGTTGATCTCTTTAAGCCCCAGATCGATGCAAAACAGGGGCAGCAGCTCCGGGCTGAGCAGGGCACTGAGCTGGTGACTGGGGATTCGCACGGCCAGTCTGGCCCCCGGTGGTGCCTGCCCTGAGACGCATATAAGTTCGTAGAGCCAGTAGGGCGCCGAGCTGCCGAGGGGAATTCGGCGGCCGGGCCAGCTCTTCTTGAGGGCGGTGGCCAGGATTCCGCGAGACTGCGGTTCGGGGGGGGCGGTGCGGTCAAGGCTCAGGAGGTAGCACTCGGCAGGAGGTGCGGTGGACAGATTACGAACATATTCGATCTGAGGCTGGATTGTTTCCCCTTCGTGCTGGAGCTGGCGAAACAATGCCTTGGCCGCGAGCAGCGCTGGCTGATCGCTGCTTTCCCTGAGCGACTGCGCCTTTAGAGTTGTTTGTGGTTGATTGTGCAGGTGCAGAGAGGCTTGATTCCAGCCAGCTGGCAATTCCATGGCCCAACCGCCAAAAACCTGCGCTTCCAGCAGCAGCCTCAGTGCATCGGCGCCGCAGCCCGGAACCTGGACCCACTGCAGCTGGCTGAGACGGCGAAAGAGCAGGTGGAGTCGCACGGCACATTGCGGTGGCAATGGCAGCTCCTCCTCGCTAAAGCAGTGCAGCAGGGGCAGGGGAGACGGCAGCTGATCCAGAACGAAATCCAGGGCGCGCTCCAGTCGTTCAGGTTGAACGGATTCCGGCAACAGATCGCAGGAGGCCAGCGCCAGCAGGCGCAGTAGGGAGATGCGGGCCTTGTGACGGGCCTCATCTTCCGCAGAAAACTCTGATGAACGCCCCTCTCCCCGGGCGCTTCGGTGCTGCTGCTCCAGGGGGATGATGAGATCTTCGAGGGAGCTCCAGAGCAGATTGGCGAAATAGGTGCCGGGGAGTTCTTCGGGGTTGCGCGAGGCGAAAACCGCCAGCGGTTTGAGCTCGTCGAGCAGGCGTCGCCCTGTGGTTTCACTCTCCAGGTCATCGTGCAGTGCGCTGAAGAGGGGTTTGCCGGCGCAAGGTCGCTCCGGCTGAATCAGGGACCAGAGTTTGGCCTTGCCCGATTCGAGGCCGATAAACTGTCCGAGGCCCAAGGCTTCAGCGCAGTCGGAGGCGCAGGCACTGCTCATGCTCTCCAGATCAACGAAGAGAGCCGCGGCCATGAAACTCTCGCGGTTGATCCAGAGTACGGCGGCAGGGCAAAGCACCCCCTGGCGCGTAAGCAGCCTGGGCGCCATTTCGAACTTGCGAAAAGGCGAGGGGATGCTTTGCTGGGCGTTGCTGATTGCGCGCAGAAGGACTTGGGAATTCCGAGTGGTACTCATTTAAAGCAGTTTGTTCTGCGGCGCGGCAGGTGCCGCCCGGTCAAAATGACGATAGGCCAGCGGCATGGCCACCCGGCCCCTGGGGGTGCGGTTTATGAATCCCTGCTGAATCAGGAAGGGCTCGATGACATCTTCGATGGTGTCCCTTTCTTCCCCCATGGAGGCCGCCAGGGTATCAAGTCCCACGGGACCGCCGGCAAATTTGTCGATGAGGGTGAGCAGCAGCAGATTGTCCTGATGGTCGAAGCCGCAGCGATCCACCTCCAGGCGCCGCAGAGAAAGATCGGCAAGCTCCAGGGTGATGGTTCCGTCTCCCTTGACCTGGGCAAAATCCCGGACTCTTCGCAGCAGACGGTTGGCGATTCTGGGGGTTCCCCGGCTTCGACGGGCTATTTCGAAACAGCCCTCGTCCTGAGCTGGAACTTTCAGGATCGAGGCGCTGCGCGTCACAATGGTGGTCAGCTCTTCAGCGCTGTAGAATTCCAGACGGCAGATGACCCCGAAGCGGTCCCGAAGGGGGGATGAGAGCAGTCCTGCCCGGGTCGTGGCGCCCACCAGGGTGAAACGGGGGAGATCCAGCTTGATGGTGCGGGCTGAGGGCCCCTGGCCGATGATGATGTCGAGCTGGTAGTCCTCCATGGCGGGATAGAGAATCTCTTCCACCACGGGGGAAAGGCGGTGAATCTCATCGATGAACAGGACGTCGCCCTCTTCCAGGTTTGTCAGGATTGCCGCCAGATCTCCCGGCTTTTCGATCACCGGCCCCGAGGTGCTTTTGATGCTCACCCCCATTTCGCTGGCGATGATGTTGGCAAGGGTCGTCTTGCCCAGTCCGGGGGGGCCGTAGAACAGCACATGGTCGAGGGATTCCTGACGACTGCGGGCTGCATCGATGAAAACCTTCAGGTTCTCCTTCGCCTTGCTCTGTCCCACATAATCCTCCAGGGTCCGGGGGCGCAGACTGCTGTCGAAACCAGGATCGTCGGAGATGGGCTCGGCGCTGATTAATCGGTCGGTCATCGCAGGGGCCTTTGCGCAAGGGATCTGAGTCTCATCGCACCAGGACCTTCAGCGCGCCCTTGAGGATCGTCTCTACCGTCGCATTCGGGGGCAGCTCCATCGATTGCAGGGCCTTTCTGGCCTGGACTTCCTTGTAGCCCAGATTGACCAGGGCCGATAGTGCCTCATCCAGCCCTTCATTGACGCTAGGGGCCGCGGCGCCGCTCTGTGGCGCTCCGGAGGAGATGATAAGTCCCATTTTCTGCGCTTTGTCCCGTAGTTCTAGTACGAGACGTTCGGCGGTTTTTTTCCCGATGCCGGGCAGCTGGCAGAGTCTTGTGCTGTTTCCCTGAACCAGGCAGCCCAGCAGTTCAGGTGCTGGAATGTTGGAGAGGATGTTCAGTGCCAGCTTCGGCCCTACGCCCGAGACGGTTAGCAGCAGGCAGAACATCTCCTTTTCTGCCGGGGTGAGAAAGCCGAAGAGCTGCAGGGCGTCTTCCTTGACATGGGTGTGGATAAACAGTCGCGTCTGCCCCTCTTCGGGGAGACTGTAGAAGGTGGACAGGGGGATCTGGATCCTGTAGCCGACCCCGCCCACATCCAGAATGATATGGTCAATGGAACGGTAGGCAATGTTTCCGGTGAGCAGAGCGATCATAGGGGTCTCGTGTCACCGACGCGACAGGGCCGCAGTCAGTCTTTCCTTGAGGGGGTTACTGTGCAGATGACAGATAGCGACGGCCAGGGCATCCGATGCGTCCTCCTGGGCGATCTCGGGCAGGTTCAGCAGGGTTTTGACCATTTGCTGAACCTGCTCCTTGCGCGCTTTTCCGTAGCCGACCACGGCACTCTTGACCTGCATGGCTGTGTATTCGTGAACGGGGAGATCGGCATTGACCCCCGCCAGCAGTGCAGCGCCACGGGCATGCCCCAGCTTCAGGGCCGATAGGGCGTTTTTTGCCACGAAGATCTGCTCCACAGCCACCGCATCGGGGCGAAACTGCTCGATCAGTGCGCAGAGCTCCCGGTAAATGATCTGGAGCCTGCCTGGGAAATCATCCCGGGCGCGGGTCTGAATTGCCCCGTTGTCCAGGTGTATGAGGCGGTTGCCCTGTTTTTCCACCAGCCCGTAGCCGGTGATCCGGCTGCCGGGGTCGATCCCGAGTATCCTCATCGATGCAGCTTTCGGGGGGGTCAGCCCATGATCCGTTCTATTTCCTCGTCGGAGATGTCAAAGTTGGCGTAGACGTTCTGAACGTCATCGTTGTCTTCGAGCTTGTCGATCATCTTCATCAACTGCTCGGCGTTTTTCCCTTCGATCACCGTCTCGGTCTGAGGAATCATGGTGATCTCGGCCGAATCGTATTTGAGCCCGGCCTCTTCGAGGGCTTTCTGGACCGCTTCGAACTCCTGGGGGGAGGTCTGTACCTCGATATCGCCGGAATCATTATTGACATCTTCGGCTCCGGCTTCCAGCGCGGCTTCGAAGATGGCGTCGAAATCCTGTTCGCCACTGAAGTTGATGATCCCTTTGCGGTCGAACATAAAGGCCACCGAGCCGTTGACGCCCAGACTGCCGTTGTGTTTATTGAAAATAAAGCGCACGTCGGCCACGGTGCGGGTGCGGTTGTCAGTCAGAAATTCCACGATGATGGCCACGCCGCCGGGGCCGTATCCCTCGAAGGAGCCCTCTTCGTAGTTCACCCCGTCCAGGTCTCCCGTTCCCTTCTTGATGGCACGGTCGACATTGTCTTTGGGCATATTGGCCTGTTTGCCCTTATCCACAGCCAGGCGCAGTCTCGGATTGGCATCAGGGTCACCGCCGCCAATTCTCGCAGCAACGGTGATTTCCTTGATCAGTTTGGTGAAAACTTTGCCTCGCTTAGCGTCCTGTGCGCCCTTGCGGTGCTTGATGTTGGCCCATTTACTGTGTCCTGCCATGCTGTAGTGCTCCTTTGAAATGACGAAAAATTCCAAATTTGTCTGCTAAAACGTGGCGGCGATACTAACACAAACAAAAAAGGCACGACAACCGCCAAGCGCCCATGAAAAAAGCCGATCCCTTAAAAGGGATCGGCCCGGTAAAGCTTGTCTCGAATGAGGGTCAGTGTTCCCGTGGGGTGCTTTTAAAGCCAATAACCTTGAGGCGGTTGAGGACTTCATCGATTCCGGGGGTTTCCCGGACGAGCTTGACCACCTGCTGATGCTCTGCATTGCTGTGGACATGTCCCCGCAGTTCGGCCGTAGAACCGTGGACTTGGATGTTGATATGCAGCCCCTCCAGGGTCTCTTCCCCGGCCAGGGTGATCTCGATTTTTTTCTGGAGAATTAACTCGGACAGTCTCAGCTTTGCTGCTTCCTTGCGCTCGGCCAGAATCGGGTCATTGACGCCGTCGCAGATGAGATTGACTGCGGTCTCTTCCGAGAGGCGAGAGGTGTTGATCGTCAGGTCGTAATAAAGCGGATCATCCCAGTCGCGATCGAAGTAGTACTTGATGAAACCTGCGCGCTGCTGGTCGCTCTTGCGCACCAATGTATGGGCCAGGTCTGGATCGAGCCACTCACGCTCGGCCCAGCGCTCTACCCGCTCCTCGAAGGGGGCGGTGATGCGGACGCGAAAAGCACTGTTGATGTCGCGAAGCAGATCCTGCCCTCCACGGCCGTAGATGATGATATTGCCCTTGAGGGCGAAGTCGAGAATGATCAGCTCTATGGTATGCAGGTGCAGAGCGGCTGCCTTGTCCAGTTCTTCGACAAAGGCCGGGGGTTTTTCATCGGCTTTTTCGACATCCTCCGGAGACAGACCGTACTGCTCGGCTACCTCGAGAATGGCGTCGCGGTCCACCAGAGTGTAACCGAGTCGCTCTGCAACTCCGTGAACGATGGGGATTCCACCGCTGCCCATTTCCCGTGAGATGGTAATGATTGCCATAATTCTATCGTCTCTCTCTGAATGGATAAAAAAACAATCAAAAAATTTTAGCAGTTTGCTCTAATTCTGGCAAGAGGCTCTGATGCCGGAACCCGTCAGGCAGGCTTGCTGTCGAAATAGTGGCGCGATTCGACGAAGCGTACCGTGCGGGTCTTGGAGCGCATCACTATAGAGTGGGTCACAGCTCCCCCTGCGAAATAGCGTGTGCCCCGAAGCAGGTCCCCATCGGTGACTCCTGTTGCGGCAAAGAAAACCTCGCCCTGCGCCATTTCCTCGGTGTTGTAGACCTTGTCGAAATCCTCAATCCCCATGGTGCGTGCGCGATCGCGCTCCTGCTCTTCCATGAAGACAAGACGGCCCTGCATCTCGCCTCCCATGCACTTGAGCGCCGCTGCCGCCAGAACTCCCTCGGGGGCTCCGCCGATGCCCATCATCAGATCAATGCCGCTGTCTTCCACGGCGCAGGCGATGGCTGGTGCCACATCCCCATCGGTGATCAGGTGGATACGTGCGCCGGCCTGGCGAACCTCTGCGATCATCTCGTCGTGACGGGGACGATCGAGGATGACCACTGTCAGATCCTCGATGGCGCATTTCTTGGCCTCAGCCACCCGGCGCAGGTTCTCAGAAGGGGTGGCATTGATGTCGATGGATCCCCTTCCTGCGGGGCCTACGACAATCTTGTCCATATACATATCCGGAGCGTGGAGAAAACCGCCGCGAGGGGCCAGAGCGATGGTGGTGATCGAGCCGTTCATTCCCTTGGCGCAGATGTTGGTGCCCTCCAGAGGGTCCACGGCGATATCCACTTGGGGCAGGGAGCCGTTTCCGACCTCCTCGCCGATATAAAGCATGGGAGCCTCGTCCATCTCTCCCTCGCCGATGACCACGACTCCGGCCATATCGATGCTCTCCAGCGTCTTTCTCATGGCGGTTGTGGCCGCATCATCCGCAGCCATTTTATTTCCCTTGCCAACCCAGCGGCCGCAGGCGACGGCGGCGGCTTCGGTGACACGAACGAGTTCCAGAGCCAGATTGCGATCCATGGGGGGGGAGTCTCCTTGTACGGATTTAGGATTCAAAAATGCGGCATCATGCCACGATTGGGGAGGATATGACAAGGATAGGGAATTTTGTCGTGGTCAAGACATATGGGAAAGGATATGATTTGATGATTGATAACCTGAAATATGGAAAAGGGAGTTTCTGTATCATGAGACAAAAATTGATTCTTATCCTGAGCCCGTTGATTCTGTTGTTTGCAGCTGCAACGGCTCTTGCCGCCCCGCCCAAAAACATCAGCGCTGCTCAGGGCAAGGCCATGATGGCGAAAGATTCATCCGTCTTTCTCCTCGATGTAAGGACAGCCGGCGAGCATGCTCAGGGGCACATCGAAGGCGATATCTTGATACCAATTGATCAGATCATGAAGCGCATCGGTGAGATCCCCAGGGATCGCCCCATTCTTGTTTACTGCGCCGTGGGTTCGCGTAGCTCCCAGGTGGCCAATTATCTTGGGAGGCTGGGTTATCCCCGGGTCTACAACATGATCGGCGGGATCTCGGCCTGGCAGATTCGAGGTTATCAGCTCTGGCGTTGAGTCCTTCGGGGGAGATTGATTTATTCACCGGACTGAGATAGGGTACCTTCTTTTTTTTAGCGGGCGCAGTTCGAGGATTATAAAACCATGATCGACAGCAGCGAGCAGAGCAAGCCAGAGCTGGAGACCCTGATCCGGGATCAAATACGGACGCAAGGGGGGATCTCTTTTCGTCAGTTCATGGCCCAGTGTCTATATCATCCCCAATATGGTTATTATACCGGTGAGCGTTGTCGTATCGGCAAAGGGGGAGATTTCTTCACCTCTTCCAGTGTTCATGCGCTTTTTGGGGCCCTGATCGCCCGTCAGCTTGTTCAGATGTGTGAGCTTCTGGGGGATGTCCCCTTCATAGTGGCTGAACAGGGGGGAGGGGAAGGGCACCTGGCGCTGGATATTCTCGATGCCCTGAGGCGTGACTTTCCCGCCTTTTATGAGCGTATCGAGTACCGCATGGTGGAAATCAGCCCCGATAATCGCCGGCGTCAGAGTGAAACCCTCGGCAGCCATGGTGACCGGGTTCGCTGGTGCGCCTTTGAGGATCTTGCAGGTATGGTGGGCTGCTTTCTCTCCAATGAACTGCTCGATGCCATGCCGGTACATCAGGTGGAAAAACAGCAGGGAGAGCTTCGGGAGGTCTTCGTGACCGAGGGCCCCGAGGGGTTGGCCGAAGAGCTTCGTCGTCCCTCAACCCATGTTATCTTTGAACATTTCAACTGGCTTGGACTCTCCCCCCTGGAGGGCAACCGGGCCGAGGTCAATCTTGATGCTGTCCGCTGGATGCGCGATGTGGCCGGAGTACTTGCGCGGGGATTCGTGCTCACCATCGACTACGGATATCCTGCAGCCGAGCTCTATGCTCCTTTTCGGCGCGGCGGCACCCTGATGTGTTACCACCGCCACAGCTCCAGCGACAATCCCTATGAGCGCCTTGGCTCTCAGGATATCACCGCCCACGTTGATTTTACGGCACTGCAGAAGGCAGGGGAGGAAGAGGGATTGGTGAGCCTTTACTTTGCAGAGCAGTATCGCTTTTTGATGGGCCTTGGATTCGTCGAGGAACTGATGCGACTTCAGGCATTGGAGACCGATCCCCAGAAGGCTCAAGCCCTGCGCCTGACGCTTAAAAATCTCATTCTGCCCGAGGGCGGAATGGGGGAAACCTTCAAGGTGCTGGTACAGGGCAAGGCAGTGGGGACGCCAACGCTGGCTTGCAGCCGCACCCTGGATGAAATTTCCCGTATGTCGACATTTCGCTGATCGGCAACTGCAGGTTGTGCCGCCAATTGCAGCGGCCTATACTGTTACAAACACCCAAAAGGAGATTGACCCATGAAAGAGCAAGTTCAGGAAGTACTCAACGATGTCCGCCCCGCACTCCAGGCCGATGGTGGCGATGTGGAGCTGGTGGATGTAAGCGAAGACGGCATCGTCTCTGTACGACTCACCGGAGCCTGCGGTTCCTGCCCCATGTCCACCATGACCCTGAAGATGGGGATCGAGAAGACCCTCGTGGAGCGTCTTTCTTTCGTCAAGGAAGTGGTTCAGGTTCGCTGATTCTCTTTTCAGCAATCGGAAATAAAAAAAGCGGAAGCCTCCCGATCGGGGCTTCCGCTTTTTTTTGAGCAGAGCGAAAAGTTTGGAAGGGATTCAAGCCCGGCCGAAGAAGGCTGCCATGCGCAGAAGCAGCCCCTGGTGAATCGACAGTGCTGCGTGGGGGCAGAGTTCATGGCAGCAGAAACAGCGAATACAGCGATCGAGGTCGATGCGGAGTTGATCCTTTTCGATGCGCATGGCCTCCGGGGGGCAGGCCTTGACGCAGTCGCCGCAGATACGGCATCGCTCGGGTTTGACCCGGGGGCGAGCCGTGAGGCTTTTTTCCAGTGGCGTCTGAAGCGCTTTGGGTAGACCGAAATGAATGTCGGTGGGCTTGGCAGGTTTCAAAGGGATACAAAACAACGGGGCACCGTGCAGCTCCAGGTCCTCGAACCGGGCGCCAGCCATCCGTAGCTCAAGGGCGATCTTCTGGGTCCAGACCTGGCTCGGGGGCAGGGCGCTGAGGTGGCAGGCCAGAGCGTCCACCGCCAACAGATTGCTTCCGGCCAGCAGAGCCCCCATCTCTTTTGGGTCGCCGCTGCCAGGACCTTCACCTTCCATTGCCACCACGGCATCAACGATGGTCAGCGCCGGTTGAATTTTTCCAGCCAGATCCAGAAGCATCCGAGCGAAGAGTTTCTTGTCGCTGCCGGCCTGCAGGTGCAGCTTGGGTTTGCGAAGACCCACCACGGCTCCGAAGAGATTTTTCACCGCGCAGGTCATGCCCATCATCTGATGGGTCTTGAGCTTGGGCAGGTTGATGATGACCTCGGCATCCAGAATGTCGCGGGCCAGTTCGAGCTCATGGAAGAAGTGCGTGGATTGCACGGGTACTGAGTCGCTAAAGGGGGCAAAGGTTGCCCCGCACTCTTCGATGACCTCCATCAGTCCGCTTTGCCGGGCGACCTTGGCGGCGGTGCCCATTCCGGGAGAATCCCCCACCGAGGCTATACCTCCGGCGGCCTGCACCATGCGGATCACCGCCCGCAGCACTTCGGGGTGGGTCGTCACCGCCCGGTCGGGATGGCGTCCGGCCAGCATGTTCGGTTTGATCAGTACTCGCTGGCCGTTCTTTACGAAAGCCCCCATTCCTCCGAGGGGAGCCAAGAGCTTTTTCAATGCCCCTTCGATGTCGGCTGGAATGTATGTTTCGCAGCGCTGCAGGCTGACTGAGTACTTCATGCGGGCAGGATGTTGACGAGCAGGCGACGGTTGCGGGGGCCGTCGAATTCGCAGAAGTAGATTCCCTGCCAGGTGCCCAGGGCCAGTTCTCCCTCCTCCAGAGGGACCAATTCGCTGGCCCCGAAGAAGGAACTCTTCAGGTGAGCGGCGCTGTTGCCCTCGACATGTAGGTAGTCATCTTCCGAGGGGACAACCTTTCCCAGAGCCTTGAGCATGTCGTGCACCACATCAGGGTCGGCATTTTCATTGATGGTTACCGCCGCCGTGGTGTGGGGGACGAAGAGCTGGACCATGCCATCGCGAACGCCACTCTGTCGCACCGCGTTGCGCACCTCGGAGGTGATCTCGATCATCTCGGAGACTCTGCGGCTGGTAACGTTCAGGCGGATCATGCGTTTTTGTCCTCCAGGCAATTGAGGAGGCATTCAAAGGCGCTGCAGCGGTAGAGCAACGAGGTGTGCCCTATGGATTGCACCTCGATGTTCTGCGCGTCTTCCCAGCGGGCGTTGTCCGTGGGCAGCACCAGATTGTCCTGAGGGCTGTAGATCGAAAAAACCTTGACGCTTTCGGGCAAGGGCGCCTGAGCCAGACGGGTGAGAAACTCGCTGCCCGGCAAAAGGTCGCGCCCCATGCGGGAGATGGCGAAGGGGGCAAGCTTGGAGCCCAGGTGAGGGGTGCCCAGAGTGATGAGGCGCTCCACCTTGGCTGCGCCCCCTCGGATCTGCAGGTAGTTGCGGGCGATCAGGCCCCCCATGCTGTGGCCGATCAAGGTGACCCTCTCAACCCCTTCTTCCAGGCGCAGTTGATCTACCCGCTTGGCCAGGGTTTCGGTAAGGGCCTCGACATCCTTCCAGGGGGGGAGGTTCAGGCTTAAAACGTTGTGAATACCCTGCTGGCGCATCCGCAGCCGTACCAGCCACCAGCAGATTCGATTCTGAAACAATCCATGCAATAGGATGATCGGCTGGTCCCCGGGGTGGTTACCCGAGCGGCGCTGGGGTAGGTATCCCAGGGGGTGGGCCAAAATGGTCAGATAGAGAACGGACGTCTCGTAGAGGAGCAACCAGGCGGCTCCGAGCAGGGTGCCGGGGCGAAAGCGGGTGGCGATCAGCTCGGGATGGGCGTTGGATTTTTCGTACCAGGCCACAGCGAAACTCATCAACATGGTTAAAAAAACGGCAAGAAGCAGGGCAACCATAAGCCCGAGCAGGATGTACATAAATCAGGTGACCTCCTCAAAAAGAACAGGCCCCGAGTATCCCACGGTCAGCGAATTCCGTCAATGAAGGGGCATCCATGCGCAGGCCGTGGAGTCGGAGCTTGGCCTGTGGTAAGGTCGGACACAAAGGATCAATGGAGGGCTCATGCGCCGACTTATTGATAAATTCCTGAGTTACATGCGGGTGCAGCGCGATGCTTCGCCCCATACCCTTGCAGCCTACGGTCGCGATCTGGAGGAGCTGCGCCTTTTTGTCGCAGAGCAGCACGGGGTCGAGGATCCGTCCGAGTCTCAGGCTCTTGGAATTGACCATCTGGTGCTGAGGCGCTTTCTGAGCCAGCTTCATCAGCGCAACAAGAAAAGCACCATTGCCCGCAAGGTCGCAACGATCCGCAGTTTTTATCGCCATCTGGTTAAAATCGAAAAGCTAGAGCAGAGCCCTGCCGAGCTGTTGCAGGCACCGCGCCTGCCCAAAAACCTTCCCCGAACTCTGAGTGTCGATGAGGTGTTTCAGCTGCTGGACAACCAGAAGCGATCAGATCGGCTCGGAAAACGCGATATCGCTATTCTGGAGCTGGCGTATTCCAGTGGTCTGCGGGTGGGGGAGATCTGTAGTCTCAATATCGGTGATCTCGATGAGGAGCAGGAGCTGGTCCGGGTCAAGGGTAAGGGGGGCAAGGAGCGCATCGTCCCCGTGGGGAGCAAGGCGCTGGAGGCGCTGCGTGCTTATCTGGAAGAACAGGGCGCCCCCAAGCCCGACTCTCCCCTGTTTCTCAACTACCGGGGAGGGCGTCTGACGACCCGAAGTGTTCAGCGCAACCTCAAGACTCAGTTGCTGCAGGCGGGGATGTTGCGCGACGCCACACCGCATATGCTGCGGCACAGTTTCGCCACCCATCTGCTGGTGGAGGGGGGGGCTGATCTTCGAGATATTCAGGAGTTGCTCGGCCACGCCAGTCTCTCCACCACCCAGAAATATACCGGGGTCAGCATCGATCACATCATGGCTGTCTATGATCGGACCCACCCCCGCGCCAAAGATGGGTGACCGTAATGGTCATGATTGCTTGACAGCCGTAACGCTGCCGGTAGAATACTCCTTCATTCACGCAGTCATGTAACTATCACATGTTCTTTTTGAAGGGAGATATATCTCATGTGTGTTCTGGTCGGAAAGCAGGCCCCCAATTTTACCGCTGCCGCCGTAATGCCTGACGGCACCATAAAGGGCGATTTCAGCCTTGCCGATTTTGAAGGCAAGTACGTCGTTCTCTTTTTCTACCCCCTCGACTTTACTTTCGTGTGCCCCACCGAGTTGATCGCCTTCAGTCACCGCATTACGGATTTCGAGAGTCGTGGCGTGCAGGTTATCGGCTGCTCTATTGATTCCCAGTTTACCCATGCCGCATGGCGAAATACCCCCATCGAGGACGGAGGCATCGGCGCCGTGACCTACCCTCTGGTCGCTGACGTCAAGCACGAGATCTGCAAGGCTTACGATGTGGAGTTCGAGGCGGCCGGTGTCGCCTTCCGGGGCTCTTTCCTCATCGATAAATCCGGGGTGGTTCGCCATCAGGTGGTCAACGACCTGCCTTTGGGGCGCAACGTCGACGAGATGTTGCGTATGGTCGATGCCCTCCAGTTCACCGAGCAGTACGGTGAAGTTTGCCCCGCTGGCTGGAACAAGGGGGACAAGGGCATGGCTCCCAACGCCCAGGGCGTCGCTTCCTATCTGAAGAACGAAGCAGACAAACTCTGATTTTTGAACTTGTAGAAGACAGTGAAGACGGCCCTCTCGCACCGCGGGAGGGCCGTCTTTGCGTGCAGGGCTTTATCGTTTTCTCGGTTTCTCAATTCACTGGAACCTTTAATAAATCAGGATAGACTATCTAGAATATCAACGTGACAGATATTCTATGGAGGTAGGGCAGTGGATCTGGAAAAGTACTGGAACGTCGCCGATCAGGGCTCAAGACTCATGGAGCTTTTGGGGGAGGATGAACAACTGCGCGATGCGCCCCTGCGCCGCGATGTGCGCTCTCTGGGGCTGCTGCTGGGGGCCGTGATTCGCGATCAGGCGGGCGAGCGCATCTACGGTACCGAAGAGCAGCTGCGTAGTCTGGCCATCCGTCACCGGGAGCTGAGCGATAACCTCTGTCTGGAAGGGGGGGATGGGCAGGCAGACCTTGAGCTTCAGGAGCAGTCACGCAGGATTATCCGGGACCTGGACCTGGAGGATGCCTACCTCATCGTCAAGGCTTTCGCGACCTTTTTCGAGCTGACCAATCTGGCCGAAACCCGTCATCGCAAGCGCCGGGGCCGAGCCCAGCTCATGCGCTTGGATATCGACGATAAGCCCGGCTCCTTTACCGGTACGCTCAAACGGCTCAGAGAGACGGGTTTCAGCGCCGAGCAGGTTCTGGAGCTCCTGCAGCAGGTGGAGGTCATTCCTGTCTTTACCGCACACCCCACCGAGGTAGCACGGAGGGTGGTGCTTTTAAAGCGTCGTCGCATCGCTGCTTATCTCGATGAACTCGACCGGCTGCCCCTGACTGAGGTTCTGGCGGTTGCCAGTCAGCGGGCCATGCTGGCCGAAATTACCGCCCTCTGGCAGACCGACGAAGTTCGTCGCCAGAAACCCTGCGTCTCCGATGAAATCCGCATGGGACTCGATCATTACAGGGTTTCCCTCATCGACCCGCTGCCCGCTCTCTATGATGAGCTCTGCCAGGGATTTCGACAGGTGTACGGAGTCGACTGGAGCGCCTCCAGGATTCCGACCCTGGTACGCTTCGGATCCTGGATTGGCGGGGACCGCGACGGAAACCCCTTTGTGACCCCCGAGATCACGGCAGAATCCCTGCGGCGAGCCCGAGAGCTGATTCTCGAGCACTACCTGAATGATGTCGGCAAGCTGAGGGAGCTGCTCACCACCGCTCGCAGTCGTTCCCGCTGCTCCGGGCCCTTCATGATGGCCCTTTCGCGCTACATCTCGGCCCTGCCTGACGCCACCCGTGAGAACGCTGCTCATCCCGCCAACGAGTATTATCGTCATTTTCTTGATTTCGTGCTCCTGCGGCTCAGGCGCACTCTGGAGCAGCCTGAGCATGACGAGGCCTATCCCGATGCGAGGGGCTTCGGCGCGGATCTGCAACTGATCCGGGAGAGTCTGGCACTGGGGCAGGGGGAGCTGCTGGCCGAGGCATATCTGGACCCTCTGCTTCGCAAGTTTTCGACCTTCGGTTTTTGCCTTCACTGCCTTGATCTGCGCCAGCACGCCAAAGTCCATGCCGATGCCGTGGCTGAGCTTGGCGCCTGCGATCGCGGGGGCCGGGGGCTTCTGATCGCCCCACCGTCTGAGTCGACCCGGGAGCTGTTGGAGACGCTGCGCGCTCTGGCATCGCTTAAAAAAAGCCAGACACCCGAGGCCATGCGCAGCTACGTCATCAGCGGCACCACAGCCTGTAGCGACCTGCTCAACCTCATCTGGCTCATGGAGCTCTCCGGCGTACCCGTGGCCGCAGCGGGGGCGGACCCCGGCATGATGCCCGTGCCTCTGTTCGAGTCCATCGAAGATCTGCGCAACGCCCCCGCAATTTGTCGTGAGCTCTGGAGCTCCGAAAGTTACGCCCCCTATCTCGATTCCTGGGAGCGCTCCCAGGAGGTCATGCTGGGCTATTCCGACTCCAACAAAGATGGTGGCATGCTCACCAGTACCTGGGAGATCTATAAGGCCCATCGCGACCTGCATGAGGTCGCTGCTGAGTGTGGCGTGAAGCTGCGACTATTTCACGGGCGCGGCGGAACCGTGGGACGTGGTGGCGGTCCGACCCATCGAGCCATCACCGCTCAACCGCCGGGGGCTTTTACTGGCTCCTTCAAGCTCACCGAACAGGGGGAGGTTATCCACTGGAAATACTCGGATCCTGTGCTGGCAAGGCGCAATCTGGAGCTGATGGTTGCCGCCAGCCTCGATGCCCTGACCCGCCCGGGAAGCGCCCCCACCGATGACCAGCCCGATTGGGAGGAGGCGATGGAGATCATGTCTCTGGATGCCTTTGCCTTCTACCGCGAGCAGATTGCCGATAACCCCGACATTCTGCCCTATTTCGAACAGGCTACCCCGGTGCAGCATTTCGAGCTGGCGAAAATTGGTTCCCGCCCTGCCAGACGCCAGAAGGGTAACAGCCTGGATGATCTGCGGGCTATCCCCTGGGGCTTCGGCTGGATGCAGAGTCGCCATGTGCTGCCCGGTTGGTTCGGGGTTGGCTGGGCCTTCTCCCGCTTCGCCCAGAGGCAAGGAGGGCTTGCGCTGCTGCAGGATATGATGAAGAGCTTCCCCTTTTTCAGGGATCTGATCCGCAACGTAGAGCTTGCTCTGACCAAGGTGGATCTTCCCATCGCTCGTCTCTACGCTGAACTGGTACAGGATGCTGCGCTGCGCGAACGAGTTTTTTCGATGGTCAGCACGGAATACGGGCGCACCCTGGAGATGATCCTTGCCATCAGCGGCCAGAAGCGACTTTTGGAGAAAAACGCAGCCACCGCCCGCTCTCTCAAGTTGCGAAATCCCTACGTCGATCCGCTGAGCCTCATCCAGATCGAACTGCTAAGGCGCAAAAGGGCCGGGGACGCAAATGAGGAACTGGATTACGTCCTGGCCGCTACCATCAGCGGCATCTCTGCGGGACTGCGCAATACTGGCTGAGGGGAGACTTACCGGGGGGATGGGGCGGCGGCCTGTCGAAGAGGGGGCGCTTCTGCCCCCAGTTTACGGTTAAAAAACTCTGTTGCCTTGTACTTGATGTAGTTCTTGTAAAGGATGGCGCTGTAGTGGCCCGACAAGAGGTAGATGGTTTCAGGCCTGCCGATTTTGCGTCTGAACTTCCGTCCTTTGGCAAAGGGAACAGTCCGGTCAAAGGCCCCCAGTACCAGCAGCAGGTCCCGGGCATCCAGATAGGGGGCCAGCAGCATCGGGTCGGTGTGCACCTCACGCCTGAGTTTCTCCTCCAGCTGCGCAAGGCTCAGCCCCCGACTCTTCATGTAGCGCTCTCTGGTTCTCGTCGCGCGATTTTCATTCGTGTGGGTTAGCAGATAGGGCAAATCCCCGCCCGTCAGGGCCAGTACGCCGGCCCGGATCCGTTTGTCCACGGCTTTGAGCAGAGCGGCCTTGAAGGACCCCGTGCTTATGCCGAAGGCTCCTATCCTCGTAGGGTCCAGCTCGGGTCGGGTCTCGACCCAGTCGAGCACTTGCCGGTGGTCAATGATTATCTGGCGAAGATTCTCTTCGATGGCATCCAGATCCTCGATGATTTCAGCGCGTTTTTCCCGGTGTACAAGCAGGGCCGCATAACCGTGCCTGACGAAATAGGTGGCGAAAGAATCACTCAGTTCAATGGATCCGCCCAGATTGGGCAACACCAGGATGACGGGGACGGGGGCCGTCCCTCCCGGGTGGTAGTACTCGATGAGGATGTCCATGGGCTCAGGCAGCAGATTCCTTACCGGGGCGAGGCGGATAGTTCGGACGCTCGGGGCACCTTCCTGTGTCAGGAGCAACTCATCTGTTTTTTGACTGAAAACGGGTTGAGCATACTCCTGCTTCAGCGCGTCTGGCAGTGGCTGCGGTCCGGCGTAGCCGGAGTGAAGGGGAACGTGGGCGCAGCTGAGCATCGCCAGGCAGAAGCCAAGCAGGGGAATTGTCCTCAGCTTTTTGGGCGCTAGGGTCGGCATAAAAACTCCGATGGGGTGACCTTGTTACCGCTGTGGTGTTGCTCCTTTTTTCAGTGCCCTGGAGAGATCCAGATGCAGCCAGGGTTGAAGGCTGGCTACCCCTTCGGGCCCCGTGTCGAGACTGGCGTTGTTGATCCAGATCTCAAAGGTTGCAGGTTTCATGATGACGTTCATCAGGTTGCTCTTGAGGGCCACCGTCTTTGTGAGCTCCATCAGAGTCTCGGGGGAGAGGTTGCCGTGGTGTTTGTTGAGCTGCTCGTAGAGCACATCCCCGCGGGCGCCGCCGTATACAAGGTCGTCGATCGGCAGGTAGGTGTCGCCTTTTTCCCGTTCATCTTTAAGCAGGGTGTTTTCCGCAAAGCTTAGAACCCGGTTGCGATCGGTGATGTAGAGCAGGGCGCTTTTGTCGCCCGCAGGCGCCTTGGCGTCCGCCACCACATAGACGTAGGAGTTGGTCCGGGGTACCTCCTTGAGAATTCTAGAAACATCTTCGAGCGAGGCGGCTTCGCGCATCAGGCGGCGAAACAGAAACACGAAGGGGATCCCCTCCATCGTCTCACCCGGTGGGTTGCCGTAGCCCATCTCTCCGAAGGTCATCCGTTGCGAGTTCATGCCCGAAACAGCCCCGATGAACCCCGCATAGCCGAAGGTCGTTGAGGCGAACCCCTCCTTCGGTTGATGTACTAGTATGGCTGGGCGCTGCTGTACGCCCAGCTTGCGCATCCAGTCAAGCACTCTCAGGTGGTAGAGTTCGCCGTCCGCCGTGGCGCTTCCGAAAGCAGCCACATTACTGCAACTGATGCCTTTAAACCCTTTGCTGAAGCGTTTTTTGCCCCCGTATTCCGAGACTTCCGGGATGCTGTGAAACCAGTGCACTACCCTGAGCGGCACACCGGCACCATGGGCCAGTCCCCGCATCTCTTCCTGCTCCTCAACGGGGATGTAGGGGGCCATCAGGTCGTACACTTCATCCATCATGTCTTCGCTGACCATCAGTTTCACTTTGCCCAGAATGCTTGCGTACATGGCCTGGACTTCGTCCCTCAGCAGTGCGCCGTGCTGAAAACCCATCTCATAGGGCGAACCCTTCAGGTAGAGCACTCGTAGCGGCATCACGCCAGGCTCAGTGATTGTCTCCATGCTCGCCTTTGCGAGGGTCTCATCGGCCGTCGTCTCATCCATGATCACCATGGAGCGCTGGTAGAGCGGAAGGTCGTTCACGGGGACGCTGGCGCAGCTGCAGAGCAGAAGGACCAAAAACGCAGGGAGAAAAAGAGAAAGAAATCGAGTGGACATAGCGACTCCTCCTGATTGATAAAGGCTTGAAAAGCTCTAGTTCATTCTACCGGATCTCAGGCCTTTGTGCGAATTCCGACAGGGTATCGGGGTTTCATGGCACTGCTGCATATGGAAGATTCGCCTCATCCCTTATCTCTCATCCTCGGTCATTTTGTGGAAATGCGGGCGCCTCACATCTCTATCGTAACTTCAGGGCTTTCGATTCAAATCATTAACGCTATACTCATAATGTCCTGAGTTCATGGCATGAATTTCACTTTTCGGTTAGAGCATCTATTGATGGTTCCTTGCAGACATTTCGAGCCAGGGTGAGCTAAGGAGTTTGAGGTGCCACTGATGTTGTTAAAAAAATGTGGTTTCATCCCGATCACGGGGAGCCTGATCTGTCTGGTATTGGCTCTACTGTCTGCTCCCCAGTGGGCGCTGGCCGATCATGAAGCTCCGGCAATTCCTGATACCAGGAAATATTCCCTGCTGCTCGATGAGACCCATGCGAAACTCTCCCGCGGGTTCAACACCACCATTTCCAATATCGACAACTTTTTTTCAACGCAACGCATCGAAGATGAATCGACGGGAAGTCGTGCGGTGCTGAGGCTTACGGGGACGATGCAAGAGGGGCAGATTTTCAATTTTAACCCTGATTTCAAGCTTAGGATTCGATTGCCCAAGTTGAGCAAGAGGCTTCATCTGGTGATTCAGGGGGATGTTGGCAGTAACCCCCTTGAGGATGATGGTGACTTGTCCCCGGAAGAAATTTCGGAGCAGGACCTTCAGCAAACCACTGTTGATGCTACTCATTCGATTGCGCTTCGCTATTACCATCGGCAGACGCAGCGATGGAATATCTCTACAACGAGCGGATTAAAATTCCGTCCCATCCCTGACCCTTTTCTTCGTTTAAGGGCAAGGCGCCTTATGCTTCTTGCCGACTGGGACCTCAGGCTCTCTGCCGGGCCTTTCTGGTTCGAGACTAAGGGGCTGGGCTTTGATGCTACGATGGAATGGGAGCGCCCGCTGGGGCTTAAATATAACTTTCGTTCAACGAGCGGGATGAAGTGGATGAACGAGACCGATATGTATGATCTGGGGCAGAATTTCTACCTCACCCACAAATTCGGGGATCAACAGGCGGTGCAATGGAGGGCTGGCGCCTTCGGGCAGAGCAAACCCGCCTTGATTTTGACCGGCTACCTGGTGAGTGTGACCTATCGTCAGCAACTCCATTATGAATGGCTCTATGTCGAGGCCGGACCGGTTCTTTCTTTCCCCAAAACAAGAGGTTTTGAACCCACACCATCTTTTTTTGTTGGGGTCGAGGCCACTTTTGGGCGCTTCTAAATTCATTGCTCGGTATTTGCCTCTCTGATTTATCTCGATCATCTCGTTTTATGTCTCCCGGATTGTTTCTCTGGGGTTCTTCCGCATAATTACAGCAGAGTGGCAAACTCTAGTTCAAAAAACTTTGGGGAGGCCTGACAATGAAAACTCTGCTTAGCATCCTGAGTGTTCTACTTTTTTCCACCGCTTTTGGAGCCGACGGGGTCCTTGTCCCCTATGAGTCCAGAGGCGAAACCTATGAAGGGTACCTGGTCAGCGCAGGAGAGCAGGCACCACTGATTCTGCTGGTTCACGACTGGGACGGATTGACCGGTTATGAAATCACCCGCGCCGACATGCTGGCGAAGCTGGGATATACGGTTTTTGCCGCCGACCTCTTCGGCACCGGTATTCGTCCTTCCGAGATGGATCACAAACGGGCCCTTACCGGAGCACTGTACGCTGACCGGACAAAGATGCGTCAGCTGATGGATGCTGCCCTCGAGGCGGCTAAAACTGGGGGGGGCAATACGGACAATGCTCTGATCATGGGGTACTGCTTTGGCGGGACGGCGGTTCTCGAATATGCCCGGGCCGGCGCCCCCTTAAAGGGATTCGTGAGCTTTCACGGAGGGCTGAAGACTCCGGATGGCAAGGATTATTCCAAAACATCGGGCAAGTTACTGGTGCTGCACGGCAGCGCCGATTCCTCGGTGACGCTGGATGACTTTATCGCTCTGACAAAAGAGCTGGAAGCAGCCGGGGTAAAACATGAGATGATCAGCTACGGCAATGCCCCGCATGCTTTCACCGTCTTCGGCGGGGAGCGTTACCGTGAAGATGCGGACAGTAAGTCATGGGAGCGCTTCACCGCATTTTTAAAAGAGACGCTTTAGCCGTTTTCTTATTGTCTTCGGGCAAGGCTTTACTGCATTTTTGATTCACCTCAAGGTCAGCGCAGGATTCATCGGTTATCTTTGCTTCCAGTACAGAAGAAGGAGGCTCTATGACTGTGAGCGAAATCGCCGTAACGATCCTGATTTGGTCGCTTACCCTGATCGGAGGTTTTTTTAGTCTGCGAAGCGCGCTACGCAAGCGACGAAACCGGAAAACAAAAAAGCACTGAATTGCCAACAAAAAAACCCGGACTGTTTTCCGGGTTTTTTTCATCAGGAGCCATGGAATGAATGAGAATGTCGAGCCGGGGCTTTACCGGCATTATAAGGGGGGGCAATACCGGGTCATGGGAGTTGCGCGCCACAGCGAAACGGATGAAACCCTTGTGGTCTATCGCTGTCTCTATGACAACGACTCTCTCTGGGTGAGGCCTCTTTTCATGTTTCTCGAGAGGGTTCTGGTCGATGGGAAGCAGGTGCCGCGCTTCGAATTCATCTCCTAGGGGAGCTTCTGGTCGCTGGCCCCTGCGCAGTTCTTGTTTATACTGAAAAAAAGCGCGTCGCATTCCAGAGAGGTTTGATCATCATGGAAAGCTCTCCCGTTTGCATCACCCTCTATCGCTGGGCCGGCACCTTCGGCCCCTTCAGAATCAGGATCCCCTGCGGGGAGTGTTCTCTGACTCAAGATGTGATCGGCGATACGCTGGAGAATGAGCTCTCGGATATACCGGTGAATTTTCAGATCCGGGACTGGCTCAGCCTCTGGTGGCAACCGCTCAAAAAGGGGGGCTGGCATGCGCCCATCGTGATGGTGGAAGGGCGAGTGATCAGTCAGGGCAACGCCCTGAACCGCGGGGTGCTCACCGAGGCTGTTATCGGTCACCATGCCCGACGCTCCCCGGTGACCGGAAATCATCTCTTCGGCAAGGCGACCTGTCCCCACTGCCGCCGGGCCAAGGCATATCTGGATGAGGCGGGGATCAGGTACATTTATCACGACGTGGTGAAAGATCCCCGCCCCCTCTACGAGATGCTGGCGCGGGTCAAGCCGATGGTGGGGCCCCGAACTCCTATTACCGTTCCCCAGATCTGGCTGGAGGGCATCTACATCGGAGGTGCCGATCAGCTCGGCAGGCGCCTTGGGAGAACTGTTGAGCCCAATCCCGAGCGGGGGCAGTCTTCCCTCTCCATCGAGGATCTGACCCTCAAGGGCCTGCTTTCGATCTTCCGCCTCAATCAATCGGCAACCACGTAATATAAAGTCTGTCAATAGC
>JAAXQG010000046.1 GCA_012974445.1 Desulfuromonadales bacterium
CCCTGAGTTCTGTTCTGGTGGCCTCATTGCTGCTTCCATCTTTAAGTTTCGCCCGGTACACCGAACTTCCCACACGCATTCCGGAACCGGCACCCTACGATACGGAGGAAGGCCTTGAGTTTCCTCCCCCCTTCGAGCGCCATTGGAACACAGCCAACAATCCGGCGCTCTGTGCGAGCTGTCATACCCGGATCTACGACGAATGGAACGGTTCCATGATGGCCAACGCCTGGCGCGACCCTGCCTGGAGGGCGGCTTTTTTGCTCATCAGTCGCCTGACGGCCACCGACGGCAACTGCGATGTGCCCACGCCCCCCGACGGCAGCCCGAGAGCGAAACTCAACCCTTTCGCCAACGATGACTGTACCTCCAGTTTCGACCTGTCCTCCGGCCCGCACAGGACCGAGGGCTCCGGCTCCCTGCTGGATGAATTCTGTTCCCGCTGTCACATGCCGACCAACTATATCGACCAGTTTTTACCAGAGAACATCCGTAACGATGAGCTCAGCGGCCTCGAACACGCCATGGCAAACCCGGATTTCGACCCGACCTCCGACAACGACACGGGCATTGCCTACGCGACCCTTGTTGAGAAATCGCGCAACACCACCAGCGGAAAGCTGGGGATCTCCTGCGCGGTCTGCCACACCCAGCTCGATACCCGCTACACTCCCTTTCACAGCTATAAACGGGCAGAACCCGGCGTTTCTCCAAACCCGGACCGAATCGAGGTCCCCGATTCCGACTCTCCCACTCTGGGTTTCGCCATCGGCACCGGGGCGTTTCGCCTCTCGCCCCGGGCCATCACCACCCCGGAGCGCTTCGGCCCCCTGACCCGGGAGCCCCAGCAGGACGCCTTAAACCCCTACCTCAGCGAAGTGTTTGATCGTCCCCTCCCCTACGAGAAAGGGGAATTCACCCTACACCAGGGCAGCTACCACGCCCTGTTCGAACGCGGCGAGCAATGCGGCTCCTGCCATGACGTCACCAACCCCTTGCCGATCAAAAACCCACTGGGTCGATGGGTCGGCGGCTTCCCCATCGAGCGGACCTACAGCGAGTGGCTCAGCAGCCGGTACGCCGATCGCCCTGGAAACACAAATTTTGATCCCGAATACAAGCGCGACTGCCAGACCTGCCACATGCAGCAGGACTACGGTCTGCCCGGCACCGCCTCGGCTCTCTACGATGAGGGCAAACCAGTGCCCCCCCTGCAGAGCGCATTGCTGCCGGGCGGCCCAAAGCGTAAGGTCTACTATTCCCACCATTTCGTCGGCGGCAACGCCTACGTCTCACGCCTCATCGGCAGTACGGCGCTGGGCTCCCAGGTGGCCGACTACCCCGAGCTCTCCAGCTACAGTTTTTCCTCGGCCGACCCCGACAGCCCCTACAGTAACGCCTACTGGATCACCAAAAACAGCGGCAACGCCACCCAGCATGCCCGCTTTGCATGGGATCGACTGCGAAATCTCATTGACCTGAAGATCATCGCCTCGGAGGAAGTGATCCCCGGCGCCAGGGTTGCCATCTCGCTGAAACTGGTCAACGAGGGCGCCGGGCACAACTTCCCGACCGGCTTCCCGGAGGGGAGAAACGCCTGGGTGAGCATCCGGGCCTTCGACACCGCAGGCGGCCAGGAGCTGGAGATCCACGACATGCAGTGGAACCGCTTCTCCAGAGGGGTCGGCTACCTGAGCAAGCATTCCCAGCTGGACCCGAACTTTCCCGATTGCGAGTGGATTCTCCCCGGAGGCTCCCCCGATCCCTACGCCTACCAGTTCCGGGCCGTTGCCTCCCTGGGAGATGGCTGCCCCACGTTGGCCCTGCCCTACGCCACCCCCCTCAATCTGGTGGTCAATGACGAAGGACTCCCCGTCGATGCGCGGGGCGTTCCCATCGGTCGCGACAATGCTCTGGGCAGCCCCCAATACAGGGACCTGGACGGAGACGGCGACCTCTATGACGACAACTTCCTTGTCGACACCCGGCTTCGCCCCCTCCCCCATCCCGGAGCCACCCTGAAGCTGGACCGCTACTCCATTGTAATTCCCGAAGGGATCGAGGGCCCAGTGGCCGTCACCGCCGCCGTGTACTACCAGTCTCTCGAAGCCATGACCGCTCTTAAATTCCTCGGCAACCTCGCCGACCTGGATCAGGATATGAGTCTGGAGCCCGGCGTCCTCGGCGGCAGCAGCGATGAACGCATCCCCGGCACCGAGCCCGCCGTGGTGGAAGGAGCCCCGCCGGTCCCTGTGGTGGTGAGGACACGGACTATCCGCATCCAGGGGCAGCAGGATCAGCGCCCCCCCAGGGTCCGCCTCTATCCGCCTCATGAGGCAACGGACGTCTATCGCGATCCCGTCGTCAAGGCCAGCTTCTCCGAGCCCGTCAGCGGCGTCGATTACCAATCTTTCGTTCTAGTGGATTCCGGGGGAAACGCCATTCCCGCCTTCGTCGATCAGATTGGCGACGGTACCTGGGGGCTGTTTCCTCATCAGGTTTTCCTGACCGAAGGGCAAAGCTACAGGGCCAGCCTTAAGGAAGGGATCTGCGATGAAGCGGGAAACTGCCTGGAGCCGATGAGCTGGAGCTTCAATATTGCCCCCCAGGGCGTTTCAGGTACCGGGGACACCCGGGTCCCCCTGGGCTTTATCCGTTAACCACAACCCGTCACCGGTCCGAGGGGGGGCCTAAAGGTAGTTCGCCATGACTCTGACTGCACGCATCCCGGGACCAGCGGTACTGATGATCAAAGGCTTTCACCATAAAAACCTCATGGGTGCAACTGACAACTTCCCCGGGATAGCCAAGCCTGTCGTTTTTGACAAAACTTTTCTTGCCGCACAGAGCCGACTTGCAGATTGATACAAACTCATTGTGGCGCATGGTTTTCTCCTTTTTGTCCGAGTCTAACTCCCCATCTCTTCCCCGTACCCCCTGCGTCCTTGAAGACCGGGAGAAAGGGAATTACATCGAGCCAGTATTAAGGGAGAGATTCCCAAACGAGTTCGGGAATCTCTCAGCCCAAAGCATCCAGACCGCACCACTGGCGAGTCAGCGTCTTGAGCCTCAGGCGGGCCAGGTTGTCATAGGCCTGTGGTTTCGCCCGCACCGGGGTACTCTGATCGAAGTAGGCTCCGGTGACCCCCCTGAGCCGCTCTCCGATGGCTAAGCGCTCGACATATCGGGCTCCTTCCTCCACCGAAGCCCTGGGAGTACCGAACCACTCTCGCACCATCCGCGTATCCATGAGCGAGGCCGGATGCAGCGCATTGACCGTGACTCCGGTACGGCTGAGCTCTTCGGCCAGATCGAAGGTCCACATGAGCATCGCCAGCTTGCTCTGACTGTAAGCCCTCATTCCCTCGTAACCCTTCTCAAGCATTACATCTTCAAAATCAATGTCCTGCTGTGCCGCCGATGCGACATTAACTATGCGAGCTTCTCCCCCCTCCTGTGCCCCTTTTAGCAGTAGCGGCAGAATCTGGCGAGTGAGCAGAAATGGAGCCAAATAGTTCACGGCAAAGCGAAGCTCAAACCCATCCTGACTTAGTTCCCGTCGGTGAAGCTCCGGGCCGCCTCCCAGCCCCGCGTTGTTAATCAGGACATCGATGCGAGGCTGGCTCACGACCACAGAATCAGCCAGGCGGGTCACCTCTTCCAGGGACGAAAAATCCGCGTTTAAGTACATCTGATGGGCATTCCCTGTAGCCTTGAGAATTTCGGCCTTCGCCCGCTCCCCCTTGCCCCGGTCCCGTCCATGAAGCAGAAGTCTCGCGCCCTTTTGCGCAAGATTCAGAGCTACCTCAAGCCCCAATCCGTCCGTAGCTCCTGTGATCAGGATTGTCTGTTCTTCCAGTATTCGCATACAAGCTCCCTTCAGCAGCACGAGGCATCATCTCGACAGACTCTGGTATTATTTTATCGAAGTCGAAGCCCATTGATGCGATGACAAAACCTTTTGAGCGCTATTATCGCCTGTCGGGCCCGTGTGGAGCTTAGCTTGAATAAAATCGCCCTGTTGTCTGAATCCTTCATCTCCGAGACCCTGCTCGAAACCCTGATCGCGCAGAGAATCCCCACCTGCGCCCCCATTACCCTCGACGAAAGACTTCAGTGCATCAGCCTAAACTCGGTAAAGGATCTGCTCTTAAAAAAAGAGAATCTGCTCGTTTACACCAACGCCGAAGAATGGCTCCCCCTGCTCATGGAACCAGGGAGCTGCTCGGAACAAACCAAAGCCATTCGCCTGTGCAAGGACAAGGTCCAACTGCGCAGCATGCTCAAAGGAATTGAGCCTCCAATCTATTTTAAAGAACTTCCACAAGAGGAGATGGGGGGATTTCGTCCCCCCTCAGGAATGGATCTGGTGATCAAACCCGCGGTGGGTTTTCTGAGCTTGGGGGTGAGGCACATAAGATCGAACTGGATTCAGATGGTAAAGGAAGCGCAGGATGAGCTGAAAAGAACCGAGGGGATGTTTCCACCCGGCGTCCTCAAAGGTGAGCGTTTTCTGCTTGAGGAATATATCGAGGGGGATGAATACGCCTGCGACGGCTACTTCGACGGCCGGGGGGATCCGGTCATTCTCTCCGTCAGCCAGCACATGTTCGAAAACGATGAGGACACCCGGGACCTGCTCTACTATAGCAGCGCCGACATGGTAGAAGAGCTTGCACCTAGGGCCGCAGATCTTTTGCGCAGCCTCAGCTCCCGGATACCACTGAGGCACTTCCCCTTTCATCTGGAGTTTCGACTTCGCGACAGCCGGCTCCAGGTCATCGAGCTCAATCCCATGCGTTTTGGTGGTTTTGGGCTGGCCGATCTTGCCTATTTCGCTTTCGGAACAAATTCCTACGACTGCTTCTTCAGACAAAAGAAACCGGACTTGCGCGCCCTGCTCCCCCATCAGCGCCGACACTATTACGCATTCGTGCTGGGCAGGGTACCAAAAGAATCAACCGGACAGGAGCCGGACCACCGAGCCTTCAGGGCCAGCTTCGAGAAGGTGCTGGACTACAGCCCCATTGACCACCACAAATATCCGTTTTTTTGCAGAGTTCTGGCCGAAAGCGATCGCCTGGAGAACTTCACAGGTTATCTGAAGATGGACTTTTCCAGATTCTTTACTCAGGGTGCACCGCACAATCCCGAGTAGGGCCCCATTACTGGATAAAAAAACAAAAAGGGCGACTCCCGTCATGTGCGAGAATCGCCAAAAGCCCTCCGTAAAGCGAAGAATATCCACTAGATTTCAAGAAAAGAAAAGCCCAGCCCTGAGAGTTCAGACTTGCTCAACGACCTCGGGGGAAGATTCGTTATCCTTATCTTCCTGCTTACGCTTTAATTTTTCATCTTTTTTAGCTTTTTTCGCCAATTCCTTCTGGCGTTTGTCGTAGCCGTAATTCGGTTTCATCGCCATCGGGTCATTCCTTCCGGTAAATATAACTTCCGACTGAACAGAAACCATCAGTCAGAGCATGCGCGCTCGACTGATGGTAAAAAAAAAGAGCCCCGCGAGAAACGCGGGACTCTTTTTCAAATGAATGCTAGAATCTATTAAATTCTGCGAACATTAGCTGACTGAGGACCTTTTTGGCCCTGGGTGACGTCGAAGCTTACGCGGTCACCTTCGGCGAGAGACTTGAAGCCTTCGCCCTGAATTTCGGAGAAATGTACGAACACATCAGGTCCGTTATCCTGCTCGATAAAACCAAAACCTTTTGAGTCATTAAACCACTTCACAGTACCTTCTGCCATTTTTCTCTCCATGTTCCGCTGTCGGAACTTTTTTTGTGCTAATCATGCCGCCCATCAAATAAAAACACCTAGTTTAAAACTCTGCGTTTTGCCCATTTTGATACCTTATCAAAACAGTGAGCGGCTAGAACAATTGCACAAAATTGCTTAAGTTGATTTGAAGGTAACACGACCATTCTTTGGAAAGCAAGGCCTAAATGAAAAGTTTTTCAACGACCACGAGCTGTACTGAAGCAGGTTTCTTTAACGCAATTTCGATCACTTCAGTCATCTCACTAGGTTGCACGCAGACCTTCAACTTGAGTAGGGTCAATTAAATCTAACCCCATTACCAATAAAACTCAATAGTTGAAGCGCATCCTGGGGCTCGCGGCCCTCTCTCATCGTCAAACTATCTGAATTTCTCAGCTCAAAGCCTTAATCTTCTCGAGACTCTGTTTCAGGATATCCAGTTTCTCCTGAGCGACGGCCTGCTTCGCGCGATCCTTCTCCAGTACAGCGGGAGGGGCGTTGGCGACGAACTTCTCGTTACTGAGCTTCTTGACGAAGAAGTCCACATCCTTCTGGGCCTTCTGAATCTCCTTCTCCAGACGGACCTTCTCCTCCTCCACGTCAATGAGACCCGCGAGCGGCAGCAGTATCTCCACGTCACCGGCCACCTGAGTTGCGGCCTGCTCGGGTCGATCCACCGTGACGCCAAAGACCAGCTCGTCCACCCGAGCGAGGGAGCGGATGTAGCGCTGCCCGGTTTCGACTACGGAGGCGGAAACGGCATCCTTGCAGTCGAGGACGGCCTTGATCTGTTTGCTGGGGGGCACATCCATCTCGCCGCGGATGTTGCGGATCCCCTTGATGACGTCCATCACCAGCTCCATGCGGGCAGCGCCATCTATATCTATGGGGACCTGCCCAGCCTCGGGGAACTCAGCAATCATGATAGAGGCACAGGGACGCTTACCGGGGAGAGCGTTCCAGATCTCTTCGGTGACGAAGGGAACCAGAGGATGCATCAGGCGCAACAGGCGCTCCAGCACGGTAAAGAGGACGCTCTGAGCACGCAACTTGGCCTGAGGATTGTCACCGTAGAGGTCATCCTTGATGAGCTCGATATACCAGTCGCAGAACTGATGCCAGGTAAAGCTGTAGAGGGCACTTGCCGCATCGTTGAAGCGGTAATCCTCAAGGGCCGCGTTAGTAGCGACGGTTGCCTCGTCCAGGCGGGAGAGAATCCAGCGGTCAGCCAGGGAAAGGTCGAACTTCGACAGATCGATATCCGAGGGGGCGAAGTCCTCCAGGTTCATGAGCGCAAAACGGCTGGCGTTCCAGAGCTTGTTGATGAAGTTACGGTAGCCCTCGATGCGTTTGGTGGAGAGCTTGATGTCGCGCCCCATGGCGGCAAAAGCGGTCAGGGTGAAGCGAAAAGCGTCAGTGCCGTACTCCTCAATGACGGTGAGGGGGTCGATGACGTTGCCCTTGCTCTTGCTCATCTTGTGGCCCTGCTCATCGCGCACCAGGGCGTGGATATAAACTTCCTTGAAGGGGATCTCGCCCATGAACTTACAACCCATCATCATCATACGGGCGACCCAGAAGAAGAGGATGTCAAAACCCGTGACCAGGCAGGCCGTGGGATAGAACTTGGCCAACTCCGGGGTCTGGTCGGGCCAGCCCATGGTGGAGAAGGGCCAGAGAGCCGAGGAGAACCAGGTGTCGAGCACGTCGGTTTCCTGCTGGAGCTTAGAGCTGCCGCACTTGGCGCAGCTGGTAGCATCCTGCCGGGAGACGGTGATGTGGCCACAGTCGTCGCAGAACCAGGCGGGGATGCGGTGGCCCCACCAGATCTGGCGACTGATGCACCAGTCGTGCAGGTTGTTCATCCACTCGAAGTAGGTTTTTTCCCACTGGGCGGGGACGATCTTGGTTTGACCGGATTTCACGGCCTCGATGGCGGTCTCGGCAAGAGGGGCGACCTTCACATACCACTGAAGGCTCATGTAGGGCTCGATAATGGTCTTGCAGCGGTAACACTCACCCACGGAATTCCTGTGGTCTTCGATACGCTCCAGAAGGCCCTGGGCCTCAAGGTCAGCCACCACCTTCTTACGGGCATCGTAGCGATCGAGGCCGCAATAGGCTCCCCCGGCCTCGTTCACGCGGCCCGAGTCATCCAGGATATTTATATTCTCGAGACCATGGCGTTTGCCCATCTCGAAGTCGTTGAAATCATGGGCGGGGGTTATTTTCACCGCGCCGCTGCCGAACTCCTTATCTACATAGTCATCGGCGATGATGGGAATCTCGCGACCCGTCAGGGGTAAGCGAACCATCTTACCGATAAGATCGCTGTAGCGCTCGTCCTCGGGATGGACGGCCACGGCGGTATCGCCCAGCATGGTCTCGGGGCGAGTGGTGGCCACCACTAGAAAGCGGTCGGTCCCCACCACGGGGTAGCGCAAATGCCAGAGGTTTCCGTTCTTCTCGTCGTGCTCAACCTCCAGATCCGAGAGGGCGGTGTGACAGCGGGGGCACCAGTTGATGAGACGGTTAGCGCGATAGATGAGATCGTCTTCGTAGAGCTTGACGAAAACCTCGCGCACGGACTTGGAGAGCCCCTCGTCCATGGTGAAACGTTCACGCTCCCAGTCACAGGAGGCGCCCAGGCGCTTGAGCTGGTTGATGATCTTCCCCCCCGACTCCTCGCGCCAGCTCCAGACCCGCTCAATGAACTTCTCGCGGCCCAGTTCGTGGCGGTCCATGCCGTCGGCAGCCAACTGCTTCTCCACCACGTTCTGGGTGGCGATGCCGGCGTGGTCGGTGCCGGGCATCCAGAGGACTTCAAAGCCACTCATGCGCTTCCAGCGAACGAGGATATCCTGAACGGTAATATTGAGGGCATGGCCCATATGCAGAACGCCGGTGACGTTGGGGGGCGGGATAACGATGGAGTAAGCGGGCTTGCTGGAAGTCTCATCGGCGCGGAAGAAGCCCTGCTTCTCCCACTGGCCGTACCACTTGGTTTCAACGTCTCTGGGCTCATAGCCCTTGGGCAGCTTTGGTTCCATGGATGAATCAATCCTTAGACAATGGTCATTGAACGCAAAATGGGGATTGAAACAATCCCCACCTGCTCTCGTATGTTGAAATCTTAGGTCAGCAAATAATCAGGCACTGACCTTCTCTTTAATTTTACGGATTTCCTCGCGAATGATGCTCTCGGCAAGGTCAGGAACAACCTCCCAGGCGATGCGCTCAAGAAGCGTCCCGGCCAGCTTCTCTATGACATCGTTGGCGACTCGCTCGGCAATACGACAGAGCTCGTCATCAGAGAGGGGCCGTACTGGTATCTCTACCTCAACAGCGGAGGAGACCGTAGAAGCAGGCTGAATAACAGGAGAGTCCACAGCTTCAGCTGCAGGCTCCTCGAATGAAAGTACCTTGGGCGCAACGGCTTCGGTTGCTGGCTCATCAAAAGAAAGCTCCTCGGCTGCAACGGCAGCAGAAGATGAGAAGGGATCCACATAGCCTTCTTGGTCGATCTGCTCTGCAACAGAGTTCTGCTCTAAAGAAGGCGCGTCAAACTGATTGACGCAAAGCCCCCCATCCACATCCTCAGCGACGTTCTCATCGAGGTCAGTAAAGACAAAAGCCTCTTCCATATCGGAAGAAGCGGACTCATCGGTACCGGATAGAACGAAGGTCTCCTCCTCGGAAACTGCCCGATTCGAAGAGGAAAGATCAGCAGCTGCCTCATCTTCGATAAAAGTGAAGGCAGATTCCGAAGATTCCGGGATATCCACCGGTGCATCCGACGATTCCGGAGAAGCAGAGTCTTCAAGTTTTGGGACTTCAAAAATGAATTCGTCTTCGGTTGAAGCCATAGGCTCGGCAGGAACCTCAGCGAAAGGATCAGTCACAGGAGGAATAAAAGCCTCCTCCGACGAAGAATCGAAAGGATCCGCAACGGGGACATCGTTGAAGGCAGGCTCCTCCAGAACATCTTCTGGGGCCAGCTCGAGAACATCTTCCTCGGCCAACTCCAACACCTCTTCTTCGACAGCTTCAGGCTGAGGTTCAGCAACGGTGGAGACATTATCAAAATAGAAATCCGCTGCGTCCTCAGAGAGACTCGCAACAGCAGCAGGTTCTTCAACGACAGAAGAGGGAGTAGCTGAGAAAGCAGGAGAAGCCACCGAAGGGGCCCGCATACCCAGATCCGCTTCATCGAAGGAGATAGCCGCCCAGGGATCGACCTCCTCCTTTTCCTGCATCAGAGCCGACATCGCTGGCGCGCTGCTCATCGAAAGGCTCGAAGGTACCGGCCAAAAGGACAACGGGGACCCCCTTAAGATCGGGATCTTTCTTGACCGCATCACAGAGTTCATAGCCATTTATCCCGGGCATCGAAGCATCGGCCAGAATAATATCGGGTTTCTCAGCCATAGCAGCCTCGAGGGCGTCGACTCCGTTACCGAAGGAGATAACCCGATAATCGAGATCTGCAAAGATGATACTGACCACCTTCTGGATGGTCGTACTGTCATCGGCCAGCAATATGGTCTTACTCATAGGGGGTGCCTCCAGGGAGTCGCCATTATTTAATTGCGACAACTATTTCACCAGAACCTGCGGATCGCATTAAAAACAATCAAAACAAAAAACGACTTGAAAACTAGCACAGCCCCTCAAAATCTGTCAAGGAACAAGGGCCGTATTTGCTGGGCTTTACGCTATCTCACAGGGTCTTCCAAGGACGGGGCAAGAAGATATCTTGAAAAATATTTAAGGCGTACCGATCACTCATGCCGGCGATAAAGTCAGCCACTGAAACTTCAAGGCTGTCTTCAGGAAAACGATCACCACCGTAACGCGCAAGGGCCGCTTCGTCTTCCATGAAAAAACAGAACAGGTCATGAAGAATGCGGGTCGCCTTGTCGAACTCCACCTGTATCTCAGGATGCTCATAAACTTGAGCAAACATCCAGGCTCGAAGAGCCAGCAGAGCCTCTTCCATCGACTCGGACATAAGAATCTGACTACCTTCAACCCGTAGAGACTCCTTAACGATATCCATGACCATGACGTTGATGCGCTGAGCATTGCTCTGCCCCAGGACAGACAGGATATCGGCGGGGATTTGCGCAACACTGATTACCCCGGCGCGCAAAGCATCATCCAGATCATGATTCAGATAAGCGATAATGTCAGCGACCCTGACCAACCTTCCTTCCAGGGTATGAGCAAGCTGATCCGATGCTCCGGAGAGCAGAGCCCCCTTGCCCTTGGAGTGCTTGAGAATTCCGTCCCGGACCTCGAAACTGAGATTGAGTCCCTGACCCTCTTTTTCCAGAACATCAACAACCCTCAGACTCTGTCTTACATGATGAAAACCGCCGGGCACCATTCGAGCGAGAAGACGCTCACCCGCATGACCGAATGGTGTATGCCCCAGATCATGCCCCAAAGCGATGGCCTCGGTCAGGTCTTCATTGAGACAAAGCGCCCTGGCCATGGTCCGTGCAATCTGGGACACCTCGAGCGTATGGGTCAATCGGGTCCGGTAATGATCCCCCTCCGGCTGAAGGAAAACCTGTGTCTTGTGCTTTAACCGACGAAAAGACTTGCTGTGCAGAATCTTATCCCGGTCATGCTGAAAGATCATGCGTATGGGTGAAGCTGGCTCCGGCAGGGCTCGCCCGCGACTTTGAGAGCTGAGACAAGCGTGGGGAGATAACTGGGCCCCCTCTTTTGTTTCCATTTCAAGACGCAGGTCAATCTCCATCTAAAACAACCTCTCAAAAAACCATAACCAGAAAAGCTGGCCTTAAAGGATTTGCGAAGACAATTGTCCTGAACAAACCGCTGCACTACACAAAGACCTTACTCCGAAGGAGAAAGGGACGCCAGGGCAAGTACGAAAAAGAGAATCAGCAAAAAAAACGTCACCGGATAACCGTAATAAGGCCACCCCGTGCTGCCGTTTTTTTTGTAGCTTAACTCCTTATATGTCTTGAGATGTTTGGCAACGTGCCACCGCGTTTCCATTGAGCCGCCACCAATACCGGCACGGTGCAACTCTCTCAAAATCAATACCGAACAGGTGAAATTCAACAGACCGGCAATCAGAAACAGAATTCCTAGACAAATAAACACTCAAATCTCCCCGGGCGCGCTTCTCAAACTACGATCATCGTTTTTAATAGCATTGTAGTCTACATCAAGCCCCGAAGCAAAACAGCTGAAACCTCTCTCATCAAAACAGCTCCACCCTCTATCAACTTGCCATAGACTGTCTTTTTCTCTATGTTAATACGCTTTGCCGTTCGCCCTCTCCATAGACTCCCATCACAGAAAAAGTCAGGTTTTTTAAATGTTTGAGTTGTTTATCAAAAAAAGTGTCTCTCTCAAGGATGATATTCTATCCGGACTCACCGTGGCTCTGGCCCTGGTTCCCGAAGCCGTTGCCTTCTCCTTTGTTGCAGGGGTAGATCCTCTGGTCGGCCTCTATGCCGCATTCATGGTGGGGCTGATCACGGCCGCCATCGGGGGAAGACCCGGGATGATCTCCGGAGCCACCGGCGCTCTTGCCGTCGTCATGGTCTCCCTGGTAGCGCAGCACGGGGTTGAATACCTCTTTGCAGCCGTCGTACTCATGGGCATCATTCAGATCGCGGCCGGTGCGCTACGACTGGGCAAATTCGTGCGTCTCATCCCCCATCCGGTCATGCTTGGTTTTGTCAACGGCCTGGCTATCGTAATTTTCCTGGCCCAGCTGGGACAGTTCAAAATCGCTGGAGCTGAGGGCACGCTTGAGTGGATGAGCGGAAGCATGCTCTGGTTCATGCTGGGGCTGGTAGCGCTGACCATGGCCATCATGCACTTCTTGCCGAAACTCACCCGCGCCGTCCCGGCAGCGCTGGCTGCCATACTGGTCGTAACCGCACTGGCCCATGGGCTAAACTTGGATACCCGCATGGTCGGAGATCTGGCCTCGGTCTCCGGCGGACTGCCCAGCTTTCACATCCCCATGGTTTCCCTGACTCTTGAGACTATCATGATCATCCTGCCCTATTCGGTCATCCTGGCTGCTATCGGCCTGATCGAATCACTCATGACCCTGACTCTTATCGACGAGATTACCGAGACCCGTGGCCGCGGGAACAAAGAATGTGTCGGCCAGGGAATCGCCAATGTGGTCACCGGCTTTTTTGGCGGCATGGGCGGCTGCGCCATGATCGGCCAGAGCATGATCAACGTCAATTCCGGGGGACGAGGTCGCACTTCTGGAATCTCGGCGGCCCTGTTTCTGTTGATCTTCATCGTCTTCGCTTCCAGCCTCATCGAGATGATCCCTCTGGCGGCGCTGGTCGGTGTCATGTTCATGGTCGTAATCGGCACCTTTGCCTGGTCCAGCTTCCGGATTCTCCACAAAATCCCCCGGACCGATGCCTTTGTTCTCATACTGGTTTCCGGAGTCACGGTCATCAGTGATTTGGCCATCGCGGTGGGCGTTGGGGTCGTTGTCTCGGCTCTGGTCTTTGCCTGGGAGAGTGCCAAGAGAATAGAAGCAAAGACATCTATTGATGAGCTGGGGCACAAGGTATACCTACTTGATGGACCGCTTTTTTTCGGTTCCATCCAAAGCTTCAACGATCAGTTCAACCCCCAGAACGACCCTGAAACCGTCATCGTTGACTTTCAGGACTCGAGGGTCTGTGACCATTCGGGACTTGAAGCCATCAACACCCTCACCGAGCGCTATCTGACGCAGGGAAAGGAGCTTCGACTGAGGCACCTCAGCAGAGAGTGCAAGGACCTGCTCAAGAATGCAGGCAGCATGATTGAGGTCAATGTCATCGAAGATCCCCGCTACAGGGTGGCGACAGACCAGCTGGCCTGAAGAATTTAACCCACTCCAGACACTAGACTATCCCGGCGAAAGGAACTGATTCCTTCGCCGGGATTTTTTTATCATTTCCACGCCCCATCCTTGTCAGATTACGAACAATCGGTGTCACCCCCCTCAGTTAATTCCGTAATGATTCAAACGACAAACTGCTCCAAAGACCTTATTTCCAAATTTTTAATTTTCCAAACCCTTGAATTATCGAAAGCAGGCCTTAAGTTTAAGGCTCTCACCTTACGCACGGCTAATGCCCGGCCGAAGAATATGCTTCGCAACTTCAACTTTGCCGGTGATGCCTTTAACTCTGGATAAGGAGGTCATTATGGGATGGAAAGATCTGGGTATCGGGAAAAAACTGGCCATTGGCTTTGGCAGTCTCATGGTGTTGATTCTCCTTGTTGCCGGAATTGGCTATAACGGCATTCAGAGCGTATCGCAATCCTTGTTTACTGTCGCAGATGAAGAAGCGCCAATCATTGATATGGCCAATGAAATGAAAACATCACTGATGGCATCCAGAAACGCAATGGAAGAGTATAAAGGCGCCACATCGGTACTCGCATCAGACCGAGAAGAAGCACTGGATGAAATTCGGGAAAACTATAAGAAGTCCATCGACGACTTCGACAAATATGCCAATGCTGTTCTCTCTGGCGCCACCCTGGAAGACGGCTCGCAGGTCATTGGAACCGACAACAATCAACTTGCCGACTTCATACGTAAAGCAGACGAGTTTCATAACGAGAAATTCCAGAAATCCGCCCAGCAAATGATGACCAAGGGACTGGATCTCATTGAGAGCAAGAAAAAAACTGAGCAGACGATGATTCAGATGGAAGCGATTTACAACGAAGTCTACCAGGACGCTAGCAGCGTCGAAGAGATGATATCGACAGAGATTCAAACTCTGGCTCAAGAATCGAAATTATCCCTGGACGCTCTTGCCCTTCTTCGTGAAGAGGTCCCCTTGGTCGACATGGCCAATGAATTAAAAATCAGCATGTCCGTGGGCCGAATCAACCTCGAAGAGTTTGTTCAGAAAAGGTCACCGTCAACCCTTGACTCGAGTGAACAGGAATTCAAGGAGCAGATGAGCCGTTTCGATCTCATCGTCTCATCAATCCTCAAGGGTGGAAATGTCGATGGAAGGCAGATCATCGCAACGGATAATACGCAAATAAGAGCTGCGATATCAGAGCTTGACGGGAATCAGGCTCAATTCCATCGTAAAGCTGAGGAGCTGATGCAAAGGCACCGTAATTCACTGAACGTGGCGGATCAAGCTGATGAAGCCATGGCACAGGTTGATAACTTTGGCAAGGAAGCTTCTGAGCTCCTGGTACAGGTCGAGCAACTGGCAGGGCAGGAAATGAGCAATGCCAAAGCGAACGGACGCGAAGGACAGGCACGGGCGACTACGGCAATGATCAGTGTAACCTTTGCGGCCCTGGTTATCGGTATGGGCATGGGCATTTTCATTCCCCGCTCCATTACAATCCCCGTTGGGCGGGCCTTGAACATGATCGAAGAGATGGAAAAGGGACACCTTGGCGGCCGACTGAAACTGGACAGTAAAGATGAGGTAGGCAGGATGGCAAAAGCAATGGACCGCTTTTGTGAAAGTCTTGAAGAAGAAATTGTTTCTTCACTTCAAAAGCTCTCAAATGGCGACCTGAGAATTGTATCTATCCCAAGAGATGAACAGGATATGCTTCGAAACGCTCTTAAAAAGCTGAGCGATGATCTCAATGGAGTCATCAGCCAGATACAGGTCGCAGGCGAACAGATCGCATCGGGTTCG
>JAAXQG010000023.1 GCA_012974445.1 Desulfuromonadales bacterium
ACGGAGGAACGAGCATGGTGACGTCCATGATCGGTACGGGGCTGCTGCTCAACGTGAGCATGCGCCGATTTATCTTCTGAGTCTCCTGATATACTGGGTTTCGAGAGGAGGTTTCATGAAAGAAGCCATGTTCTGGAGCCCCGAAGAGGGGAAGGTTCGCTGCGGGCTCTGCCGGTTTCGCTGTCTCATAGCCGAGGGACAGCGCGGACTCTGTGGTGTGCGGGAGAACCGGGGCGGCGTCCTCTATAGCCTGGTTTATGGACTCTGTCTGGCCGAGCAGATTGATCCCATCGAGAAAAAACCCCTTTTTCATGTCATGCCCGGCTCAAAAACCTTCTCCATCGCCACGGCGGGTTGCAACTTTCACTGTCTACATTGCCAGAACGCCGATATCTCCCAGTCACCGAGGAGTCACCGGGAGATCCCCGGGCGGCAACTTTCCCCTGCGGCGGTAGTCCGGCAGGCCCTGGCCGTCGGATGTGAAAGCATCTCCTACACCTATACCGAACCGACCATTTTCTTTGAGTATGCGCTGGATATTGCCGTGCTGGCCCATGAGGCCGGGCTGAAGAATATTTTCGTCAGCAACGGCTACATTACCCCCGAAGCGCTTGGCACCATTGCGCCCTATCTGGATGCGGCCAATATCGATCTGAAGGGATTTCGGGAGCGGGATTACCGGGAACTCGCAGGAGGTACCCTGCAGGGGGTACTGGAGAGCCTGAAGGAATATCACCGGCACGGAATATGGCTGGAGATCACGACTCTGGTAATTCCCGGCCATAACGATTCGGATCAGGAGTTTCGCGGCATCGCCCGATTTATTCGAGAGCAGCTCGATCCCCTGGTCCCTTGGCATCTGACGGCCTTCTATCCGACCTACCGTCTGCTGGAGGCTCCTCCGACCCCTATTTCAAGGCTCAGAAGGGCCCGGGAAATAGGGCTGGAAGAGGGGCTGCAGCATGTGTATCTCGGCAACATTCCTGGCGAGGAAGGGGAGGATACCCTTTGCCCCGGATGCGGCAAGGCCGTGGTCAGCCGCCATCGGCTGCGTCTCTCGTTGGCTCATCTCGAAAATGGTTGCTGCGGCTACTGTGGCATCGCTATTGCCGGTGTGGGGATGGATTGGAGCCGTCCTGGCTCCAGTCCAGAATGAAAGGCAGCGTCGAATGCGGAATTTGAAGTGGGCGGCCCATGCCTTATCAGCTGCTTCGGATTGTTCTTCGAGTTTCTCTGTTGGCAGGGCGATGATGGAGCGGGTGGTCAGGTACTTACCCATGTATTAGAAGGAAGGGTTTTGGTAATGTAGGCTGTCACATGTGGTAAAATTGTTTATTTCGAATTTGACTCCTCATTATAGTCATTGTAAGAAATGCGTACCCTTTTTTTGGGGTGAATTGAGTCAGGGCCTTCGACTGGAGAAGCATTCTCGGGCCTTATTCTCAAAAGACGCATGCGGCTAAGAGGAGATATTTTTTTGCGACTGCTGACCTATGCCAAAGAACCTGTTTTTCGTTTATATGAAGCGGAAGTTGAAAAGCTCGATTGTTCCATCGATCTGGTGACCGAGCTCTATCAGGTTTTCGACTCTCCCTATCTGGACCAGCATTACAACGGTCTGCTTGTAGATGTCCAGACCTTGATCGGTGCTACCCTGGGTGAGCGGGAATTGTTGCAAAATCTTGAAAGCGTCTATCCCGCGATGCTCATCAAGCGGGGGCCCGATGACCTGATCCAGACTCTGGGTGGGCAGCAGTGCGGCGAAGGGCTGGAAGGATTCGTGCGTCTTTGTCGCGAATTCTCTCCCCGTCCTATTCGCAGTCGCGACCGGGCACATCTTCACCTCAATGTCCTGTTATCCAGGACGGCAGATATGCAGGATGCGGAAAAAACCGTCACCATGAACGCCTCGGACGGAGGCTGTTTCCTGCTTGCCCAGGGCGAAATTCGGTGCGGTGAGCAGCTGTGGCTTCATGTCAGTGAACTGGGCGATGAGGGTCTGATTGAGGCTGAGGTCTGCTGGCATTCCGTCTGGGGGAAGGGGAATCAGGTTCCCGGTGTGGGGCTCCGGTTCAAGGCGCTGAGCCCGGCGCAGAAAATCAGGCTCAAGCATCTGATTCTTGGTGCCTGGCTGCAGAAGTAGCTGTCTATTCGGAAGGTTCCAGCCAGAAGTCGTTGTTGGCCAGGGGATCGTAGTAACGCCTCTTTCCGTATTTGATCATCGGATGGCCGTGTTCCTGAGGATCGGTCTCATGAATCAGCCGATCGACGGTCAGGAAGGTTCCCAAAATCGGCCCATGTCTGTCCAGGGCCTCCAGGGCGTAGGCGGAGCAGGTGGGATACATGGGGCAACGGGCTCCATCCACCACGGAGATGTAGTTCTGAAAAAAACGGACCCCCTGCCTGAGCAGATGGAAATCATCGTCCGCCCCAGCTCTATTCTGTACAGGCTCCCTTGCCCCCCAGGGGGGCCAAGGCTCCTCAGCCGAGGCCCCTGTTGCCGAAGCCCAGAGGGCAAAAAGCAGTATGGCTGGAAGCAGCCTCCTCATTCCTCATCCCGGGGCGGATTCTTCTTCTGCTCTTCCCAGTACGCCATTCGCTCACCGATCATCTTTTCATAGCCCCGGCCCGTCGGGCTGTAGAAGCGCTTTGCTCCGATCTGTTCGGGAAGATAGTTCTGCGCCTCGAAGCCGTCCGGCGCATCGTGAGCGTAGCGATACCCCTTGCCATAGCCAAGCTCCTTCATCAGTGAAGTGGGGGCGTTGCGGATATGGTGAGGTACGGGCAGCGCGCCGCTTTTTCGCACCTCGGCCTGGGCAGCCTTGATTCCTGCATAGGAGGCGTTGCTCTTGGGAGCCGTTGCAAGGTAAGTAGCAGCCTGGGCGAGGATAATGCGCCCCTCGGGCATGCCGACGAAATGAACAGCCTGTTGGGCCGATACGGCAAGCTGCAGGGCTCTGGGGTCGGCGTTGCCGACGTCTTCGGAAGCCAGAATCACCATCCGCCGCGCGATGAACAGGGGATCCTCGCCTGCCTCGATCATCCGTGCCAGCCAGTAGAGGGCCCCGTCGGGATCTGATCCCCGCATACTCTTGATGAAGGCAGAGATAACGTTGTAGTGCTCCTCGGCCCCCTTGTCGTAGAGCAGCGCTTTTTTCTGCATCGCCTCACGCAGTTCCTCGGCGCTGAGCTCCCCCGACTCTTTTGTCGCCGCCGCTATCTCCAGCGCGTTGAGCGCCGCACGGGCATCCCCCTGCGCCAGCTCGCTAAGCTCGTCCAGCGCCGCCTGACTCAGGCTGAGCTCCTTGTGCCCCAGCCCCTCCGGGGCCTGAAGAGCCCGAAGGATGATGGCGGCAATATCCTCCTTTTCCAGTGGTTGCAGCACGAAGACCCGCGAGCGCGACAGCAGTGCGGCGTTGATCTCGAAGGAAGGGTTTTCCGTGGTGGCGCCGATCAGGACGATGTCCCCCTGCTCGACATAGGGGAGAAAGGCGTCCTGCTGCGCCTTGTTGAAGCGGTGAATCTCGTCGACAAACAGCAGGGTCTTGCGACCGTGAAAGGCTTTTTCTTCCCGAGCCTTGGCCACGATCTCCCGGACCTCCTTTACCCCCTGCAGGACGGCGGAGAAGGAGATGAATCGGCTTTTGGTGGTGGCGGCAATAATCTCAGCCAGGGTCGTCTTGCCCGTCCCCGGTGGCCCCCAGAGCAGCAATGAGCTGATGCAGTCCTGCTCGATCAGCCGCCTGAGCAGCTTACCTTCCCCGAGGAGATGACGCTGCCCCCTGTAGTCTTCAAGCGTACGGGGCCGCATCCTCTGCGCCAGCGGTGCATCTAGGGATTGTCGTCTGTTTTGTTCGAAAAGCTCCATGCTTTCAGACGCTTTTTCTTGCCGCTGCAGCAGTACGCTCAGCCAGCAGTATGTCCCAGTGGTTGTGCTCGAGAACGAGTTTGCGGATCAACAGCTTCAGGTCGTAGTCGTAACAATCCAATGGATTGTAGTCATCGGTGAGTATGATGGCCGGAGTGTTTTCTGGGAATTCAAAGGGGCGACCAAAAAATTGAAATACCCCCTGTTGGGCCATGGGGTGAATATCGTGTGTTCGGGCGATCGCAGGGTCAATTGTCTCGGGTTGACCATCGTAGGCCATGACGATCAGATTCCCAAGTTTTGAGTCGGGAGCGGTAATGGGGAAGATCTGAACATTATCAAAAACCTCTTTGAGGGTTTTTATGACGGAGGCCGTCATAAAGGATTCCTCCCCGATGGTTCCGATCATGTTGAGACCCAGAACGCCTCCTGGGTTGAGTTTCGACTTTGCCAGTCGGCTGGCTTCAATGCTGAGCAGGTGAGAGGGCGCTGTTTCGCCACCGAAGGCGTCGAGGATCAGGTAATCATAGGTCTTGGATGAATTCAGAAAGTGCTGTCGGGCATCGGAAACATAAATATCCCCGGAGACTTTGAAGTCGAAATATTCTTCCGCTATCGCGACAACGTCCGGGTCGATCTCGATAATATCTGTTTTGATGCCGATTTTTTCGAACCACCGGGGCACCAGACCTGCGCCCAGACCGACAACCAGTGCAGAATCAGCCCCAGGTCGAATAGCTGCGGGAAGCATTTCTAGAAAATATGTGTATTCATAGAGAGATAGGCCATTATTCAGGTCCAGGCCACCCTGTATGATGCCGTCCAGCAGCAGCTCTCTTGTGTGGGCGCTGCCATACTGGTAATCCACGACTTTCAGGTTTGCGTAATGGCTGTCTTTATTGAGCTTCAAACTGGCTTGGGTTCCACCGGGCAGAATGCGAACGATATTGTCTGGCTGATTTAAAAAAAGAAGGGGAATGCAAAGGGCCGCTGCTGCCAGGTAACGGCGGTGAAAAAAGATGAAGTAAGTTGCCGACAGGGCAATGAGCAGGGTGCCTATTAGCAGGAAAATATTATTAACACCGATGTAGGCGACCAGCACAAATCCTGTAATGGCAGTTCCCAGAACACTGCCTATGGTTGAAATCGCATAGAAGAGCCCGACCGTCCTACCAATGCTCTTCATCTCACGGGTGGCCAGTTTGATCACAAAAGGCGAGACCATCCCCAGTAGCATGAGCGGGGGGGCAAAGAGCAGCAGACTGCTCATGAATGCACCAGCCCTGAGACCGAGAGGGATACAGAGTTTGATGATGGGTGACTTGAGCACAGGGATCAGCAGGGTCAGTATTCCTGCGGTCATGATCAGGCTGTAGAGCACGCTTGGGGTTCCGTGGCGGTCACAGAGGATTCCCCCCAGCGCGTATCCTCCTGCCAGAGCGACCATGGCAACAGCGATGATGGAGGTCCAGATAAAGAGGCTGACACCGAAAAAGGGGCCTATGACCCTGGAACCTAAAACTTCAATAGCCATGATGAGAGTTCCGCAAGTCAGCGAGGTCAGGATGAGGAACAGGGTTGAAATCTTAGCTTTTCCGTGTGAAGCAGTCATTGGAGCTCCTGTGAATTATATTGAGGTGGATTCACTAATGTGCTGAGTTTTAATGTTGGTTGTTTACCACAAGACGCCAAACTAGCCCAAGAGGCAATCGAATCTGTTTATCGCATGGACCTTTTCTTTGGGTCTGTGATAGGTTCGCGCCAAATTATCCGGGAAGGTACTATGAAGAGGATCGGAATTTACGTCAAGCGCAACCACCCTGCTGCGGCGCTGGAGGCTCAAAAGCTTCAGGGTTGGCTGAAGGCCCGTGGGATGGAGGTGCTGCTTGAGCAGAGTCTGGCCGAAGATCTGAGCGATGCGGGGGGGATTGCCGCAGAGAAGGTTCCGGCTCTTGTAGATCTTGTTGTTGTGCTGGGCGGGGATGGAACTCTCATCTCCGTGGCCCGCCTCATTGGAGACCGGAAGATTCCGATTCTCGGGGTGAATCTAGGGAGTCTGGGATTTCTGACCGAAATCACCCTTCCAGAACTTTATCCTGCCCTCGAGCAGGTTCTGTCAGGAGACTTCGAGGTCTCCGACCGCATGATGCTTGAATCCTTGATCTTTCGTCAGGGCAAGGAGATCGCGCGTTATTCGGTCCTTAACGACGTGGTAATCAACAAGGGAGCGCTGGCCCGTATCATCGATATGGAGGCCTCGGTGGATAATACCTATCTGACCACTTACAAGGCTGATGGGCTGATCATTTCGACCCCAACGGGCTCTACGGCCTACAATATGGCTGCGGGGGGACCGATCATCTATCCGGGGATGAACTGCCTGGTTCTGACCCCTATCTGCCCCCATATGCTGACGAACCGTCCCCTGATTGTCTCGGACGAGGCGATGATCCGCATCGAGCTCAAGTTCAAGGATGAGGACGTGGTCTTTACGGCCGACGGTCAGATCGGTATGTCTCTTCAGCAGGGGGATATTGTTGAGCTTCGTAAGTCCCGAGACCGAACCCTGCTGGTCAAGAGCCAGGCTAAGGATTATTTTAAGGTTCTGCGGGCCAAGCTTCGCTGGGGGGAACGCTAGTGCTGCTAGAGTTGAAAATTGAGGATTTCGCCATAATTGATGCCCTGCATGTTCAGTTCGCCCAAGGGCTGACCGTATTGACCGGTGAGACCGGGGCGGGCAAGTCGATCCTCATCGGCGCTATTTCTCTGCTTCTGGGCTCCAGGGCCCGCACCGAATCGATACGCCATGGTTGCGAGAGCGCCTGTGTCGAGGGGCTCTTTGATGTGGAATCATCGCCCGAGGCCCGGGGGCTGCTTGAGCAGATGGGGATTGAGTCGACAGGGGAGCTCTCAATCCGTCGCCTCATCACCCGTGCAGGGAAAAATCGTCTCTATATCAACGGGTCCATTGCCAGCCTTAATCAGCTCCAGTCCCTTGCGCCGCATCTGGTCAGTATTTTCGGACAGCATGAATATCAGTCCCTGCAACGCAGCGACCGCCATCTTCATCTCCTGGATCAGCACGGCGACCTGGAGGCGGATCTTGAGCGTTACCGTGAGGGGTATCGCCACTGGCAGCAAAAGCAGGAGGAGCTTCGTCGTGTGACGCTGGATTCCCAGCAGCGCCTCGAACGTCTGGATCTCCTGCGGTTTCAGCATGAAGAGCTCGGTGATGCGAAACTGCGCGCCGGTGAGGAAGTCGAGCTTCACGCCGAACGATCCAGGCTTCAGTATGCAGAGAAACTGGGGCAGGCGACCCTCGGGGGATTTGAGCGCCTCTACGGTGCCGACGGCGCCGTGGTTGAGAGGATCGACCAGCTTGCCTCCGAACTTGAGGAACTCAGGCACATCGACCCCTCTCTGGTGCCCCTGGCCGAGAGCTTGCGCAGCGCCCAGTATGGGATCGAAGATGCCGCCCAGTCCCTTCGGGCCTATGGGGAAGGGCTGGTTTCTGATCCGGAGCGTCTGGACGAGATCGAATCGCGGCTTGCATTTCTCGAGCGGATCAAACGAAAATATATCTCCACGGTTGATGACCTGATTCTGAAACGTGATGAAATGGAGCTGGAGCTCGAGCAGCTCAGTGAAGCCGACGGCGGGAGCACTCGCCTTCAGGCAGAGGTCGATGCACTGGGTGATGGGGTGCAGCGCCTTGGCCTGGAGCTGCGGCACAAAAGGGTCCTTGTGGCTGAAAAACTCTGCGAGGCAGTCAAGGTCGAGCTTTGCGCCCTGGCCATGGAACGGACCCGGCTGGAGTTTCGTTTTGAACCTTTATCGCAACCCTCTTCCCAGGGGCTGGACACGGGTGAGCTCTACTTCAGCGCCAATCCGGGCGAAGCCCTGCTGCCTCTGGCCCGAGTGGCTTCCGGCGGAGAACTCTCACGCCTGATGCTGGCGCTGCGCCGGGTGGCACCTGATCATCGTATGGCGTCGGCTTTGATATTCGATGAAGTCGATGCTGGAGTCGGTGGGGCCACGGCGTCGGCCATCGGAGAGAAACTTCGCCAGGTGTCCGTGGACGCTCAGGTGCTCTGCATTACTCATTTGCCGCAGGTTGCGGCCTTTGCCGACCATCACCTGCGGGTTGAAAAAGAGGTCGTCGACGAGCGAACCCGAACCCGGTTGACTCCGCTGGCAGGAGAGTCAAGGACACTGGAGATGGCGCGGATGCTCGGCGGCGCTAACCTCACTGAACGTACTCTGGAGCACGCCCGGGAGCTTGTTGCCCGCAGTGGCGCACCGGAATTGAGGAGCTATTGATGATACGGCGAGCTCGAATCCCCGATGCAAAAAAAATCCACTCCCTCTTGACCCTTTACTCCCGGGATGGCTTGATGCTTCCCCGGCCCCTGTCGGAAATTTATGAACACATTCGTGATTTCTATGTTTTCGAAGATGATGGCGAGATTCTGGGCACGGTCTGTCTCCTGATCTGCTGGGAGGATCTGGCCGAGGTGCGATCCCTGGCCGTGGATGAGGCTGCGGGCGGGCGTGGTATCGGCAGGAAGCTTGTGGAAATCTGCCTCAGCGAAGCACGCGAGCTGGGTCTTCGACGGATTTTTGCCTTGACTTACAAGGTAGACTTTTTCAAAAAAGTAGGCTTTCACGAGATTGAAAAGAGTGAACTGCCGCATAAAATCTGGAGTGACTGTATTCGTTGCGCTAAATTTCCCGAATGCGATGAGACGGCGGTCAGTATTGAACTGTACTGATTTCTTTTGACTGTTTCTTCTCCTCCAGCTATCCGGGAGTTTCAGTCCCTGTTGGAGCGGACTCTTTTTGCATTGAACTTGCAGGGTAATTCAGGGCGTGGGGTTCGCCCGTGATGTCCTTCGATCTGATGGACAGGTTTTCTTGATGTACCTCCAGGACGTTGCTGGAAGAAGGGATGTTGTATGCCCCCGATGAAATATACAGTTCTCCTTTTTTCCGAGGGAGCAGATAGGGTTCGTAGAATGCGTATAGGTCCGGTTATGTCTGTGTTGCTGGTGTTGCTTTGCCTGACGGGGGTCGGGCTCGGAACGCTGGGGTTCTTTGAAATGCGCAAGGGGGTAGGGCTGCGCGAGACCGTTACCCTGCTGGAAGGAGAGAATTCTCTCCTTAATCGCAACCTGATGGCCCTGTCGAGTCAGATCGAGGGGCTGCGCCGGGATCTGGTCGTTCTTGCTCAGAACGATGCCCGGGTTCGCAGCCTTGCTCAGCTGCCTGTGGAAACCGAGGAGCCTTTCGGGATGGGCGGTCCGGTACCTTCTGCCGGGCTGGATGTGGATGCTCTTATTGCCAGCCTGCAGCTTGAGCTTGAGGCTCGTCGTCAGAGCCAGATGGAGATTCAGGGCCTGCTGACCCAGCAGCTTTCGCTGGAACGGGCTACCCCCAGCGGCAATCCCGTCGAAACAGGAGCCTTCTCTTCGGCCTTCGGATACCGTAATGCACCCTTCGGCGGGGGGCGCAAGCTGCATGAGGGACTTGATATCTCGGCCCCCACAGGGACGCCGGTGAGGGTAACGGCCGACGGTGTTGTCAGCCGGGTGGGTTTTGATCCCGGCTATGGAAAGCTCGTTGTGGTGGAGCACGGATACGGGCTCAGTACTCTCTATGCACATAACTCCAGAATCCTGGTTCAGACCGGGGATCGGGTAAGCCGTGGCGATGTGATCACTCATGTGGGTAATACGGGGCTTTCTACTGGTCCCCATCTGCATTACGAGGTCAAGGTCAAGGGGCGCCCCCGCAACCCTTCAGCCTATCTTTAATGCGCTGCAGGAGCAAATGTTGCTCCAGCGATCGAGGCTGTGGATCTCTCCCCTCTGATTTGCGATAAAAGAAGCTTTATATTGTTGTGCCTGAAAGGGAGTCCTCGCGGACTCTCTTTTTGCGTTTTTATCCACAGCTGTCTTGTTGTAGAGGGGGGCGCTTTGTGCTAAATTGCCAAACTTTAAGTTGACATAGATGTACTCTGAATTGTTCCGGGGTCATCAATCAAAATATATTGCCGATGGGAGCTGGCTTGATGTTAAGTGCACTGGTTAAGAAAATCGTGGGCAGCAAGAACGAGCGCGAGCTCAAGCGGATGCGGGCCGTTGTCGATCAGGTTAATGCTCTGGAGGAGCAGATGGCCGCCCTGAGCGATGAGGAGCTTCAGAGGAAAACTCCGTATTTCAAGGAGCGGCTCGCCGCCGGGGAGACTCTGGACGATCTTCTGCCTGAGGCTTTTGCGGTTGTGCGCGAGGCCGGTAAGCGGGTGCTGACGATGCGACACTTTGATGTTCAGCTCATCGGCGGCCTGGTGCTGCACGAAGGGAAAATTGCGGAGATGAGGACCGGGGAGGGCAAAACCCTGGTTGCCACCCTGCCGACTTACCTCAATGCTCTGGCTGGCCGTGGCGTGCATGTCATCACGGTTAACGACTATCTGGCCAGCCGCGATTCCAGCTGGATGGGGCAGCTGCATCGGTTTCTCGGCCTCAGCGTCAGCTGCATCGTCCATGGCCTGACCGATGCCCAGCGCAAGGAGGCCTATCGCTGCGACATCACCTACGGTACCAATAACGAGTTCGGTTTTGATTATCTGCGCGACAACATGAAGTTCGCTCTGGAGGATTATGTTCAGCGTGAGCCCTACTATGCCATTGTCGATGAGGTGGATTCCATCCTCATCGATGAGGCCCGTACGCCTCTGATTATCTCCGGTCCGAGTGAGAGTTCTACCGATCTCTACTACAGCGTCAATCGTATTATCCCCCGCCTGGTCAAGGGGGAGGTCATCGAGCACCGCGATGGTAAGATCGGTAAATCCATCAAGGAGTACACGGGCGACTTTACCGTGGATGAGAAGGCCAAGGGCGCTACCCTCACCGAGGAAGGCGTCCGCAAGGTCGAGAAGCTCATGGGAATCGAAAATCTCTACGATACGCTCAATATGGAGATTCTCCACCATGTGAATCAGGCCCTCAAGGCCCATGCCCTCTTTCAGAAGGACGTGGATTACGTGGTCTCGGACGGGCAGATTCACATTGTTGACGAGTTCACCGGTCGTCTCATGCCCGGCCGTCGCTGGAGCGATGGACTGCATCAGGCTGTCGAGGCCAAGGAAGGGGTGAAGATCGAGAGCGAGAACCAGACGCTGGCGACCATCACCTTCCAGAATTATTTCCGCATGTACGAGAAACTCTCGGGGATGACCGGAACGGCTGATACCGAGGCCAGCGAATTTCACGAAATCTACAAACTCGATGTGCTGGTGATCCCCACCAATCGTGAAATGGTCCGCATCGATTGCTCGGACGTCATTTACAAGACGGTGAAGGAAAAATTTAACGCCGTCATAGAGGACATCGCGACTAAGCGTGAAAAGGGGCAACCGGTACTGGTGGGAACTATTTCCATCGAGGATTCCGAAATCCTCTCCGAACTGCTGAAAAAGCGAGGGCTTCCTCATCATGTGCTCAACGCCAAGCAGCATGAACGTGAGGCTGAGATTGTTGCTCAGGCGGGCCGCAAGGGGGCGGTGATGATCGCCACCAACATGGCTGGTCGAGGAACCGATATCGTGCTGGGGGGCAACGCAGAGATGCTTGCACGCAATGAGGCGCAGACGGCTGAGGATCCAGAAGCCGCCTTCCCCGCTCTGTTTGAGACTTACAGCGAGCTTTGTGCCGCCGAACGCGAAGAAGTGCTGGAGGCCGGCGGTCTCTACATTCTGGGTACCGAGCGTCACGAGTCCCGTCGCATTGACAACCAGCTGCGTGGCCGCGCCGGTCGCCAGGGGGACAAGGGCGAGAGTCGCTTCTATCTCAGTCTCGAAGACGACCTGCTGAGAATATTCGGTTCCGAGCGTGTGGCCTATGTCATGGATAAGCTGCGGATTCCTGAAGGAGAGCCCATCGAGCATGCCATCATCTCCCGGGCCATCGAGAATGCTCAGAAGAAGGTCGAGGCGAACAACTTCGACATCCGAAAACATTTGATCGATTATGATGACGTCATGAACAAGCAGCGTGAAGTCATCTATGCCCAGCGTCGTGAGCTTTTGGCAGGGGAAAATGTAAGGGAGACCTACGATTCCATCATCGGCGAGATGATTGAAGACATGGTTGCATCCTACTGTCCCCCCAAAACCCATCCCACCCAGTGGAACTGGGAGAGCTTCGAGTCGGATTATCTCGATCATTTCGGCTTTGCTTTGAACTCTGCGGAGCTTCAGGAGCAGGTGCTCACCGTGGGGCAGCTCGAAGAGCGTCTGAAAGAAGAAGTCGCATCGCTTCTTGGCACCCGGGAAGCGGAGTTCGGCGCCGAAGTTCTTGAACATCTGATGAAAAATCTCCTTCTTCAGGCCATCGATGTCCACTGGAAGGACCACCTTCTTGGAATCGACCACCTCAAGGAAGGGGTTGGACTGCGTGGTTATGCTCAGAAAAATCCCAAGGAAGAGTACAAGCGTGAGGCCTATAATCTATTTATGGACATGATGGCCCGTGTTCGTGTTGATGTGGTCAAGCGTCTTTTCCACGTTCGCCTGCTCAGCCAGGAAGAAGTGGATCAGATGGAGGAGCAGCGCCAGAGGGCCCAGAAGATGATGCTCAATCGTGGCGTCGATGAGGACTCCGCCGCGACTCCCGTCAATCGGGAAGAGCCCAAGGTGGGTCGCAATGAACTTTGCCCCTGCGGAAGTGGACAGAAATTCAAGAAATGCTGTGGTCAGTAGAGCTCTAATTATTTAGGAAAGTGAAGGCTGCGATGAAAAAACATGGTGTTCGCGGTTTTAAATTTGCGGCTCGCAGTGCGGGCATTAAGAAAAGCGGAAAGCTGGATCTGGCACTGATCTACTCGGAGGTCCCGGCCCGCTGCGCCGGAGTCTTCACGACCAACAGGGTTGTTGCCGCTCCAGTTCTGATCAGCAGGCCAAGGGCACAGCAGGGCATGGCGCAGGCTGTCATCGTCAACAGCGGTAATGCCAACGCCTGTACCGGTGAAAAGGGGATGGCTGATGCGCAGCGCTGCAGCGAACTGACAGCCCACGCGCTGGGTATCCCCGAGGAGCTGGTGCAGATCGCTTCGACGGGAGTCATCGGCATGCCCCTGCCACTGGATCGATTCGAGCGCCACATCCCCCAGTTGCCCGCCATGCTTGTCGCGGACGGCGCCGATCATGTGGCCGAGGCCATCATGACCACCGACGCTTTCAGTAAAGTTGCGATGGCTGAAGGGAATTCAGGGGATGCGAATTACCGCATCCTCGGCCTTGCCAAGGGGGCAGGCATGATTCACCCCAATATGGCGACCATGCTCGGTTTCGTTATGACCGATGCTGCGGTTGCCCCCGAGCTGCTGGCCGCGGCTCTGCCTATTGCGGTGGAGCAGTCTTTCAATTCCATTACCGTTGACGGCGACACCTCTACCAACGACATGGTGCTTCTTCTGGCTAACGGTATGTCGGAAGGGGCCGAAATTCGCCCCGGATCTACCGAAGCCGATCTCTTTCAGCAGCAGCTCAATGCCGTTTTGCTTGATCTGGCCAAGATGATTGTTCGCGACGGCGAGGGTTCCACCAAACTGGTGAAGATTCAGGTCACCGGAGCGCTCAGCTGTGCGGACGCCCGTCTTGTAGCCCGTTCCGTGGCAACTTCCAGTCTGGTCAAGACGGCATTCTTCGGTCAGGACGCCAACTGGGGGCGCATTATCGCCGCCGCCGGTTATAGTGGTGCTGAGCTCAATCCTGATTTGATCGAAATCCGTTTTGATGAGGTCAGTGTGGTTTCCGCAGGGATATCCACCGGCAAGGAGCTGGAGGACCAGGCGACCGAAGTTCTCAAAAAACCCGAATTCTGTGTTCATATCGATCTGGGGCTGGGCGAGGGTGCTTCGCATTATTACACCTCGGATCTGACCTACGATTACGTCAAGATCAATGCCGATTACCGCAGCTGAGAGTCCGGCGGCTCTTATCGACCACAGTCTGCTCAAGGCTACGGCTGTCACCTCCGAGCTGGAACAGCTGTGCGAAGAGGCGGTGGAGCATGGTTTTTGCGCCGTTTGCGTTCCGCCGCGCCATGTGGCTCTTTGTGTCGATCGACTATATGGTTCGCCGGTCAGGGTGGCTACGGTGGTGGGATTTCCTCTCGGGTATCAGACGTTGGAGACGAAGCTGGCCGAAACACGTCAGGCGGTTCTGGACGGCGCTGCGGAAATTGATATGGTCATCGCGCTGGAGCCTGCTCTGCGACAGCAATTTGACCTTGTTGAGAATGAAATAGCCCAGATCGTAGCTGCAGCCGATGGCGCCTCGGTGAAGGTGATCCTCGAGTGTTGTTATTTCGATGATGCTCAGAAACGCTCACTCGTTGAATCGGTTGTTCGTGGTGGAGCAGCCTTTGTAAAGACTTCGACGGGATTCGGACCTTCCGGGGCTACCCATGCCGATCTCCAGTTGCTTTCGGGCTCGGCCCGTGGGCGTATCGGCGTCAAGGCCGCAGGTGGGATTCGGGATTTTGCTTCTTTTTGCGCCATGGTCGAGGCCGGAGCGACAAGGGTTGGCACCAGCGCCGGGGTAGAAATCATGCGCCAATGGCTTGCCGGGGCTCATCGATGAGTTCCCCCTTTGACCGGGTGGTTCTGGTTGTTCTCGATGGTGTCGGTGTCGGGGCGCTCCCCGATGCTGACCTGTATGATGACGTTGGGGCCAATACCCTGGCACATGTGGCCCATCGGTGTGAAGGTTTGAGCCTGCCACATATGCAAGCGCTGGGGCTGGGAAACATCCTGCCCCTGGCCGGGGTTCCCGAGACTGCCTCTGCGCTTGGGGCTTTTGGGAAAATGGCCGAGGCCAGCTGCGGCAAGGACAGTACCACGGGGCACTGGGAAATGTGCGGCATCCTTCAAGAGACCCCTCTGCCAAGCTTTCCTCAGGGGTTTCCTTCTGAGATCATCCAGGCTTTCTCCGAAGCGACGGGGATAGCTCCCCTGGGGAACCTTGCCATCAGTGGCACCGAGGTCCTTCGTCTGCTGGGCGAGGAGCATCTGCGTACAGGCCGACCTATTGTGTACACCAGCGTTGATTCGGTGTTTCAGATCGCCGCTCATGAAGAGGTGATCCCCAGGGCGCAGCTTTATGATTTCTGCCAAAAGGCCCGTAAAATCCTCGATCCCTGGAGGGTCGGCCGGGTCATCGCCCGTCCCTTTGTGGGCAGCTGTGCCGACGATTTTGTACGAAGCTCCGGGCGCCACGACTTTTCATTGCCGCCTGTCGGAGAGACGCTGCTTGATCTGCTTCAGAACCAGCGGTTTGAAGTTTCCGCAGTAGGTAAAATATCCGATATTTTCTGCGCCAGGGGAATCGATCGCTTTTTCGCCACCGATAGTAATACGCAGGGAATGTCCAGAACACTGGAGGCTTTTTCTGCTCTGAAGCAGGGTCTGGTGTTTACGAATCTCATCGATTTTGATATGGAGTATGGTCATCGTCTCGATGCAACCGGGTTCGGCTCCGCTCTTGAGGCCTTCGACTGCTGGCTGCCGGAGATGATGTCGGCGATGGGGCCGCGAGATCTTTTATTGATCAGCGCTGATCACGGCTGCGACCCCACCACTGAAGGGACCGACCATTCCAGAGAGTATGTCCCTGTGCTTGCATGGTCGCCTACATTGCAGTGCGGAGCTGATCTTGGCACGCGCAGTAGTTTTTGTGACCTGGGGGCTACCATCGCCGAGGCTCTCGGATGCTCGAGCCCCATAGCCGGAACAAGTTTTTTATCGCTTCTGCCCCTGCAGGGGCGGCTGCCTGACTCTTTAACAAGCGAAGGAGCAAAGAGATGAAGAAGTGGATGGTTTTTCTGGGGGTGCTGTTTCTCTTGGCCGGTAATGTCGCATGGGCTGAAGTCGTCGTGGGCGAAGCAATGGTGACGACTGAAGTGGTCAACCGTAATCCTGTGGATGTGATCGAATCCTACAGCGCTCAGGCGGGAAAGTTGTTTTGCTTTACCCGTATCGACGGGGCCCCTGAGGATACCTTCGTCACTCACATCTGGTATTGGGGTGACAAGGAGATGGCTCAGGTGGATCTGGCGGTTCGTTCCAGTCGCTGGAGAACCTATTCCTCAAAAAATATACTTCCTGAATGGAAGGGGCAGTGGCGGGTCGATGTCCTGGATGCTCAAGGCAAGTTGTTGAAATCTCTTCCCTTCAGTCTTATTTAAGTTTCTGCGGATGCAATGGCGACAAGGAACGTAGCCTTCGCCTTGGGTGTCTTTCGCCAGGTCAACGAATTAAAGGGCACCCTCCTGCGCAATTTGGTCAAACGATTTCAACCGGTGGGCTCAGCCCACCGGTTGAAATCGAAGCGCTCTTTGCTTTATCACTTCACTTCAGCTCAACGAATCAGGGGGACTCTCGACGGTATTATCCTTAAAGAGACTCTGCCTGAGGGCTTCACCTTCCTGCCGAGATGAGTTTCCCAGCAGCTGCTCAAATTCCTCCTGAGGCATGGGTTTGCCCAGAAGATATCCCTGAATCAGATCAATCCCCAATTCCTGAAGTAAATCGACCTGGGCCCGGGTTTCCACCCCTTCGGCCAGCGCATTGATCCCAAGTATCCCGGACAAGGAAGCTACAGAGGCGGCAATGGCCATATCGTTGAGATCTTCATTGATGTCGCGGATAAAGGCCCGGTCAATCTTGATGGTGTCGATTTTAAAGTGCTTCAAATAGGCAAGGGAGGAGTAGCCTGTGCCGAAGTCGTCGATGGCCAGCTTGATGCCCAGCTGTTTAAAGCGCTGAATTTTGTCGATCACATCTTCTATATTGTGAATCAAGGCAGGGACCTGTAAAGAATTTTGTGTAAATGGTTTTGGTTTCAGTTGTCAGTACCGAGCTGTCGCGCTGGGGGGTGGCAAGCAGGGAGAAGATCTCTGAGCGGATGTCGTCCTGCCACCAGCGTACCCCCGCCCCCAGGGTCAGAGCATGACCGCCAGCGTAATCCAGGTTGTGCTGCACTTCGAGATCGGCCCTGTCCTGTTGCTGGTCGAAGGGGGAGCCTTCGCCCCGGCGGTCGGTGTCCAGAAAAAGCTGAACGCTGGTACGTTTGTGCCGGGAGCTCTGGAGACTCATCCGTGCCAGAATGTTGCCCCCTTCGAGATCCATTTTTGCGGGTTCGACCCGGGTACCGTCCGGGGCGGCCAGATCGAAGAGCAAGTCGGTTTCTCCTATGTCCCACCTGTAGATATCTCCAATGAGGGTCCAGTTGAATTTTGGATCTGCCGATGAATCTAAACGAAAACCTGCCTTCTGAGATCCCAGTCATCGTTGGCTCGGCCGCCTTGCGGGTCGCTCCCCGAATCTGTCTGACGATGTTTGATATAGAGGCGGTAGCTGTTGTTCGCACCGAAGCTGTCTCCATAGCGACCCGTGGTGATGAGCCGGTCTTCCGTGCCCATGGTTGCCGAGACGAGCCCCTGTTGTGCCTGACTGGACGATTTCGTGATGATACTGATGACTCCGTTGACGGCATTGGCGCCACAGAGCGTGGCCTCGGGACCTCGAATGACTTCGATGCGATCGATGTCTTCGAGCACGGTATCCTGAACGTCCCAGTAGACGCCGGAAAAAAGAGGGGTGTAGAGGCTGCGACCATCCATGAGTACGAGCAGTTTATTGGCGAAGCGACCCTTGGATCCCCGGGCACTGATGGCCCATTTATTGGCATCGATGCGGGCCACCGAGATTCCTGGCACCATGTGTAGTGCATCGGGGATGCTAGTCACGCCGCTTCGTCGGATGTCGTCCTGGGTGATGACGAAGATAGCCGCCGCCGACTCCCTGAGTTTCTCGGGACTCTTGGAAACCGAGGTCCCTCAAGGTCCAGCAGCTCCTCAAGACTCAGGTCCAGATAGGGGTTTTCACTGTCCTGGGCTCTTGCCGCCTGGGGGGGGCGCAAAAGAGCGAAATAAGTGCGCAGAGCGTCAACAGAAGCTGTCGCGCATCTGAGCTTAAGGCGGTTCTTTGTCGATGAATGCATAAGGTATGATTCTGAGGCATGGGGCTTTACCGCCATTTGAAGCAAGGGTTATATTTCGTCGCTGTAATTGGCGGGATTGGCCTGAGGTAATGTTCAGGAAATATTAGGACAGATTTGGGTTATGTCAATCGGGCTAGGCGGGCAACGGGACGCAAAAAAGCCGCCCCTCGCAGTTGCGGGGGGCGGCTTTTTTGCTGAGCTGAGATGGAAACTTATTTTTTCTTATCGAACTTTTTACGATCGTTGGCGTCAAGATAGCGCTTACGCAGACGGATCGATTTGGGGGTGACTTCAACCAGCTCATCCTCGGCAATGTACTCCAGCGCCTGCTCCAGGCTCATGTTGCGCGCAGGGGTCAGGCGGATGGCATCATCGGTGCCTGAAGAACGTACGTTGGTGAGCTTCTTGCCTTTGCTGGGGTTAACGACCATGTCGCCTTCCTTGGCGTTCTGGCCGATGATCATCCCCTCATAGACAGGGACAGCGGGGCCTACGAAGAGGATGCCCCGGTCCTGAAGGCTGAACAGGGAATAACCGGTGGTCTCGCCTTTTTCCATGACCACCAGGACCCCGTTCTTACGACCCTGTATTTCACCCTTGTGGGGGCCGTAGTCGTTGAAGGTATGGTTCATGACGCCAGTGCCCTTAGTGTCGGTCATGAATTCGGTACGAAAACCAATGAGGCCGCGTGAAGGGATGGTAAACTCAATGCGGTTCATGCCGTCCATGGGTTGCATGGAGACCATTTCGGCCTTGCGGGTACCTAGTTTCTCGATGACCGTTCCCTGAAATTCCTCAGGGACGTCCACGACCAGATACTCCATGGGCTCACACTTGACGCCGTCGATTTCCTGCATGATGACCTGAGGCTTGGAGACGGCCATCTCGAAACCTTCGCGGCGCATGTTCTCGATCAGGATGGAGAGGTGCAGCTCGCCTCGGCCCGAGACCTTGAAGGTATCGGTATTCTCCGTGTCTTCAACGCGCAGGGCCACGTTGACGCGCAGCTCCTTTTCGAGGCGCTCGCGGATATTGCGGGAGGTGAGAAGTTTGCCGTCCTTACCCACGAAGGGTGAGTCGTTGACGATGAAGTTCATGCTGATGGTGGGCTGGTCGATGCTGACGTAGGGAATTGCTACGGGGTCAGCGGCCGAGGCGAAGGTCTCACCGATGGAGACTTCGTTGAAACCGGCGATGGTGACGATGTCGCCAGCGCTAGCCTCTTCAAGCTCCTTCTGGTTGAAACCGTCGTAGCCGAGCAGTTTGGTGACACGGCCTTTGATGACCTTGCCATCCTGCTTGATCATGGCGATGGTTTCCCCGCTCTTGACCTTGCCGTTGAAAATTTTGCCCGTAGCGATACGGCCGATGTAGTCGTTGTAGGCGATGTTGGTGATCAGCATCTGGAAGGGCGCTTCGGGATCTGCATCGGGTGATGCGACCTTCTCCTTAATCAGCTCGAACAGAGGCTCAAGGTTCTCCGACTTCTCTTCGAGAGTCATCTGGGCGTAGCCCATCTTGGCACTGCAGTAAACGATGGGGAAGTCAAGCTGGCTCTCGGCGGCGCTAAGTTCGCAGAACAGGTCGAAGACCATGTCCACGACCTTCTCGGGGCGCGCGCCGGGACGGTCGATCTTGTTGATGACGACGATGGGCTTGTGTCCCAGCTCGAGCGACTTCTTCAGGACGAAGCGGGTCTGGGGCATGGGGCCGTCGAAGGCGTCAACCAGCAGCAGAACCGAGTCGACCATTTTCAGGACGCGTTCAACCTCGCCACCGAAGTCGGCGTGGCCGGGGGTGTCAACAATGTTGATCTTGATCCCTCCGTGCATGATGGAGAGATTCTTCGACAGGATGGTGATTCCGCGTTCTTTTTCCAGGTCGTTACTGTCCATTACCCGCTCGGTAATGGCCTGGTTGTCGCGAAAAATGCCTGTTTGGCGAAGCATGGCATCCACCAGAGTGGTCTTGCCGTGGTCAACGTGTGCGATGATTGCGATATTACGAATATTCTGTGGCATAGGACTCTCTTGAAACTCCTTGTATGATGCGAATTAAGACAAAACTTCGTGAATATAGGGGAGAATTCCCCCGAAGCCAAGTAAAAAGGTGCCAATGCCGTAAATCGACGGCGACCGCAGCGCCTGGGGACCGCCTGGGACCCCTTAGTAAACGGGATGCTCAGCGGCTATGCCGGAGGGGAAACTGTTTTTTTGAAATTTTGATACGATTTCCTTTCTCTTGTTAATCGATTGATAGCTGAAAAAGAATCCAATTCAGTTTATAAATGTACCTCATGTATCTGAATGCTTAACGCGAGGAGATTCCTGTGGCGGAAATAATCGACTTGGATGAAGTCAAGAAACGTTTTGCCCGCACGGATGCTCAGAACTGGAGTAATCCGCAGCGGCTTGATGATTTTATCCTCAGCCTCTGTGAGCTTCCTGGAGGGCCTTACGGCTTTATCCAACGCGTTCATTCCAGGGTGGATACGGATCAGGAGCAAGACGAGAAGGATCTGGTTTATCTCTGCGCCATGAGTCAGGAGCTGCTTTTTGACTGGCTCTTTCGTAAGGCTGCCCAGCATCCCGAGCTGGCGCAGAAGCTCACGGAGTTTCGTGATGATCTAACAAGGAGCAATGATGATGATTAGGGCGTTGATAACGCGATGCGGCCTTGCACTCTGCCTGTTTTATCTGGTCGGATGCGCGGTCAATCCCGCCACGGGGAAGCGAAACCTGAATCTGGTTCCCGTCTCCACTCAACAGGAGATCGAGTTGGGGAAAGAAGCCTACGGCATGGCCATCCAGCAGATGGGTGGCGCCTATCCCGATGAGCTTCTGGAAGCCTATGTCTCGGATGTCGGAGCTCGTCTTGCGCAGGTCAGTCATCGCCCCGATCTAGATTTTCGTTTCCGGGTGATCAACGATTCCACCCCCAACGCCTTCGCCCTTCCCGGCGGCTTTGTTGCCATCAACCGTGGGCTGCTCACGGCGCTTTCGAACGAGGCCCAGTTGGCGGCTGTGCTTGGCCACGAAGTGGGGCATGTGACGGCCCGCCACGGCGTCCAGGGGATGCAGCGGGGTGCCCTCTTTGGAGCGGCTCTCTCGGTGCTCTCGGCCGCCACCGAGCAGAGCGCCTACAGCAGCCTGGCTCAGCAGGCCGGGCAGATGGCCGCGGGGCTCATCGATAAGAGTTACAGCCGGGAGCAGGAGCGAGAGTCGGACCAGCTGGGGATCGATTATATGGTCAAGGCTAAGTACGACCCCACCGGCGCGATCCAGCTTCAGGAGTATTTCTACCGACAGTTAGAGGGGGGGCAGCAGGCCTCCTGGGTCACGGGGATCTTCCGGTCTCACCCTTTCTCGGTTGAGCGCCTGGAGAATAACCGCAGGGATATCGCCGGGCGTTTCGGCTACGCAGTGGGCAGTCCCCCCTATCGCCTGGGGCAGGATGAGTTTTCCCAGGCCATGTCCGGACTTCGGCAGGCAGAGGCCGGTTTTCGACTCTTCGATGAGGCTATGGCGCTCAAGGGCAAGGAAGACACTCGGCGCAAAATCGCGCTGCTACTGCGCGCTGCTACCGAGGCGCCGGATCAGAGCCTGATCCTGACCCATCTGGGACTGACCTATCTCGACGCCAACGACCCGGAGTCGGCCCGTCGTCATCTCTCGGCGGCGGTGCGTCTGGACGGAAACTATTTCCTCTCGCGCTTTGGTCTGGGTTATCTCCAGCTCGAGGCGGGTGAATTTGAGGCGTCCGCGACCCAACTGGAGCTCAGCCGCAAGCTGCTGCCGACGCTGGTCGCCAGCTACCATCTCGGCCAATGCTGGGAGCAGACCGGGCGCTCCAGCGAAGCGGTGCGACTCTATAAGGGTATTGTCGAGCAGGACGCAGCAGGGGAGCTGGGGAAGAAGGCCGCGGCCAGGCTCAAGGCGATGGGGGCACGATGATGATCGATTTTTCCAGCCATTTGGAAGCAGGCGAGCAGCTTCTGTGGGAGGGGCGCCCCGCGCCGCGCTGCTACACTTTTAGCCGGTGGCGCCACAGCCTCTTCGGGCTGGTCTTTCTGGCCTTCGGTCTGCGGTGGCTCTACTGGGGGGGCGAGTTGATGGATCGCTACGAGACACTGCTTCTGCCCCTGGTCCCCATCCCCTTTGTGCTCCTCGGTCTCTATCTGAGCATCGGGCAGCTCATCGTCGCTCGCATTCGCTGGGAATCGATTCATTACGCTATGACGGACCGCCGTCTCCTGCATCAAGAGCGTGGCAAGCTGCGCAGTATCGAACTTGGTCAAGTACAGTCGCTGCGTCTGACCCCTCTCGGGCAGGAGCTGGGAACGCTGTGTCTCTGGGGGCGCAGCCCCAAGCCCCTTCTGACCTGCTGCTGCATCGAATACCCAAGACAGCTGGTCGATCTGCTCGAGCCGATCATTCTGAGTCGGGCCCCCGATGAGGACACTGTCCCTGAATCCGTTTGACTTTAATTTGGCCTCTTCGGTACGATGGGGGTTATTTTTTCTGGAAGGTACTGCCCCTTTTATGACTTCAACGTTTTATCTCGAAACCTTCGGCTGTCAGATGAATGTCGTCGACTCCGAACGTATTGTGGCCCTTCTGAGCGACATGGGTCTTACCCAGGTCGACACCCCTGAAGAGGCCCGCGTCATCCTGCTCAACACCTGCTCGGTTCGGGACAAGGCCGAGCGCCGGGTCTACGGTCACTTGGGTCGTTATAAGCCGCTCAAGCAGCAGAGAAAAGATCTGATTATCGGTGTGGGCGGCTGCGTTGCCCAGCAAGAGGGGGAGAACCTACTTGAGAAGCTGCCCTTCCTGGACCTGGTTTTCGGCACCCATAACGTGCACAAGCTCCCCGAGATGGTCCGCGCCGCCATGAACGATCGCAGCCGCAGCCTTGAGACCGAGTTTCTCGACAACGAGGCAAGGTTGCAGCTCTTTCCCACCCGCACCGACACCGGTTCCATCACCCGCTTTGTCACCGTGATGCAGGGGTGCGATAACTTCTGCACCTATTGCGTGGTGCCCCATGTGCGTGGCCGGGAAGTCAGTCGCCCCAGCGCCGAAATCCTCGAAGAGATTCAGGCTCTGGTCGCCCAGGGGGTGCGGGAAGTGACCCTGCTGGGGCAGAACGTCAATTCCTACGGCCTCAAGGGGGAGAGCGAACTCTCCTTCGTCGAGCTGCTGGAGCAGATCAACGACATCGAGGGGCTGGAGCGCATCCGCTTTACCACCTCGCACCCCAGGGATCTCTCCGATGAGCTCATCGAAACCTTCGGACGCCTGGGCAAGCTTTGCCATCAGCTCCATCTACCCTTTCAGAGCGGATCGGACCGGATTCTTGAGCTGATGAACCGCGGCTACAGCCGCCAGCAGTATCTCGACAAGGTTGCCCGGCTCAAGAGCGTCTGCCCCGATATCCGTCTGACCACCGACCTGATCGTCGGTTTCCCCGGCGAGACGCTGGAGGACTTCGAGCAGACTCTGAGTCTTGTGGAACAGGTCCGCTACGCCGACGCCTTCACCTTTCTCTATTCCGCCCGCCCCGGTACCGCCGCCGCCCACATGAGCGACGATCTGGACCCCGCCGAGAGGCAGCGCCGTTTCGAGCGTCTGGTCAAGCGTCAAGAGCAGGTCAGCGCCGAGATCTGGCAGTCGGACGTGGGGGGAACCTTCGACGTACTGGTCGAAGGAGAGAGCAAGCAGGGGCAGGGGCAGCTCTTCGGCCGCACCGCCTCGAACCGCATCGTCAATTTTGAAGGTGAGATTTCACTGCTCGGGCGCTGCGTTCCCGTCAAAATTCTGCGCTGCGGCAAAAACAGCATGGTTGGCGAACAGGTTGCTGCCGGTTAAACCCAGAAGGGGAGCTTTCGATGATCGATCTTCACACCCATACCCTGTTCAGCGACGGGGAGCTGATTCCCGCCGAACTGACCCGCCGCGCCGCGCAGATCGGCTACCGGGCCATGGCCATCACCGATCATGGTGATTTTTCCAACTTCGATCTCATCATCCCCCGCATCCTGCGCGTCGCCGATGACCTGGGCAAGGCCTGGGGGTTGATCGTCCTGCCCGGCATCGAGCTGACCCACATCCCCCCCGACCAGATCGAAGCGGCCGCCGTAGAGGCCCGCAGGTTAGGGGCGAAAATCGTGGTCTGTCATGGCGAGACCATCGTGGAGCCGGTAGCGCCGGGAACGAACCTCGCGGCTCTTGCGGCCGGCGTCGACATCCTCTCCCATCCGGGACTCATTACCGAGCAAGAGGTCAAGCTAGCGGCTGCGCGCGGCATCTATTTGGAAATTACCACCCGCAAGGGGCACAGCCTGACCAACGGCCACGTCGCCGCCATGGCCCGTCGCTTCGGCGCTCCTCTGGTGGTCAACACCGACAGCCACAGCCCCTCGGATCTCGTCAGCCTGGCTATGGCGAAAAATGTGGCTCTGGGCGCGGGACTGAGCGAAGAGGAATTTGAGCAGACGAGGCGTAATTCCGAGGCTCTGGTGAAGAAGGCTCTGGGATAGAGATCAAATAGCTTCAAAAGGGGAGGGGGGACGATGCGAAAGCTCAATGCCATGGAGGATTTTCAGCGTGATATTTCCTATCGCGTCAAGGTCGGGGAGGATGACTCCATCACCCTCAAGGGCAGCATTGCCGACCTCTATCACGACATCGAAGTTACCATCGTCGTGGACGGGGAGAATCTGGAGATCAGGCAGAGCCGGGTCGTCTTCACCAAAGGCCCCAGCCCCCACTGCCAGAAGGTGGAACAGCGCATGGAAATGCTCGAAGGCACGGTGATCGGACGGGGGCTCACCCGCAAGATCAACGCAGCCCTGGGCGGATGCAGCGGTTGCGGGAATCTGCGCACCCTGCTCATGGGGCTTCTCCCCCTGGCTCTGAACGTCAAGGCCTGTATGGGTATCGACGATGAGCAGCAGATGCTCGATGCTATCCATCATGAGCTGCAGGGTACCTGCGCCGGATACCCGGTCTGTGATGCCGATGCGGACGGAGCCGACTGAAGGGATCTGAATCCTTATGCTCTCCAACCGCTGTTATAGGTAGGATTTTCGCCTTAAACCTCCTGCCCGGCTCTCGCCCACCGCGGTAACGCCTAGCCCGAGTCCCTACGCCTCCCTCCAGGGTTGAAGCTGCAGTTTCGGGCACATTATCGCTTAACTCTTGTCAGCAGTGTCCGGTTAGATAGTTGCAAAGCCGTAATCCTCAAGAAATTATGATATCCCCGCGCCCAATTTCGTCATCCCCGCGCCCAAATTCGTCATCCCCGCGCAGGCGGGGATCTAGCGACTTTAAAACCTTCTGGGTCCCCGCCTGCGCGGGAACGACGGGGTGGGTAGCCAGCTTATTAATAGCAACAACCTAACCGGACACTGCTGATTGGTACCTGAGACTTCGAATCTCACGCCCGTTCGCTTCACTCACTCGAGACGCAGAGCAGACCGGGACCCAGCCTTGTCCTTCTCTGCGTGAGATGGTTTTGCCCTCTGCTCAACGACTAAATGCCCTGAAATGATCTATCCCCTTCATTCAACCGGACACTGCTTAACTCTTGCTGGAATAATCAGCTTCCAGTTCAACCTCCCGAAACTGAACAATGCCTCTTTTGTACCCGCTACCCTCTTTGGTAGCGGGTTTTTTTTGTGCCAAGTTCGTCTTATGCCCTCCCGAATGGCTGATGAGTTCTAAGGGGTTAATCTGATATTCAGTTTTTGCTCAAAAAGCTCAGCTTTCAAATGTTTGATTTGTGTCAAGGTTTCCTTTCGGTAGGAGGCCTAAGTTGGACAAATCGCAAATCCCTCCCCGCCATATCCCAAAAGATAAAGGAGCTTCCATATGCCAGTCAGTGGAATTGTCGTCCGGGTGCAACAGAGCCGCCAGCAGCAGGTTAAGCAGCTAATGGAAGTGATGGAAGGCGTCGAGCTTCATCCTGCGTGCACAGAGGAGCTTCTGGTTGCCACGCTTGAGAGCACCGATTACCGCCAGGAACATGAACTGACCGATCGCATTCAGGCCCTGGAGGGGGTTTTCAGCCTTTCGGTGGCCTATCATAACTTTGAGGACATGGTGGACGCATGAGAATCCAAAAGGAGGCAGCAATGCAAATCAGCAGACGATCTTTTGTCAAGGCGGCGGCAGCGGCGGCGGCTCTGGCGGCGGCGGGGCTGCCCGCCATGTTTCCCCCTGCGGCACTGGCCGATGACGGTCTGGTTTGGGGCAAGGCGCCCTGCCGTTTTTGCGGCACCGGTTGCGGGGTTCTGGTGGGGGTGAAAAACGGTAAGATCATGGCCACCAAGGGCGATGCCCTTGCCCCGGTGAACAAGGGCCTCAACTGTGTGAAGGGCTACAATCTCTCCAAGATTCTCTACGGGGAAGATCGCTTGACCAAGCCTCTGCTGCGTCAGGGTGATAAGTTCGTGCCCATCTCCTGGGACAGGGCGCTGGACCTGGTGGCACAGAAAATCCGCGAGACTCTTGAAACTTCGGGTCCCGACGCCGTGGCCATGTTCGGTTCCGGCCAGTGGACGGTGCACGAGGGGTATGTGGCCACCAAGTTCATGAAGGCGGGCATCGGAAGCAACAGCATCGATCCCAACGCCCGCTTCTGCATGGCCAGCGCCGTGGCAGCGTTTATGAATACCTTCGGCAGTGATGAGCCCATGGGCAACTACGAAGATCTGGATCTGGGGGATACCTATTTTCTCTGGGGCGCCAACATGAGCGAATGTCATCCCATCCTCTTCTCCCGCATGACGGCCAATCGCCTGAAGAACCCGAAGGTTCAGATCATCGATCTGGCGACACGTTTCACCCGCACCTCCCAGGAAGCCGATCGTTATGTGGAGTTCAAACCCCAGGCGGATCTGGCCCTGGCCAACGGCATTGCCCACGTCATCGTGCGGGAGAAGCTTTATGACAAGGCCTTCCTGGCCGAGAATGTCACCCTCAAAAAGGGTAAGACCAATATCGGCTACGGCGTGGAAGATAAATTCAGTTTCACCGACAAGGGCGAAGAGATCAGTTTTCATGAGTACTCGGAGTTTCTGAAGGATTACAGCCCCGAGAAGGTCGAGGCGCTCTCGGGCGTGCCCGCCGCCACCGTTGAGGAACTGGCCCGGCTCTACGCCGATAAGAACCGCAAGGTCTGCTCCTACTGGACCATGGGCTTAAACCAGCACACCCGGGGTACCTGGGTGAACAACCTCGTCTACAACATCCACCTTCTTACGGGGAAAATCGCCAAGCCCGGCGAAGGACCCTTCAGTCTTACCGGCCAGCCCTCGGCCTGCGGAACTGCCCGGGAGGTGGGAACCTTCACCCACCGGCTTCCGGCGGACATGGTGGTTACTAATCCTGCGCACCGGCAGAAGGCGGCCGACATCTGGAAGGTGCCTGTGGAGAAAATCCCCGCCAAGCCCACCTACCACGCTACCGAGATGCTGCGGGCGCTGGATCGCGGTGACATCAAGTTTCTCTGGGTGCAGTGCAGCAACCCCTTTCAGGCCGCGCCCAACACGGGACGTTTCCGCGCCGCCGCCCTGAAGGAGGGCCGCTTCGTGGTGGTCTCCGACGCCTACCCAACCCGCTCCACGGAGGTAGCCGACCTCATTCTGCCCTCGTCCATGTGGGTGGAGAAGGAGGGCATGTTCGGCAACGCCGAGCGGCGCACCCAGCACTGGTTCAAGCAGGTGGAGCCGCCCGGCGAGGCCAAAGAAGACCTTTGGCAGCTTATCGAGGTGGCCAAGCGCCTGGGCTTCGGAAATCTCTTCGAGTACCCGGGGCAGGATCTGCACAAGGCTCTTTTCGAGGAGTATCGGCTCTTCGGTCTGGGCACGGGAAAGGATCTGGCCCCTTACGAGCTCTACCAAAAGGAGCGGGGCGTCATCTGGCCTTACGTCAACGGCGAATCGGTGAAGTGGCGTTACAACACGGAGTATGACCCCTATGCCCGTAAGGAAAAAGAGAAGGGCATCAGCTTCTACAAGAACAAGAAGCAGCACAAGAAGGCCGTCCTCTGGGCCCGCCCCTTCGAGCCTGCGGCGGAGGTGCCCGATAACGACTATCCCTTCTGGCTCTCCACGGGCAGGGTGCTTGAGCACTGGCACACCGGCACCATGACCCAGCGGGTGCCCGCTCTGCACCGGGCGGTTCCCGAGGCCTTAGTAGAGCTGCATCCCGAGGATGCGGTCAAGCTCGGCATCCGCAACCGCGACAAGGTGCTTCTGACCACCCGCCGGGGCAGTCTGGAGCTGCGCGCCAGCGTGGGTGAGCGGGGCGTCCCGGGCAGAGGAAGCGTCTTTGTTCCCTTCTTCGATGAGGATCGCATGATCAACGACCTGACGCTGGATGCCTTCTGTCCCATCTCTAAACAACCGGACTACAAGAAATGTGCGGTCAAGGTGGAGCGACTCGGGTGAGTTCAAAAAAAACGCAGCATAGCCGCCGCCTTGGTGGGGGCATGGCCCTCCTGGGGGCGGCGGCAGCTTTCCTGACCCTGAAGGATCAGGGGGCCTTTCTGCTGCGTCCGCCGGGGGCGGGGGAGGAGCAGCGTTTCCTTGAACGCTGCCTTCGCTGCGGCGCCTGTGCCGGGGCCTGCCCCTACGAGTCGATCAGCATGGATGCCGCCGGGCTCTCGGGGGGCAAGCTGGGAACCCCCGTCATCCATCCCCGGGAGAAACCCTGTTATCTCTGTGCCGATCTGCCCTGCGTCAAGGCCTGTCCCAGCGCTGCGCTCGCCAGTGACCTGCTGGATTCGAAGAAGGCCCGTATGGGCACGGCGGTCATTGTGGATCGTGAAGAATGCCTGAGCCTCAAGGGGCTGCGCTGCGAGGTCTGCTACCGCAACTGCCCCCTTATTGAGAAGGCGGTGAGCGTTGAGAATTACCTCAACACCAAGACGGGGCGCCACGCCATCTTTGAACCGGTGATTCACAAGGAACATTGCACCGGCTGCGGTATCTGCGAACACAGCTGCATCCTGGATCGTCCCGCCATCCGGGTGGGGAAGCTGCAGAGCGCTTCGGAGAATCTCTATGAAGGTTAAGAGGTGGACCTGGGCGCGAAGGTGCGTACAGCTCTGCGTGTTGCTGCTTCTGGCGAGCCAGTTTCTGGGAGCGACTTTCTTTCGCGGGACACTCTCTGCCTCGACCCTTTTGGGCATTCCCCTGGCCGACCCCCTCGCGACTCTGCAGCTGCTTCTGCTGGGGGTCTCTCCGACGCAGCACCTGCTTTGGGGAGTGGCCCTGGTGCTTCTTTTCTACCTGCTGCTGGGGGGCAAGAGCTTCTGCGGCTGGGTCTGCCCGGTACATCTGCTCACCGACCTGCTGGAGAAGTTTCCCGGGCGGGAGCGCCTGCCGCGCTGGCCCCTGTCCTGGAAGCTGGGCTCCCTGGTGCTCTGCCTGGTTTTAACGGCGGCATTTCAGCTTCCGGTCTTCGAGACCGTTTCCCCCATCGGCGTACTGGGGCGGGCCTTGAGCGCCGGGGCTTTTTCGGGCGCAGGGATTGTGCTGCTTATCATCGCCGGGGAGCTATTCTTCGTGCGCCGCCTCTGGTGTCGCAGCCTCTGTCCTCTGGGCGCGATCTACAGCGGTCTCGGGCGATTGAGCCCCTTGAAAATCGCCTTTGAGGCGCAGCGATGCACCGGATGCCGAAGCTGTCAGAAAAATTGTTTCGTTCCTGAGGTACTGGAGCCCTGCCTTCGTGATCATCAACCCAAAATCCGGTCCGGGGAGTGCTCTCGCTGTGGAAGCTGCATCGACGCCTGCCCAACCCGGGCCCTTAAATTTAGCATTTTTAAAACAGTTGAAAAAAAGGAGGTCATATCATGAAAAAACGGCTGGTACTGATTCTCGTATTCTGTGCCCTGGCGCTTCTGGCCTGCACGGTGCCCGCAAAGCAGAAAACCGCCCAGCTCACCCCGCCCGAGGGTTCGACCTCGTCGCCGCCGACCATTCCCCATGAGGTGGGGGAGACAGACAATCAGGAGGTCTGTCTGGGCTGCCATGCTGAGCCGGACAGCGGCGCTCCCCCGACGCCCCACCCCCAGTTCATCAACTGCCGCCAGTGCCATGTGCCCCAGCTGGATGTGCCGCCTTTTTCAACCAGCTACTGAAGGCCTCCACCCGAAGTTGCAGGGAGCTTTGAGCCTTTGAGCTATGAAGATAGGTAATTTATGGGCCGGTAGCTCGGCTCTCTCGTTGCTGGCTCTCGAGTGATCCAGGCTCCAGTTCCAGAGACAGCCTTGACCCGTAAAGTTAAGCTAAGAAACAGATTGAATTAAAGAAATGGCTCCGAATATCGGGGCCATTTCTTGTTGGGGGTTGCAGTTTTTCAGGGCGAGAGGAGGTGCTGTTTTTCGTCGTCGTACTGGTGGGGGCTGGCCGACAGCTTGGGGATGAATCCAGGGCTATCGCCTTGGGGGCGATTCGAAGGTCTTCAGCGGGGGTATCGACGGGAATACCTGAAACTAGGCCCTACTCAGCCCGGTGCTCCAGATAACAATGTTCATCCAGAGTTGTAAACTGATACCAGAGAGGAGGTATAAAAGTATGAGAAGCGGAACGATGCAGCACGGATTTTTCTTCGGAGACGATCTTTTCGGGGCAACTGATAAACAGTGGGGCTGGATCATGGCTCTCGGTATCCTGTTTGTCGTTCTGGGAACCGTCGGCCTTGGCGCCGTCTTCATGCTGACGCTGGCAAGCATCTAAATCTACCTGTTCGCCGGGTATCTGGCCTTCCAGAACCCACTGGTGACATCGACGACCCTGACCTTGCTCCTTGCCTATACGATGCTGGCTCTGGGCGTTCTTCGGAGCGTCACCGCGGTGGTTCATCGCGAGTACCGTCAGTGGGGCATGATGTTTTTTTCCGGCCTGCTCACGGTTGCTCTCGGTGCCATGATCATCGCGCAATGGCCGATTAGCGGGCTTTGGGTCATCGGGCTCTTCGTGGCCGTGGATCTGATGTTTCACGGTTTTTCCTACATCGGTCTCTCCCTGGCGGTCAGAGGCGCACAGGCCAATTAGTTATTTTTACTTGTTTCGGCTTTGCCGTGGCGATGGCCTCTCTTCTGTTGAGAGAGAAAACCATGCCATGACCGGAGAGGAAACGGATGAATCGTTACAGAAATGGCTCCGATATTCGGAGCCATTTCTCATTGATGGATGCAGGTTTTCTGGATGGGCCGGATCTGCTTGTCTTAACAGGTCAAGCTAGTCAGGACCGTCCCGGTTCCACACAGGTCCGATACGTAAATCTGATGCCGTCGGTGAAGTCTACCGTTTTCTTCCAAATCCGCGCTTTATGCCCACGCAAAACCGCTCGACCACGTCCGGAGGCCTCCGTTCATGAACCATCTGCATTGATCTCTCCCCTTGAAACAAGTAGTATCACATTATTTCTGATTGATAATTGGTCTTAAATATCCAGTTGGTAGCCACTGGTGTCGATTCAGTCCAACTCTTATTTCGTTATGCGTCTTAAGGAGAAATGATGAGTACTTACCCACAACGTGTATGTAACAACATCCTTCCTTTATCCGTTAGTAGTACTTTGCCTGAGGCGTTCGAAGAATGGTCGTTCACCGAACAAACAGAAGACCACGGTCAACCGAGAGAGACTTGTTACCTTTGCGAGCAAGAGTCACTCCGGTACCACTTTGAAATTCGAAACAGTTTAACAATGAAAACACTATGGGTCGGTTCCAGTTGCATCCTTAAATTCGGAGTATCTGTTTTCGAAGGTGATCGCCGACTTTCGGAAGACGACACTAAGAAAAAACTTGAACGACTCATGCAACAAATGAGACTAGAATCATGCATG
>JAAXQG010000223.1 GCA_012974445.1 Desulfuromonadales bacterium
CCGAAGATCTGCTCGAAGCCCGCAAGGCACTGGATACCGCCAAAGAAGCCATTGCCTCGCAGAGCTGCGACCTGCTCATCCTCGATGAGATCAATGGAGCCATCGACTACGGACTGGTGGACGTGGACGAAGTCATCAGCATGATCAAGAGCCGCCCCTCAAATCTGGAAATGGTCCTGACCGGGCGCAACGTCCATGAAAAGATCGCGGCAACGGCAGACCTGATCTCTGAAATCTGCGAACGCAAGCATTATCACCACCAGGGAGTCGCCGCCCGCAAAGGGATCGAATGCTGACGATGCGCCTGACGCCCTGGCGTGGATAAATTTCTCAGCGCGGCGGCGCTCTGACAAAGGAGAAGCTCCATGATGGATGAATGTCTCAAAGGGGTGCGCGTCCTGGATCTCAGTCAGTACATCCCCGGCCCCTTCGCCACCCAGCTCCTGAGTGATCTGGGGGCGGAGGTGCTCAAGGTTGAGCCCCCCGGCGGCGATCCCATGCGCCATTTCATGCTGGAGGACGCAGACGGTCTTGCTCCCTTTTACAAGCAGATCAACGCCGGCAAGTCCCTGGTACGCATCGATCTCAAATCCGATGCGGGGCGCCAAACACTGGAGGCGATGCTGGAGCGCACCGACGTGCTGCTCGAATCCTTCCGCCCCGGGGTGATGGATCGCCTCGGCTTTGATCGGGAGCGCCTGCAGAGCCTCAACCCACGGCTGGTTCACTGCGCCCTCTCCGGTTTCGGGCAAAGCGGCCCCTATCGCCTGAGAGCCGGTCACGATCTCACCTACCTGGCCCTCACCGGAGCCCTGAGCATGACCGGCACCACCGAAACGCCGGTGATCCCCTTTCCTCCGGTGGCCGATCACGCAGGAGCCATGCAGGCGGCCATCGCAATTCTGGGCGCCCTGCTAAGGCGCCAGACTGCGGGATGCGGATCCTTTATCGATCTGAGCCTCTATGAGTCGGCTCTGTCCTGGCAGAGTATCGGCCTGACCTGCGCCCAGCGCGAAGGCGCCCAGTTGCGTCGGGGACAAGACCTGCTCACCGGAGGCGCCGCCTGCTATCAGCTCTACCGCACCGGCGACGACCGGTTCGTCGCCCTGGCCGCCCTCGAAGAGAAGTTCTGGCAGGCCTTCTGCGAGAGCGCAGGGCGCCCCGACTGGATCGACCGGCACAACGAACCCATGCCCCAGACCCGACTCATCGCAGAGTTGCAGGATCTTTTCGCCTCGCGCAGCCGCTCCTGCTGGGAGACGCAGCTCGCAGGCGTCGACTGCTGCTTTGAACCCGTACTGGAGTACGCCGAAGTCGCTTCTCACCCCCAGACGCAGCAGCGCCAGCTAGTGCGTCCAGGCGGGGGCGGGGAGCCCAGTACCCATGTGCTCTTCGCCGCCTGGCTCGATGAAAAGCCCCCGGCGCCCAGAGCTGCCCTGCGGGAGCTGAGCGTCTCGGAGGCGAGACAGGCCTGGGGGGTGGAGCAGGAGCCAGCTACGGATGAGACTTACCAAGGAGACTACCCATGTCCAGCGAACTAAGCGTCTCAAAACAATGTGAAAATGACAACTTGAGCCTGCCCGCACTCACCGACGCAACCCTGGAGCTGGAGCAGACAGTGGCCCTGCTGCGCTTCAATCGGGACGATGTGCGCAACGCCCTGACGGGAACGACCCTGGTCGAGGACATCCTGGCCGCCCTCGAATGGGCAAACCAGAGCCCGCAAGTCTCGGTGATGATCCTGACGGGAGAAGGCTCAGCTTTCTGCTCCGGCGGAAACATCAAGGAGATGCAGCAGCGCCAGGGGATTTTCGGCGGCAGCGTTCAGGAGATTCAGGACAAGTACCGACGGGGCATCCAGCGCCTTCCCCTGGCGATGCAGCGCTGCGAGATCCCCCTGATTGCCGCCATCAACGGCCCGGCCATCGGTGCCGGGCTGGATCTGGCCTGCATGTGCGATCTGCGCATCGGCTCGACCAGAGCACTGCTGGGGGAGACCTTTCTCAATCTGGGCATCATCCCCGGCGACGGTGGCGCCTGGTTCCTTCAGCGCCTGGTGGGCTACCAGCGGGCCGCCGAGCTGAGTCTGACCGGACGGCTGGTCAAGGCCGACGAGGCCAGGGAGCTGGGGCTGCTGCTGGAGGTCGTCCCCATTGATGAGCTTCTGCCCCGAAGCCTTGCGCTAGCCAGAGCCATGGCCGCCCAGCCCCCCCAGGCCCTGCGCCTGACCAAGCGACTGTTGGGGGCCGCGCAGCGCATGGAGCTGCCCGACTTTCTGGATCTCTGCGCCAGCTATCAGGGGATGTGCCATAACAGTCAGGACCATCAGGAGGCGCTGAGCGCCTTTATCGAAAAACGCCCCGGCAATTATCAGGGTCGCTGAACCTTCCTGTCCCCTGCTTCCTGCAGGGGACAAGTCTCCCACGGAATACAAATACTGTTTATCCTTGTAGACATTCAACCGCCAGAACTAGTCCAAATATCTCCCCAGTAAAAACATGGATCAAAATAATCACCCTAATTACAACCACATACGCACAAAAATAATTTTACACAGAAACAAAACAGCGTTAGGCATCTGCCTTGCAATCTCCTAATGGAAACATCCAATAAAAAGGAGACAGAGACCATGGCCAGCTATCCTACCCTCAACTTCGATATGGGCGAAACCGTCGATCTGCTCAGAGAAACCGTAAGTGCTTTTGCCGCCGAAGAACTGGCTCCCCGCGCCGCCGATATCGACAGGGACAACGAGTTCCCCGCAGACATGTGGCGCAAGATGGGAGACCTGGGGCTGCTGGGGATCACCGTTTCCGAGGAGTACGGCGGTGCCGGCATGGGCTACCTCGAACATACCATCGCCATGGAAGAGCTCAGTCGCGCATCGGCCTCCGTCGCCCTGTCCTACGGTGCCCACTCCAACCTCTGCGTGAACCAGATTTTCCGCAACGGCAACGAGGAGCAAAGAAGTAAATACCTGCCCAAACTCATCTCCGGAGAGCATGTGGGGGCGCTGGCCATGAGTGAGCCCGGCGCCGGTTCGGATGTGGTGAGCATGAAACTTCACGCCCGAAAACAGGGGGACCACTTCATCCTCAACGGCAACAAGATGTGGATCACCAACGGTCCCGACGCCGACGTGCTGGTGGTCTACGCCAAGACAGATCCGGACTCCGGCCACAAGGGGATCACCGCCTTTCTCATCGAAAAGGGTTTTGCGGGTTTCTCCACCGCCCAGAAGCTCGACAAACTGGGGATGAGGGGATCCAACACCTGCGAGCTGGTGTTTCAGGACTGCGTGGTCCCCGAAGAGAATGTACTGGGAACCATCGGCAAGGGAGTCAATGTACTCATGAGCGGCCTCGACTACGAGCGAGCGGTGCTCTCAGGCGGCCCCCTTGGCATCATGCAGGCCTGCATGGATGTGGTCGTGCCCTACATCCATGAGCGAAAGCAGTTCGGCCAGTCCATCGGAACCTTCCAGCTGATGCAGGGAAAGATTGCCGACATGTACAGCACCATGAACGCCACCCGCGCCTATGTGTACGCCGTGGCCAAGGCCTGCGACCGGGGAGAGACCGCCCGCAAGGATGCCGCCGGCGCCATTCTCTTTGCCGCAGAAAAGGCCACCTGGATGACCCTCGAGGCCATTCAGACCCTGGGCGGTAACGGCTATACCAACGAATACCCCACAGGCAGGCTGCTGCGCGACGCCAAGCTCTACGAAATCGGCGCCGGCACCTCGGAGATCCGCCGCATGCTCATCGGTCGTGAACTCTTCAACGAAAGCGCCCCCTGATTTAAAACCCCATCACTCCGTCTCCGATTGAGATTAATGCCCCCTCCCCCAGCGGGGGAGGGCTGGGGAGGGGGAAACTCACAGTTCCCTGAGCTTTCTTCACGCCGGGGGAGAAACAATGAAATCGTCGCAGATGTCGGCACGAACCGGCAGACAGTCCGCTTCACTCACAGGAGGATGCGCATGACGCAACTGACAACTTCACTCAATCCCAGCGGCAGCGATTTTGCCCAGAACCGCTCCACAATGGAAACCATTGTGGAGGATCTGCGGCTCAAGGTCTCGGCGATCAGGGAAGGCGGCGGCGAGAAGTCCCGGCAAAAGCATATAGCCCGGGGCAAGCTGCTGCCCCGCGAGCGCATCCGGCAGATTCTCGATCTGGGCTCCCCCTTTCTGGAGCTCTCCCAGTTCGCCGCCTTTGAGACCTACGATGACTCGGTCCCTGCGGCGGGCATCATCACGGGCATCGGTCGGGTGAGCGGTCGCGAGTGCATGATCGTCGCCAACGATGCCACTGTAAAGGGGGGAACCTACTACCCCCTGACGGTCAAAAAGCACCTGCGAGCCCAGGAGATAGCCGAGCAGAACCACCTGCCCTGCCTCTATCTGGTCGATTCGGGGGGCGCCTTCCTTCCCAAGCAGGATGAGGTCTTCCCCGACCGCGACCACTTCGGGCGCATCTTCTTCAACCAGGCCAACATGTCCAGCAAGGGGATCCCCCAGATCGCCGTAGTCATGGGTTCCTGCACCGCCGGGGGCGCCTACGTTCCTGCTATGGCCGATGAGTCCATTATCGTCAAGGAGCAGGGCACCATCTTTCTGGCAGGGCCCCCGCTGGTCAAGGCTGCCACCGGAGAGGTGGTCAGCGCCGAGGATCTGGGCGGAGCCGACGTGCACTGCCGTACCTCCGGGGTCACGGACCACCTGGCCCAGGACGACGCTCACGCCCTGGGTATCGCCCGCAATGTGGTGGGATCACTCAACCGGGTCAAAGACCCTCAGATGGCCTTCCGGCCGACAGTGGCCCCCCTCTACAGCCCCGATGAACTCTACGGCCTGATTCCCTCTGATACCCGCAAACCCTTCGATGTGCGCGAGGTCATCGCACGGATTTTCGACGGCAGCGAGTTCGACGAATTCAAACGCTTTTACGGCGAAACCCTGGTGTGCGGCTTCGCCCATCTCTACGGCACCCCCGTGGGCATCGTGGCCAACAACGGCATCCTTTTCTCCGAGTCGGCCCTCAAGGGAGCGCACTTCATCGAGCTGTGCAGCCAGAGGGGCATCCCCCTGATCTTCCTGCAGAACATCACCGGTTTCATGGTGGGAAGCAAGTACGAGACGGGAGGCATCGCCAAGGACGGCGCCAAGATGGTCACCGCCGTGGCCTGCGCCAAGGTGCCCAAACTCACCATGATCATCGGCGGCAGCTTCGGGGCGGGCAACTACGGCATGTGCGGTCGCGCCTACAGCCCCAACTTCCTCTGGATGTGGCCCAACGCCCGCATCTCGGTCATGGGGGGAGAGCAGGCAGCCAGCGTGCTGGCCACCGTGCGACGCGACGGCATCGAGGGCGCAGGGGGGCAGTGGAGCCCCCAGGAGGAGGAGGACTTTAAGAGCCCCATTCGCGATCAGTATGAGCACCAGGGGCACCCCTATTTTGCCAGCGCCCGCCTCTGGGACGACGGCATCATCGACCCGGCCGACAGCCGCATGGTTCTGGGGCTGAGTCTCTCGGCCGCCCTCAACGCTCCAGCCCAGCCGACCAGCTTCGGCGTATTCAGGATGTGACCGCTATGAGCCAGGAACTGCTGACACAGATCGATGAGCATGGCGTTGCCACCCTGAGGCTCAACCGCCCCCAGGTCCACAATGCCTTCGACGACCAATTGATTGCCACCCTCATCACCCGGATCAAAGAGCTTGAGGCCAGCAAGCAGGTGCGCATGCTCGTGCTTGCCTCCGAAGGCAAGAGCTTCAGCGCCGGGGCCGATCTGGGGTGGATGAAGCGCATGGCCGAATACTCGAAACAGGAAAACGTCGCCGATGCCCTGGAACTGGCCGAGCTGATGAAGTGTCTCGACCGCTTCACCAGGCCCACCATGGCCCTGGTCCAGGGGGCCGCCTATGGCGGAGCCCTGGGGCTGCTGGCCTGCTGCGACATGGTCATCGCCTCGCACCGGGCAAGCTTCTGCCTCTCGGAAGTGCGACTGGGACTGATCCCCGCGGTCATCTCCCCCTATGTGGTCGCCGCCATCGGCCCCCGGGCTGCCCGGCGCTACTTCCAGAGCGCCGAGCGCTTTGACGCTACCGAGGCCCATCGCCTGGGACTGGTCCACGAGCTGGTGCCCCCCGAAGATCTGGAAGAACGGGGGCGGCAATTCTGCAGCACATTGCTGCAAAACGGGCCCCGGGCCATGAAAGCGGCCAAGGCACTGATTCCCCTGGTGACCAAGGGGGCCATCGACGATGAAATGATCCAGGAAACCGCCGGGCGCATCGCCGAAGCCCGGGCCAGCGACGAGGGGCGCGAGGGGCTCGGTGCCTTTTTCGACAAACGCTCCCCCAACTGGATGAAAGGATAAGGACCATGATCAACAAGATTCTGATCGCCAATCGCGGCGAGATCGCCTGCCGCATCATCCGCACCGCAAAACGCCTCGGCATCCGGACCCTGGCCGTCTACTCCGATGCCGACGCCGGAGCCATGCACGTCGCCATGGCCGACGAGGCCGTGCGCCTGGGCCCTGCCCCGGCCTCCGAGAGCTATCTGCGTCCCGAGCTTATTCTCGAGGTCGCCCGCAGCCAGGGGGCCGACGCCATTCATCCCGGGTACGGCTTTCTTTCGGAAAACGCCGGATTCGCCGCCCAGTGCGCGAGCCAGGGGATCATATTCATCGGCCCGCCGGTGAGCGCCATCGAAGCCATGGGCAGCAAGAGCGCCGCCAAATCCATCATGGGAGACGCTCAGGTCCCTCTGGTTCCCGGCTATCACGGGGAGAATCAGGACCAGGACTTTCTCAAAACGCAGGGCGATCTCATCGGGTACCCCCTGCTCATCAAGGCCAGCGCCGGTGGCGGCGGCAAGGGGATGCGGGTGGTCGAGCGCGGCGAGGACTTTGCCGCGGCCCTGGCGGGAGCCATGCGCGAGGGCAAAAACTCCTTCGGTGACGACCGGGTGCTGCTCGAGCGTTATCTGAAGCGCCCCCGCCATGTGGAGATTCAGGTTTTCGCCGACTCCCAGGGCGAGACGGTCTATCTCTTCGAGCGCGACTGCTCCATCCAGCGCCGGCACCAGAAGGTGGTGGAAGAGGCCCCCGCACCCGGCATGAGCCCGGAGTTGCGCCAGCACATGGGAGAAGCCGCAGTGGCCGCGGCTCGCGCCATAGGCTATGTGGGAGCCGGGACCGTGGAGTTTCTCCTGGATACCGACGGCAGTTTCTACTTCATGGAGATGAATACCCGGCTTCAGGTGGAACACCCGGTCACCGAGATGATCTGCGGACAGGATCTGGTGGAGTGGCAGATCCGCGTCGCCTCCGGGCAGCCCCTCCCCTTGCGTCAGGAGCAACTGGCCATAGAGGGACACGCCATCGAGGTGCGTATCTATGCCGAAGATCCCACCCGGGAGTTTCTCCCCTCCATCGGACGCATCCTGCATCTGCGCACCCCCGAGGAAGGGCCCCATGTACGCATCGACCGGGGCGTACGCCAGGGAGACGAGGTGAGCATTCACTATGATCCCATGATCGCCAAGCTCATCGTCTGGGATCAGGATCGTCCCTCGGCGCTGCGCCGTCTTCGCGAGGCCGTCAGCACCTTCGAGGTCACGGGCGTCAACACCAACCTGAGTTTCTTAAGCACCATCGCCAATCACGACGCCTTTGCTGCGGCCGACCTGGATACGGGCTTTATCGAGCGTCACCGCCAGGAGCTCATCCCGGAGCGCACCCCCGCCAGCGACCGCGTCCTGGCCCTGGCATGCCTGGAGCTGCTGCTGAGCCGCAAGGCCGAAGCCGCAAGAGCCGCCGGCACCAGCCGCGACCCCTACTCCCCCTGGCACGGCACCCAGGGCTGGAGACTCAACGGTGACAACCACCACAGCCTGATTTTCGAAGACGGCGAGACCGAAGTTTCCCTCATCGCCCATTACCGCCGCGACGGATACCTCCTGGAGCTGCCGGGGGGGGAAATGCTGGTTCAGGGGGAGCTTGAACCCGATGGATCGCTGAGCGCCAACCTGGACGGTTTGCGGCTGCGGGCCCGGGTGGTGCGCAGCGGCGCCGAGCGAACCGTGCTGTGCCAGGGCAGCAGCCACCGCCTGATGCTTCGCGACCCCTACGCTAGGTCCCAGCAGGACGATAGGGAGGGACGCCTGACGGCGCCCATGCCCGGCAAGGTTATCGCCCTGATGGTGGGCGAAGGAGCCGAGGTGGAAAAGGGCGCGCCCCTGGTCATCCTCGAAGCCATGAAGATGGAACACACCATCACCGCCCCATCGGCGGGTAAAATCCTCAGTCTCAACTTTGCCGTCGGGGCGCTGGTGGCCGACGGAGCCGAACTCATCGAATTCCAGCCCTGCGTGGAGGCTTGATATGAAACTCCCCCCCCGCGTCAAGATCGTCGAAGTCGGCCCCAGAGACGGGCTGCAGAACGAGACCCGCCTGGTCCCCACGGAGGTGAAGATCGATCTCATCGACCGCCTGAGCCAGTGCGGCCTCTCCAGCATCGAGGCCACCAGCTTCGTTTCCCCGCGCTGGATGCCGCAGCTGGGGGATCACCGTCAGGTCATGAAGGGCATCAAAAAACGCGATGGGGTCAGCTACCCCGTACTTACCCCGAATCTCTTCGGACTGGAATCGGCCCTGGAGGCCGGAGCCACCGAGGTCGCCATCTTTGCCGCGGCTTCAGAGAGTTTTTCCCAGAAAAACATCAATTGCTCCATCGACCAGAGCTTCGATCGCTTCGCCCCCCTGGTCAAGCGCGCCCTTGCCGAAGGGATCTCAGTTCGCGGATACCTCTCCTGCACCTTGGGCTGCCCCTACGAGGGGCTGATCGACCCGCAGCAGGTGGCTCCCCTGGCCCTGCGGCTGCTGGAGCTGGGTTGCTACGAGGTCTCCCTGGGAGACACCATCGGTACCGGCACCCCGCAGGCCGCACGCGCCATGGTGGAAACCGTGGCGCGCAAGGTTCCCATGAAGCAGCTGGCCGTGCATTTTCATGACAGCTGCGGCCAGGCTCTTGCCAACGTTCTAGCCTGCCTGGACCTGGGGATCGAGGTGGTGGACAGCTCCGTCTCTGGGCTGGGGGGCTGTCCCTATGCCCCCGGAGCCTCGGGCAACCTTGCCACCGAAGACCTGCTCTACATGCTCGACGGGCTGGGGATCGAAACCGGTGTCGATCTTCAGGGGCTGGTCGAAGCGGGGAATTTCATCTCCCAGGCCCTGAACCGGACCACCGGCTCCAAGGTCGCCCGAAGAATGCTCTGTCAAAAAAAAGAAACTAAGAAGAAGCTTCTCTCCAATTCTCTCTAGTTACAGGAGGTACATCATGTCGATTCAGACTGTTTCCATCACATCATCGGCCAGACCCTCTTTCCAGCAGGAGTATCAGCAAAAACTCTGCACTCCCCAGGAGGCCGCAGCCCAGGTCCAAAGCGGCGAATTCATCATCTTCCCCATCTGCGCCGGAGAGCCCATCCTCTTCGCCAAGGCCCTGGCGGCCCGGCAACAGAGCCTGGAAGGGGTCACCATCAACCAGCAGCACCATGTGTGCCCCGATTATTTCACCGAGGCCTCGAGAAAACACATCAAGGTCAACTCCTGGTTCACCAGCGGTGTCTCGCGCAAGGCGGTGCAGAACGGCTGGGCTGACTGGGTGCCCAACTACTTCCACGAAGTCCCCAAGCTCATGACCGAATACTGGCCCGTGGACTGGGCAGGCACCATGGTTTCCCCCATGGACGAGCACGGCTACTTCACCTGCAGCCTCTCGGTGGCCTACACCATGGCCGCCATGAAAAAGGCCGGCAAGGTGGTGGTTCAGGTCAATGAGAACTGCCCCCGTACCCACGGCAACTGCCACATCCATATCTCGGAGGTGGACTTCATCCTGGAGAGCAACGCCCCCCTCATCGAGCTGCCCGTCCCCCCCG
>JAAXQG010000227.1 GCA_012974445.1 Desulfuromonadales bacterium
CTGTCAACGACATCAATCAGGCATGCTTCGTGCTGCAGGTTGCGAGTTCGTCTTGCCCTGCGCGGGCGAAATGGTGTAGTGTTAAGATTTTGTTGAGAAAATGAAACATTCCTCCAAGGCAAGGGAGCCAGAATGTCTGCAAATAACGAAGAATATATCCCCAAATGGCTGGCTTGGGAGTCGACCCAGCGCTGTAACCTCAACTGTGTGCACTGTCGCTGCTCTTCTGACATGAGCGCCGCGGCGGGCGACTTCAACACCCAGGAAGCCTTCAAGCTCATTGATGACATTTGCGAGATTTCCAAGCCGGTTATGGTTCTCTCCGGTGGTGAGCCGCTGCTGCGTGAAGATATTTTCGAGATTGCCGAGTACGGCACCTCCAAGGGGCTGCGCATGTGCATGGCCACCAACGGGACGCTGATCACCGACGAAATCTGCGAAAAGATGAAGGCGGCCGATATCAAGATGGTCTCCCTGTCGCTGGACGGCTCCACCGAGGAGATCCACGATGACTTCCGCAGCTCCCCAGGGGCTTTCGATGGGGTGATCCGTGGGGCCGAGACCCTCAAGCGCAACGGCATTAAGTTCCTGATCAACTCCTCCTTCACCAAACGCAATCAGCAGGATATCGGCGCGACTTTCAAGCTGGCCAAGAGCCTGGGGGCGACCGCCTGGTACATGTTCATGATCGTGCCCACCGGACGCGGCGAAGACATCATGAGCGAGCTGATCTCCGCCGAGGACTATGAGGAGATCCTGGCCTGGCACTACCAGCAGGAGAAGGGGGAGGAAGAAATCCTCATGCGCCCCACCTGCGCACCGCACTACTATCGCATCGTGCCTCAGATGGCTAAGGCCGAAGGGGTGGATTTCAAGCGTCGCAGCCTGACTTTCTCCACCGGCGGGGGCAAAGGGTGCATCGCGGCCCAGACCATCTGTCTCATCGACTGCTTCGGAAACCTCAAGCCCTGCAGCTACTTCCACTCTTCCGTGGGTAACGTCAAGCAGGTCCCCTTCAAAGATCTCTGGTTCAACTCCAAGGTCTTCAATGACCTGCGCGACTTCAAGAAGTACAAGGGCAAGTGTGGGGAATGCGAATTCATCAACGTCTGCGGTGGTTGCCGTGCCCGTGCCGATGCGATTTACGGCGACTACATGGCCGAAGAGCCCTTTTGTAATTACATCCCCGGCCGCACCCGCAAGCGCATGGAAGCCGAAGCAGCCCAAAACGCCCCCAAATGATGCCGTAGGGGCGGGATTCATCACGCCCTATGAATTTGAATCAAATATCACAGGAGAATTTATACCCATGTCTACCGAATACAATTTCATCAAAGCCTGCTGGGGCCAGCCCGTTGACCGTGTTCCCGTTTGGCTGATGCGCCAGGCTGGTCGTTACCTGCAGTGTTACAAGGACGTCCGCGCCAAGGGCGGCGGTACCTTTCTCGATCTCTGCAAAGATCCCGCCCGTGCGGCTGAGGTCACCATCCAGCCCATCGATATTCTCGATGCCGATGCGGCGATTCTCTTCTCCGACATCCTGACTCCCGTCGAGCCCATGGGCATGGCCCTTGATTTCGTCCCCGGACCTGTCTTCGAGAAGCCCATCCGTACCGCAGCCGATGTCGATGCTCTCATCGTACCCGAGAATATGGCTGAGGCCGTTTCCTATGTACCAGCTATTATCAAGCGTCTTCGTATCGCATTTGAAGGCCGTGTGCCTCTCATCGGTTTTGGTGGTGCTCCCTTTACTCTGGCTTGCTACATGGTAGAAGGCAAGGGCAGCAAAGATTTCGCCAGCCTCAAGCAGATGATGTACTCCGACTTTCCTCTCTACGACGCCCTCATGACCAAGGTCACCGAGATGTCTCGTCGTTACCTCAACATGCAGATCGAAGCCGGTGCTCAGACCATTCAGATCTTCGATACCTGGGGTGGTATCTTAGCTCCTCACGACTATGAGAAGTACATCCTTCCCTACGTTCAGAAGCTTATTGCCAGCCTGAACCGTAAAGATGTACCCATCATTTACTTCGTTAAGAATGGTGGCACCATGCTAGATATAGTTAAAGAAGTCGGCGCCGATGTTCTGGGTCTCGACTGGCATGTGAACCTGGGCAAGGCCCGCGACATTCTGGGCCCCGATGTGGCCGTTCAGGGCAACCTGGATCCCACCGTGCTCTATGCGCCCAAGGATCACATCGAGCGTGAGGTGCAGCGCATTCTCAACGAGAACGCCGACCGTCCCGGATTCATCTTCAACCTGGGGCACGGCATCCTTCCCACCGTACCGCCGGAAAATGCCATCCACATGGTCGAGTGCGTCCACCGGCTCAGCCAGAAGTGATTCCATCTTTTAAACAAAAGGGGCGGCGTTTATCGCCGCCCCTTTTCTCTTTGATCTAGAGAGCCATGGAACCGACCTCGAAAAAAGCCCTCGTCCTGCTCAACATGGGCGGCCCCGATTCCCTGGGGGCCGTGGGACCCTTCCTCTATAATCTCTTCTCCGATCGAGATCTGATCCAGCTGCCCGCAGGGGCCCTGCTGCAGAAGCCCTTCGCCCGGCTGATCTCTCATTTCCGTTCCCGAAAGGTTCGGGTCAATTACTCGAAGATCGGAGGCAAGACCCCGCTGTTGGAATGGACCCGCAAGCAGGCAGCGGGTATCGCCGAGCGGCTGGGCGATGACTTCCAGCCTCACGTGGTCATGCGGTACTGGCATCCAAGGGCCGATGAAGTGGTGCGCCGTCTTGCCGCTGAGGGGGTTACCGAGGCGGTGGTGCTTTCCATGTATCCCCATTATACCGGGGCTACCACTGGCAGCAGCGTCAAGGACTTCCGGCGTGCCGTGCAGGCCCATTATCCCGAGCTGCGCTGTCACGTCATCGAACAGTGGTATGACTGGCCCGGATATCTGGATGCTCTGGCCAACAGGGTGAACGAGGGGCTGGAGCGCTATCACGAGATGTCGCGGCGCCAGGTGCAGATCCTTTTCAGCGCCCATGCCCTGCCTCAGAGCTTCATCGATCGGGGCGACCCCTACCTTGAGCACGTGATGGAAACGGTCAAGGGGGTGATGGCGCGAGTCGGCGATTTCGACTGGCATGTCGGTTTTCAGAGTCGCAGCGGCCCCGTGAAATGGATGGAGCCCGATACTCTGGAGGTCATCGACCGTCTTGGCTGCGAGGGTCACCGTAGCGTGCTCATCGTGCCCATCTCCTTCGTTTCGGATCATATCGAGACGCTGCTGGAGATCGATCAAGAGATGGCCGAGCATGCCAGAGCCGCAGGTATCGACATGTTCTATCGCTGCCCCTCACTGAATGTTAGCCCCGATTTTCTCGATGCCATGGCCGCCCTGGTGCGCAGAGATCTGGAGATTCTTAAGTGAAGAACTGCAGCATCTGCAAGGCCGCTTTTGACCCTGCGCTAAAGCAGACTGATCCCGCAGCTGAAGCCGGAGCCTTCATGGCGCAAGGGGAGTGGGACGATGAAGGGGAGCTCTGCACCCAGTGCCTCAAGAGCCGGGGCATTCTGGGGATGATGTACTGCAGGGAGTTTTACGGTTAGCTCGGTGTTGGAAGAAGGTCAAAGAAGGGCCGGTCCATTAGGGCCGGCCCTTCCTGCTTCAATATGGCAGTAAATACCGTCGTCGTCTCAAAGTCCAGCTTCGCGCAGTTCTTCTAATAGAATCTTCTGCGCCTTGGAGAGCTTCTTGGGGATCTCGACATCGATCTGAGCGTAGAGGTCGCCCCGGGTGCCCTTGGGGGTGGCCACGCCGTGGCCTTTGAGTCGGATTTTGCTTCCGGAGACGATCCCCGCGGGTATTTTGATCCTTTTCTCTCCCTCCAGTGTAGGGACGGGCGCACTGGTGCCGAGGCAGGCGCCCGAGAAGGGGATCAGGATCTTGACGCTGAGATCGCGGTCCTGGCGGGTGAAGTTGCTGTCGGGCTCGATGTTGATCTGAAGAATCAGATCACCACAGGGGCCTCCCCCTGCGCCTGAGGCCCCCTTGCCTGCCACACGCAGCTTCTGCCCTTGCTCGACTCCGGGGGGGATTTTGACCTGGATCTTCTGTGTACGCCCTTCGCTGCGATAGCTCAGAGAGCGTTCCCCACCCAGGATGGCCTGGCGAAAGGGGATGTTGACCTCGATGCTTAAATCCGCACCCTTGCCCATGCCTTGGTGGCGACCGCAGTGACCTCCCTGGCCCCCATGGTGACCCCGGCCCCTTCCACCACCGAAGAGCTGGCTGAACATGTCGTCGTTGGCTCCACCGAAACCGAAGTCGCGAAATATACTCCCGAGGTCAGCGCCATCGAAAATGTCTTCCTGGGAATAGTTCCGGTGGAAGCGCTCAGAGCCTAATTGGTCGTATTGAGTTTTTTTCTGGGGATCGGAGAGCACGGCGTAGGCCTCGGTGATCTCCTTGAATTTGGCCTCGGCGGCTTTGTCGTCGGGGTTTTTATCCGGGTGATATTTCTGGGCCATTTTGCGATAGGCCTTTTTTACTTCGTCGCTGCTGGCTCCCTTGGCAAGGCCAAGGATCTGGTAATAATCGGTACTCATGCTGTCTCCTGACGGATTTTTATATGAGCCCACAAAATATAGGAGTGCAAAAGGTTGAGTCAAGGGCGCTTTGACTTGCTCTGAAGTATTTCGGGCATTAGAATGGTAAGAATTTTGTCCTGCATTTTATAAAGGGGTAATGTCATGAAGCGAATCGCCATTATAGGCGCGGGTATTTCCGGCCTTGCAACAGCCTATGCCATCGAGCGTCGGGCGGCTGCCACAGGGATTGAGGTCGAAACTCTGGTTCTGGAGAAGGGGGACAGACCGGGGGGGAAGATTCTGAGTGTCCAGGCCGAAGGCTATACCTGTGAGTGGGGCCCTAACGGCTTCCTGGATAACAAGCCCATGACTCTTGAGCTCTGTAACAGTCTCGGCATCAAGGATCGTCTGCTGCGCTCCAATGATAATGCCCGCAAGCGTTTTATCTACGCCACCGGCGAATTGCACCGCCTGCCGGAAAATGGCCCCTCCTTTTTCAGCTCCAGGTTGATTTCCTGGCCGGGGAAAATCCGTCTGGCCTGCGAGCTGTTTGTTTCACCCCGAACCGACGGGGCCGATGAAACCCTGGCTGATTTTGCCCGGCGCCGTCTGGGGCCCGAGGCCCTCGATAAGCTCATTGGACCCATGGTTTCGGGCATATTTGCTGGAAACCCCGAAACCATGAGCCTGCGCAGCTGTTTCCCCCGCATCAATGAGCTGGAGCAGCAGTACGGTGGCCTGATCAAGGCGATGATCAAGCTGGCCCGCAAGAAGGCCCGGGAGAAAAAAGAGGGCAAGGCCGTGGCCAGCGCTGCGGGGCCGGGAGGGGTGCTCACCTCCTTCAACGCAGGCATTCAGCAGCTTACCGATGAATGTGTCAAAGGGATAACGGGGGAGATTCGCACTGGCAAGGGCGTCGAGGCGATCAGTGTCAAAGATGGTGGTTACAGTCTGAGGCTCACCGGTGGTGAAACCCTGGAGGCCGATCTGGTGGTCAGCGCCGCCCCGGCCCACGCGCTGGGTGCCATGCTGGCGGGGATGGACCAGGAGGCGTCAGCCCTGCTCACCGGCATTGCTTATGCGCCTATGCTGGTGGTCTGTTTCGGGTATTCGAAGGATCAGATTCAGTGCGACCTTGAAGGCTTCGGCTATCTGGTCGCCAAGAGCGAGGGGGCCAATATCCTGGGCACTCTCTGGGACTCCAGCATGTTTCCCCACCGCGCCCCCGAGGGCAAGGTTCTGCTCCGCTCCATGATGGGGGGGGCAGCTCACCCGGAGGTGATGAAACTCTCCGATGACGAGGTGGTGCAGAAGGTGAAGTCCGATCTGAAGACCATCATGGGGGTTGATACTACCCCCGAGTTCATCAGGGTTTTTCGCCATGAAAGGGCGATTCCACAGTATGTTTCCGGGCACGCCGATCGCCTGGAGGCGCTGAATGCCCGAATCGAAAACTTCCCCGGATTTTTTGTTACCGGAAATGCCTTTGGCGGCGTCGGGATTAACGACTGTGTTGGAACGGCCAACCTGGCCGCCGATCGAGTGATGACTTTCCTGGCTGATGCTCGACGAGCCTGAATTGATAACTGAGCCGGGAGAGATTTTGTGGGACTGAAAAAAGAGCTGACTCTGAGTTTCGGTGGGTTGACGCTGGTGATGCTGCTGGCTTTCGGAGTGATCACCTATTTCACTTTTTCGGAAACCATGAGCAGTTCGCGCAGTACGGTCTTTGAACTCAATGCAAGGGAGAGTACGAGATCGATCGCCGCCTTGCTCAACCGCCAGGTCGAGATACTGCGTCATCAGGTGGAAATCCTCTTTCTCCAGTACCAAGGCGGTTCTATCAGCCCAGAAGAATTCAGGAGACAGCTCTCTGAGAAGGTTGATACCGATGGGGTGCTGGGAGAACTCTATCTGGTGACTCCCCAAACCATGGAACTTCTGGCGTCAACGGGCAAGCTCGCGGAGAAGGAAATTCATCGTCTCTATGCCGCAGCGCGCCTTGACGAGATGGCTCCCGGTAAGGGGCTGCTCATCAAAGATGCTCTGGGGGTTTATTTTGTCTGGTGTCTCGATCCTTCTGCCTCAGCCAAAGATACGGTTTGCGTGCTGAGTGTGGTGCGCATGGGTGAATTCGAGAGCCTGGTACGGCAGTGGCTCAGTACCGAAGGGGGCTCTCTGGTGGCTCACCGCGCGGGTGACGTGCTTCTGCGCATCGATAAAAGTCTCAGCGAATTCAGCGATAAGGCCTTTGATGAAGTACTGGGTTTTCATGGGGATCCGGACCGAAATATGAGGGAGCTTGAGGAGCATTTTCTTGTGACGGCTCCCCAGGGTCTTTTCGGCTGGGACCTGAGCTATGCCCTGCCCAAGAATCTTTTCTACAGTGACCTTGATCGATTGAAAAATCGGATTATCGCAGCCGTGGTGCTGATCTGGTGGGTCACCCTCTGGGCCATTATGATCTTCGCTCACCGCATTACCGGTCCGATCAGCAGTCTTTCTCGAGGATGCAAAGATATTATCGACCTCAATTATGAGACTCCGCTGGCGGTTAAGAGTTCCTCCGAAGAAGTCGTGGCGCTGACCCGGGCTTTTGAATCCATGAGGACCCGTATCAAAGATCAGGTCGCCAAGGATCAGCTTACCGATGTGTACAATCGCCGGTACCTGATGCAGATACTTGAGACCTCGGTCTCAAAGGCCAAGCGGCTGGATGAGGATCTCAGTTGCCTGATGATAGATGTCGATTATTTCAAGAAGGTCAACGACACTTACGGGCACAGTGGAGGGGATGAGGTTCTCAAGGCGATGGGGCAGGTTCTTAAGGCCATGACCCGGGACTACGATGTGGTGGCCCGCTATGGTGGGGAGGAGTTCACGGTCATTCTTCCCGCAACTGCAGAGGATGTGGCCTATACGGTCGCCGAGCGCATTCGCATGGCGATGCTGGAGCAGGTTACGGTTCATGAGGATAAAGAGATCCGCTGTACGGTCAGTATTGGATTGGCTTCGCTGGCCAATCGGCCGGAGACGGCGGGCAAGCTCATCGAAATGGCCGACGAAGCCCTTTACCTGGCCAAGCAGGGAGGAAGAAACCGCACCGAGGTTTTTGCCGGGTAGGGGGAGACGGGATGATAAAAAAAGCTCACCGACCCCTTGCGGGGGGTGAGCTTTTGATCTGCTGCCCGCGGTCTGGTGTATATCAGGCCGCTTCGTTTTTGTCGGTATGGATACCGGCGAGCAGGTAGATGGGGCAGAAGCGAAGGATGCCGGTTACGCCCAGGATGATGCCGACCACTCCGATGATATTCTTTGAGAGGCTGGGGGAGAGGATCGGGTTATCCATGAATCCGAGATAAAGCCCCGCCACTCCAATGATTACACGGATGATACTGTCTATTTTTCCGAGGTTGCCGAATTTCCCTGCCATGAAATGATTCTCCTTTGAGTGAGTATAGGACCGGATGGATGTCAGTCGTATGTTAGTTTAAAAGCAAAATAAGCGCCAAAATCTGCCACTCCCAGAGAAAGAGATTCTCAATAAAAAACTACCATACGGGGAGCAGAGCAAGCAACTTTACGGGTAAAACGCTATAAAACAAGTAATATGTCAAGAATTGTGTATTCGGAAAGACGGATTAATTATGGCATTACTCAGCCTTCAGAAAATATCTTTGGCTTTTGGCGGACCTTCGCTGCTCGAAGAAGTCTCCCTGCAGATGGAAGCAGGGGAGCGCGTCTGCATCCTCGGGCGTAACGGCGCTGGCAAATCGACCCTCATGAAGCTGGTTGCAGGGGAGCTCATGCCCGATACCGGAGAAGTCAACCTTCAGTCGGGGATTCGAGTGGCACGGCTAGGGCAGGATGTTCCCCTGTCTGTCGAAGGTTCCATCTTCGAGGTCATTGCCTCGGGGCTTGGGCGTACGGGAGTGCTGCTTCAACAGTACCATGAGCTCAGCCTGGAGTTGGAGTCCGGGGGAGGTAGCCAGGTTCTCGATCGCCTGGGTTGCGTTCAGCATGAACTCGAAGGTGCCGGTGGCTGGGAAGTTCATCAGCGGGTCGGGGAAGTGCTCTCTCATCTGGAGCTTGAGGCTGATGCGGATTTCGTTAGCCTCTCTGGAGGCCTTAAGCGCCGGGTGCTTCTGGGGCGAGCGCTGGTACAGAAACCTGATCTGCTGCTGCTCGACGAGCCCACGAACCATCTGGATCTGTCCGCCATCGGCTGGCTGGAAGACTTTCTGCTCAAAAGCAGTATCAGTCTGATTTTCGTGACTCACGACCGGGCCTTCCTCCAGAAGCTGGCAACCCGGATCGTGGAATTGGACCGGGGGCGGCTCTTCGACTGGGCCTGCGATTACCCGACTTTTCTTGAGCGCAAGGAAGCGCTGCTGGGCGATGAGCAGAAGAACTGGGACAAATTCGACAAGAAGATGGCCCAGGAGGAAGTCTGGATTCGCCAGGGGGTCAAGGCAAGGCGCACCCGCAACGAAGGGCGCGTTCGCGTGCTTAAGAAGATGCGTGATCTTCGCCAGCAGCGCCGGGAGGGTATCGGCAAGGCAAAGATCCAGATACAGGGGGCCGGTCGCAGCGGCAAGCGAGTGATCGAGGCCGAGGGGGTCAGCTATAGTTGGGGCGATCGGGAGATAATCAGGGATTTTTCTGTCAGCATCCAGCGTGGCGACAAGATCGGCATCATCGGTCCCAACGGCAGCGGTAAGACCACATTGCTGCGGCTGCTGCTTGGGGATTTACAATCTGAGTCTGGCAGGGTGAAACTGGGAACTACTCTGGAGGTCTGTTATTTCGATCAGTTGCGCAGCCAGCTCGATCCCGAACGCAGCGTTCAGGAGAATCTCGCAGGGTCGAGTGATACCCTGGTCATCAACGGCGTTTCCCGCCATGTGCTGGGGTACCTGAAGGATTTTCTCTTCAGCCCCGACCGGGCCAGAAGTCCCGTGCGTATCCTCTCGGGGGGAGAGCGCAACCGGCTGCTGCTGGCCAAGCTCTTCACTCTGCCTTCCAATGTGCTGGTGCTCGATGAGCCCACCAACGATCTGGATGTGGAGACCCTGGAGCTACTGGAGGAATTGGTTATCGACTATCCCGGCACCCTGCTTGTCGTCAGCCACGACCGGGCATTTCTCAACAACGTAGTCACCAGTACTCTGGTGTTTGAGGGGCAGGGGCGAGTCGCCGAGTATGTGGGAGGCTATGACGACTGGCTGGAGCAGAGGCCCGGCGAAATTGTTGCCACGCAGGCCGACAATGCCCCGGAGCCCAAACCGAGCCGTCCCCTTAAGGGGAAGCAGCGTAAGCTCAGCTTTAAGCAAAAGCAGGAGCTGGAAAATCTCCCTGCCCGAATGGAGGCGCTGGAGGCCGAGCAGGCTCAGCTGCA
>JAAXQG010000232.1 GCA_012974445.1 Desulfuromonadales bacterium
TAGACTCTGCCGCTCCAGGGCGTTGCGGATAACCAGCAGCATCTCATCGTTTTTGAAGGGCTTGGTGATGTAGTCGTACGCCCCCTGCTTCATGGCCTCAACGGCATCTTCGGCACTGGAGAAGGCCGTCACCATGATTACCGCAGTCTCGGGGCAGAGCTCCTTGGCCTTGGCCAGCAGTTCAAGTCCGGTCATTTCGGGCATCTTGATGTCGCTGATGATCAGATCGACCGCCCGCTGCTCGAGAAACTCAAAAGCAGCCCGGCCGTTGGGAGCGGCATCGACCAGATAGCCCTCGCGAAAGAGCATGATGCTGAGAAATTCCCGCATGCTGGCTTCGTCGTCCACGACGAGTATTCTATGTTTTTTCTGGGTCACGAATTATCTCCAGCCTTAATGCCTTCGGTTTTTGGTTATATCAGCCGAACCTTGCGCTGGCTTCTGCAGTCAAAGATCAGGGCGCGGCAAGCAGCGTCCCTACGTTTGCAGACGATGTAGGGGCGCTGCTTGATTCAGGAAGCCCCCTCACCCGCCCTTTGGGCACCCTCTCCCTCAGGGAGAGGGGACAGGTTCTTGGTGCTGTTTGTTTCATGCTGCGCAAGACAAGTGCTGACAGATTAAAATCTCAACACAAAGCGTGCGCCCCCCATGGCTCCGTCCAGAAGCGTCACCTCTCCCCCGTGAGCCTCCATGGAGGCGTAGACCATTGCCAGCCCCAGGCCGGTGCCGTGGTCTTTAGTAGTGAAGAAGGGATCGAAAATCCTGCCTTTCATCTCCGGGGAGATCCCTGAACCGCTGTCTTCGATATAGATGGATTTGTCTGCAGCGCTGACCCCGATATGAAGATCGCCCCTCCCCTCCATGGACTCGATGGCGTTGATAGAAAGATTCCAAAGGCTCTGGCGGATCTGATCGGGATCGAAGGATATGACTTGCCCGGCGTCGTAGTCCCTGTGAATCTCCACCTGCGAGCATCTGGGATCCGAGTTCAGCAGATCTAGAATATCATCCATAAAACGTCCGACTTCAACGGATTGAATCCTGGGCTTCGGTGGCTTCGCATAATCAAGAAACTCCCCCAGCAGGCGACTGAGTCGGTCAGCCTCCCTGACGACTATATTCATCAATTTAAGATCATCGGCAGAAAGAGAGGGGGTATGAGTTAAAAGCTGTACGGAACCGCTGATCGACGCCAGGGGATTACGGATTTCATGAGCCATGCCCGAGGCGAGACGCCCGACAACGGCGAGGCGCTGCGCCCGCTCATAGCGCTGCTCAAGATTCTTGAATTCGGTAAGGTCCTGAAACGTCAGCAGTACGCTCTCTCGCCCCTGCCCCCCATCGGTTACGAAAGAATAACCGTAACCGATGATCTTTTGAACCCCCGCTTTATCTGCGAAGCTCATCTCCTGGCGACGCAAAGGTTTCTGGGTCGTGAAATTGATCACCAGCTGAGGGAAAAGACCGGAAAAATGCCTGCCGACGAGATCTTCGTGACTGTATCCGGTCAGGGCGCTTGCGGCGGCATTGAAAGTCTGGATCAGCCCCTGATTGTCGATCATCATCAATCCGCTGCCGATATTTTCAAGAATCATCTGATTGAGGCGGGCAAGTTCCTGAACATCGACTTCCCGACTCCGCAGAGCCGCTTCGCTGACCCGCAACCGCTGCGCCAGGGCGCCGCTGAGCAGGCCGGTCAGAAAGAAAGCACTGACGTTGACAAAGACCTGATACAAAACCTTGGAGGCAGACAGTCCAACCGCCAGAGGCAACCCTGGAACTCTGGGGAGGAGCTGATAATACTGGAGGTCCAAAAGACTGCCGTAGAGGATCGCCGCGGCGGAGGCGATGATAAGAAGCTGACGGCGGGAGCAGAGAAAAGCAGAATAGATAATGGTCAGGATAAAAAGAAACGAAAAGATCGAATCACTGCCCCCCGTCAGATAAACGATGGCGGTACAAAACAGGAGATCCCAGCATATTTGAACCTGCACCATGAGCCGGGAAGGTCGAAAGTAGCTCAGAGAAACGGCAGAGCCCAGAGCCTGAAGATAGGACAGCCCTGCCAGAAGGATCAGACCTGCGATCACCGCCTGGGGGGCAGAGGTAGATTTCATGCGGAAGAAAATCGCCCCCCCCAGAAACAGGGAGATGACGACAATTCGGAACAACAGCAACCAGCTGAGCTGACGGGCAGTCGGGACGACCCGGGTCGTGGCGCTTGGCTTTTCGGACATCAGTGAAGCCCGCTACCCTCCCGCCGCACCGGCGAGCTTGAAAATGGGAAGATACATGGCGATAACCAGCCCCCCCACGGTGCCACCGAGAAAGAGCATCAGCAGCGGCTCAAGCATGGCGGTAAGGTTGTTGACGGCGTCATCAACCTCATCGTCATAAAAGTCAGCGATTTTGTTGAGCATGGTATCGATGGAGCCCGACTGCTCGCCGACGGCGATCATCTGGCAGACCATGGGGGGGAACACCCCTGATTGCGCCATGGGCTCGGCGATGGTCTTGCCCTCACTGATGCTTTTCTTGACCTTGTAGATTGCCTTTTCGACGGTCTTGTTCCCTGCTGTTTTTGCAACGATATCAAGGCCGTCGAGGATGGGGACACCGCTGGACATCATGGTGCCGAGCGTCCGGGTGAACTTGGCCACAGCGACTTTCCGGATCAGCACTCCGGCCACCGGAGCCTGCAGCGCCCGGGCATCAATCCAGCTGCGCCCTTTTTCCGTCTTATAGATGCGCTTAACCCCCCATTTCAGGGCGATGAAGCCGACAATCATATGAATCACATAGCTCTGGATAAAATTACTGATATTGATAACTATCTGCGTAGGCACGGGCAGGGCGCCGCCGAAATCGGAAAACATTTTCTCGAAGGCCGGAATGACGAATACCAGAATAACCCCGATGACCAGCACGGCGATACTCACGACGGTCATGGGATAGGTCATGGCGCTCTTGACCTTCTTCTTGAGCTTCATCGCCTTTTCGATGTAGGCGGCCAGGCGGTTGAGAATGGTATCGAGAATTCCGCCGACCTCGCCGGCCGCAACCAGATTGACGTAGAGCTCGTCAAAGGCCTTGGGATGCTTCTTGAGCGCATCGGCAAAAGTCGAACCGGACTCAACGCTCTCCTTGACCTTGATGAGAATCTCTTTAAATGTCTTGTTTTCCTGCTGCCTTCCGAGAATATCCAGACATTGAACAAGAGGTAGACCTGCGTCGATCATAGTTGCGAACTGACGGGTAAAAACGACCAGATCCTTGGTGGTGATCTTGGGTTCCATCCCCGGAATCTTGAGCTCCATATCAAAGCCCTTGCCACGCTGCTTGATGCTGGAGGGCATGATCCCCTGGCGACGTAGCTGTCCGGTGACGGCTTTCTCGTCCGGGGCCTCCATCTCACCTTTTTCAACCTTACCGGTGCGGGTCTTACCGATCCATGCAAATTTGGCCATGACCAGATCCTTTATGAGATTGCCGTTAACGGATTAAAAATATCGACCAGCATCAGAACTTCTGAACTCCAGCCCCCTGGCGACGAAGTACGGCGCTGGGGTTGGCCATCATCTGGCGAAGTTCATCCTGATCCTGCGATCGGGACATCGCATCGTCAGTCGAAATAAGTTTTTTATGATGAAGCAGGAACAGGGACTGGTTGAGGGTCTGCATACCATACTTTTCCTGCCCCATCTGCATCTGAGAATAGATCTGGTGGACCTTGTCTTCCCGGATCAGGTTCCGGATCGCAGCATTGGGCACCATAACCTCCAGCGCCAGCGCCCGTCCACGACCACTGGAGTTACTAATCAGGGTCTGGGACAGTACCCCCTCGAGGACAAAGGAGAGCTGGGTGCGTACCTGGGTCTGTTGACTGGTGGGGAAGACGTCCACGACCCGGTTGATGGTCTGAACGCAGGAGTTGGTGTGCAGGGTAGCGAAACAGAGGTGACCGGTTTCAGCGATGGTCAGCGCTGCCTCGATGGTTTCGAGATCCCGCAACTCCCCCAGCAGTACGACGTCCGGATCCTGCCGCAGTATATATCGCAGAGCCTTTTTAAACGAGGCTGTATCGGAGCCGACTTCGCGCTGGTTGATCAGACATTTCTTGTGATTATGAATAAACTCGATAGGATCTTCGATGGTCATAATATGTTCGTGACGCTCGGAGTTGATCGCATCGATCATAGAGGCCAGGGTCGTTGATTTGCCCGAACCCGTAGGGCCGGTTACCAGCACCAGCCCCCGGGGTTTGCGGGTCAGCTCTCTAGCAACGGGGGGAAGTCCCAGATCCTCGAAGGTGCGGATTTCAAAGGGGATGACTCGAAAGGCTCCGCCCACGGCACCACGCTGCATGAAGATATTGGCCCGGAAACGCGCCATGCCCTTGACACTGAACGAGAGATCCAGCTCATTATCTTCTTCAAAATTGCGTTTTTGTGCATCAGTCAGAAGGCTGTAGCAAAGCTGCTTGGTTTCCGTAGAGGTCATGGGAGGAAGGCTCATGGCAACAAGCTTTCCGTCAAGACGAACCTGAGGAGCCGTCCCTGTGGTGATATGGAGGTCGGAAGCTCCCTGGTCAACCATGGTCTTTAAGAGCTGGTGCATTGATGCCATTGTAATTCACCTATTCCTGAAGGCAAAGGATCATAATATTGCGGATAAAAGTCTAATCGTCAGAAATGGTTGTTCGCAGAACTTCCTCAAAGGACACAGCCCCTTCATGCAACTTGGTCAGAGCAGCCTGACGCATGGTCTTGACCCCGAGACGCATGGATTCGCGTTTAATCTCGGCCGTATTGGCTCCCGCGAGTACCAGCTCGCGAATCTCTTCAAACATGGGCATGACCTGATAGAGACCGACCCGCCCCTTATAGCCGGTATTATTACAGACAGTGCAACCCTTGCCCTTGTAACACTTAATTTGGCTGGCCTCTGATTCGGAAAGCCCGGCTTCTATCAGAGCCGGAACCGGTATATCCTCCACCTGCCTGCATTCGGTGCAGACCCGGCGGGCCAGACGCTGAGCCGTAATAATATTGACCGAGGAAGCGACCAGAAAGGGCTCGATTCCCATATTCAGCAGACGATTGATCGTACTCGGTGCGTCATTGGTATGCAGGGTAGACAAAACCAGGTGCCCAGTCAGAGCGGCCTTGATGCCTATCTCGGCGGTTTCAAAATCCCGGATCTCACCGATCATGATTATATCGGGATCCTGCCGTAGAAAAGCCCTCAAGGCTGAAGCAAAATTCAGGCCTATTTCCTCATGCATCTGAACCTGATTGATTCCGGCAAAGTTAAATTCCACCGGGTCCTCCGCCGTGGAAATATTCTCTGTAACCTTGTTCAGCTCGGAAAGAGCGCTGTAAAGTGAAACAGTCTTTCCCGACCCCGTGGGCCCGGTAACCAGCACCATACCAAAGGGCTTGGAGATTTCCTTTTTAAACCAGCCCAGAGCCTGCTCTTCATAGCCAAGTTTGGTCATGTCGAGCTGCAAATTCGACTTGTCCAGCAGACGCAGACAGATCTTTTCCCCGAACAGGGTGGGAAGACAGTTGACCCGATAGTCCATGTCCTTGCCCTGCCCCAGCTTGATCTTGATTCGTCCGTCCTGAGGCAGGCGCCGCTCGGCGATATCCATCTCCGACATGATCTTGAGACGGGAGGTGATGGCATTTTTCAGCTTCATGGGAGGGCGCATCACCTCATAGAGCACGCCATCGATCCGGTACCGGACCCGGAAAGATTTCTCATAGGGCTCTATGTGGATATCACTGGCCTTTTTCTTGATGGCATCGGTAAGGATGAGATTAACCAGCTTGACGACTGGCGCATCTTCGCTGGCCCTTTCAAGGTCACGTACATTGACATCGTCCTCATCGTCGACAACCTCCAGATCGATATCTTCCAGATCATACATGACGTCGGCCAAAGACTGGCTCTGGTCGTAGTACTTGTCGATCGCCCTTTTGATGGCGGTCTCCGCAGCAACCACCGGCTCGACGTTGTAGCCCGACATGAATTTGATGTCATCTATGGCGAAGATATTGGAAGGGTCGCTCATGGCGACGATCAGGGTCGATCCGGCACGATTGACCGGTACAACGAGATATTTCTGAGCTACATCGGCGGGAATCACTGATATGACCGTCTGGTCGATTTCAAAATCATCCAGATCGATGGATGGGACGCCATACTGGGTAGCTAAAAAGGCCGAAAGGCCCTCTTCATCCAGAAAGCCGAGCTCGATCAAACTTGCCCCGAGGCGGTTTGATCCCTCCCTCTGATGCTCAATGGCCTTTGCGAGCTGAGATTCGTTAATAAGCTTATTCTGAACAAGAAGGTCGCCGAGACGATCAAGGGCCATGAAGAGATTTTCTCCTAAATAAATTGAACACAATTTAAGTCAATTCAAATACTTCTGTCAAGTACGCCGTCCGGAGACGGAAAAGAAAATTCCCAGATCGGACAGGATGTTGCGGGTTGCAACTGCCCCAGCCGATTCGTTATAGTGCGCGTTTTAAAATCAGCCCAAGGAGCCTATCGCCATGATTACTGCCATCAGCCCTATCGACGGCCGCTATGCATCTAAAGTCAACGACTTGACATCCTGCTTTTCTGAGTTTGCCCTGATCCGTGCTCGGGTCAAGGTCGAAATCCTCTGGCTGCTGGAACTCTGCAACGAACCAGCAATCCCCGAATGCCGCGAAGTCACGGGAAAAGAGCGCCTCGCCCTGCTCTCCATCGTGGAGCGATTCACGCCGGAGGAAGCGCAGAAGGTCAAGGACATCGAAAAGGAAACCAACCACGATGTCAAGGCGGTTGAATACTATATCAAGAATCAACTCGAAGGCACCTCACTCGGGGATCTCGAGGAATTCATCCATTTCGCCTGCACGTCCGAGGATATCAACAACCTCAGTCACGCCCTCATGCTCAAGGATGGCCTGGCCGCCCTGTGCCCCTATCAGGGCCAGATTATCGAAGAAATCTCCCGGCTGGCCCGGCAATACCGCAACACCCCCATGCTGGCCCGCACCCACGGCCAGACTGCTTCGCCCACGACCATTGGAAAGGAGCTGGCAGTTTTCGCCGACCGCCTCAAGGGACAGAGTCGCCGCATTGCTGCCATCGAGATTCTCGGCAAGCTCAACGGCGCCGTAGGAAATTTCAATGCGCACCTGAGCGCCTACCCTGAAGTCAACTGGGCGCAGCTGACCCGCCGCGTCATTGAAGAGGGGCTGGGGATAAAGCAGAATCTCTTTACCACCCAGATCGAGCCTCACGACTACATGGCAGAGCTCTTTGACGCCATGGCCCGCTGGAATACCATTTTAATCGACTTCAACCGGGATATCTGGACCTACATTTCCATGGCCTACTTCGGCCAGAGAACTGTCAAAGGTGAAATCGGCTCATCCACCATGCCGCACAAGGTCAACCCCATCGATTTTGAAAATTCCGAAGGCAACTGCGGCCTGGCCAACGCCATTCTCTCCCACCTCTCAAGCAAACTGCCCATCTCCAGGCTACAGCGCGACCTGACCGACTCCACAGTTCTGCGAAACATGGGCGTGGGCTTCGGCTACAGCATGATCGCCTACAGCTCGGCCCTCAAGGGAATCGGCAAACTCAAACTCAACGAATCGGTTCTGGCCCGGGACTTGGATCAGGCATGGGAAGTGCTCGCCGAGCCGATTCAGACCGTCATGCGCAAAGCCGGCATCGAGAAGCCCTACGAAAAGCTCAAGGAACTTACCCGCGGTCAGACAATCACCCCCGAGATCATTCGGGAGTTCATTGAGAAACTCGAACTGCTGCCACAGGACAAGGAGCGACTGCTCCAGATGACCCCCGCCAGCTATGTCGGCATGGCCCCCGCCATTGTCGACTTCCTGGATTAAGAACGGTCCTTATTCTATTTTAAAAAAAATCCCCGCCAGGAGTTACTGGCGGGGATTTTTTATGACGGGCAGAAGCATAAACGATCACGCAATGCGCAATCAGAATTTACCGGCGATCATACGATAGGTCACATAGGCAGTGCCGCAGGCCAGATAGAGAATAAATGCCCACCAGAGATAAATCATCAGTTTCTTGAACATCGGTCCACCCTCCTGCTTCAGAATCATCATCCCTCGATCAACCGAGGACAATAAACAGATTGCCTCTCGGATTCAAGCCCGGAATCACGCTCTTGCTTAAATTCACACCCTCCACTTCTTCTCCAGCCCTGAACCAATTTAAAATAAATAAAAACCAGGCAAAATTGCCACCCCCATGCCACCAGCAAGCAACCTACTGAATCCACGAAACTAAAACCAGATCTCGCAACTTTTATCCCGGCTGCCAAATCCTGCCAGTTTTTTATCAAAAGTAAAAACTATAACTGGACTCGAGAACTGAAATGCAGTTATAAAAAAGCGTATTTCGGGCAGATCAGCACATCTGTCTGCTTCAGGGAAGGATCAGATACCATTGCATACCCCAGCCGCAGCACAATATCTCGAACAATGTGAGATCATAGACCACGGCCACAATGAAATCATCCGGTGCGCTCAAGAGCTCCGGGTAAGCGCTCCCTTGCTGACGGCGATAAACTGCTTCCGTTTTGTGCGAGACCAGATCCATCATTGCCGGGACATCCACACCGACAAGATGCCTCTGAGCGCCTCACAGACCCTGGCGGAACTCACCGGCTTCTGCTACGCCAAAAGCCACCTGCTCACTGCCTTACTGAGGCAAAACGGCATCCCCTGCGGACTGGGCTATATGCGACTGGTTGACCCCAAGACCGAGTCCGGCTACAGCCTGCACTGCTTTAACAACATCTATCTTGAGCCCTACGGCTGGTCCAGGGCGGATACCCGGGGAAGCAAAAACGGGATCAAACCCGACTTCGACCCTCCCGGGGAGACGTTGACCCACTACCCGGACCTCTATCAGGGTGAATACTTCCTGCAGGGCAATTTCCACCGCCCCCTACCCTGCGTACTCGATGCCTACGGTAAAGCCAAAAATATCAACGTGCTCAGGCATCAACTCCCCGACGACCACTGATTGCTTCCGGACATTGAGGTAAATACCAAATGGTTCCGTAATGGCTCTGGCCTGCCGCCCCGGGGCTGTGTTAAGTTCGGATGCTCCACCTCTCATCCGGATGGTACCGATCATGTCCACCGCAGCTCGCCTTTTAATACTTTGCCTGGCCCCGGCACTGCTGCTCAGCGGCTGCCTCTCCACGACAAGTCCCCTGTCCGATGCACGGATTGACTCCATCGCATCCCTCCTCGATGACATTGACGAACTGCCTCAAAACGACGATACACTGTGGGCGCGCCCCACAGACTCCGTACCGCTGAAAAACATGGGGTATTCAATTCAGGCCGGTGCGTTCTCAAGCCTTGAGAATGCTGTACGCTTCGAAGAGGTTCTGAACTCACGAGGAATCGACGCCTTTTATTTCAAACATGAATCAGAGCTTTACAAGGTTCGATTCGGCAACCACGGCGATTACGCCAGCGCCCGCAATGAAGCCGAACGCCTTCAACGTGACGGGCTGATCGAATCGTTCTTCATCGTCATCCCCGAGGCTTACGTCGCCGCCCAGATCAAGCGCACCGGAAAAGGAGACCTGAGACAGGAGCTCGTCGATACGGTCCGGGGCTTTCTGGGAGTCCCCTATCGCTGGGGAGGCACCTCAGCCGCAGGGGGATTTGACTGCAGCGGCCTGACCCTGGTCTGCTATCGCCTCAATGGCCTGGCCCTCCCCCGCGTCTCCTATATGCAGGCCAGCGCAGGTCGCTGGGTGCCCCGCAAAGAGCTTAAACCCGGAGATCTGATATTCTTTGCCACTGGCAAGACCCGCAAGGTCTCCCATGTAGGTATGTACATCGGCAACGATGAATTCATCCATGCTCCCCGCAAAGGGCAGACGCTGATACGGGATTTAATTTTCTTCGAAGGATCCACCGGTCTTGCTTTTGGTCGGTTGTAACTGTTCAGCACGTTGTCCACGTTCCGATTTCTGGCCAATCTCCCTCCCCTTCCAAGAGGGAGGAGAAGGCGACAATACTGGCAGTGAGCATTGACTGAATAGTTATTTTGGCCTACGGCTTGATCCGCGCCCATCGGCGTTCATCTGCGTTCATCGGCGGCTAAATGTTTTAAGGGCTTTTTGGCCGCTGATAAGGTCAAAGACATCAAGCCAGGGTCCTGTGTTTTTTGGTTTGTAACTGTTCAGCACGTTGTCCAGATTCCGATAGTTACTGTCGGTTTTTCCCCGAAATCATTTGAGTCCGACAAGCTGCTAGGCTCCGGAGATTTTCACATGCAAGCACAATGGAACAACCTTCACTGTATCGATCTTGACCAGAGCAGCCTGCCCGGTTTTCGTCAGTTCATCAGCGCCTGGTACTATGGCGGCACGGGATTCAATCTGGTGGTCGATCCCGGCCCCCTGTCCAGCATCAGCCATCTGATCCACCGACTCAAGGCTCTGGGGGTCGAAACACTGGACTACATCCTGCTGACCCATATCCACATCGATCATGCCGGAGGCTCTGCCGCCCTTTTGCGCCAATATCCCAGGGCTCGGATCATCTGCCATCCGGAGGGGATTCGTCACCTGGTCGCGCCCGAACGGTTATGGAAAGGGTCTAAAGCGGTTCTGGGAGCCCTTGCCGACACCTATGGAGAAATCCTCCCTGTCCCAGAGAACTCCATCGGATACGAGCAAGAGATCGGCGATACGGGTATCAGGGTCCACCAGACTCCAGGGCACGCCC
>JAAXQG010000299.1 GCA_012974445.1 Desulfuromonadales bacterium
CCATCATCAGATTGTCGATGGCCCGGGAGAATCCGATGGTCTCGCAGCCCTTTGAATTGAACCAGACTCTTGCAGTAAGCCGAATAATTGTCGAAGCGCCCGGCCATGGTGCGCAGGTCGATTTCCAGCAGTGGCGCCTGAAAAAGCCTGGGCAGCAGGATGTCTCCGCTGATGGCACACCCCTGGGTCATGAATATAAGGTCACTCTGGCAATGTCCGGCGCAGTTGAGGTAACTGATGCCCAGACGAGCAGGCTCTGCGGACTTTTCCAGAATCAGGAAATCATCCAGCGCCCTGGCAAACAGACCGGCATGAATTCCCCGGTCGTATAACAGCCTCACATATTCATCGTCGAACCCCATTCGGGCAAGCTCTTCGGCCAGCAGCCGCAGGAGCTCTTCCTGGTGGCGAAGTTTAAATGCGTCCAGTTCGGCCAGATAGATCGTTGCTCCAGTTTCAGCCTGGATCCTACCGACCTGGCCGCAATGATCGACGTGCCAGTGGGTCACGAAAACATGTTTGAGACGTTGCAGGTCAACCTCTCTGCGCAGCGTCTCCCAGCCTTCATCGGTGGGCGGACCGGTATCGAAAAGCACCAGCTCACCCTCAAGCTGCGCCGTATAAAAATGACATTCACCGACCCTGTAGGGGGTCTCTACCGTATGCTGACGGACCATCGGCTGACTCGCTTGGGCTGCGTTGCGGACCGGCAGACAGTACCGGCCCGCAACTCTTGGGATCTGTGATCACACTGTCTGAAACAGATACTTTTCGGTCTCCAGGGCGGCTTTTGCCAGGGTCCGCTTGGCCTGCAACAGTCCACTGGCATCATATTTAGTAAAGCGGCGCACGCCGCTGAGAATCATGGTCAGCATGTCGGCATCGGCCACATAGAACGCCCCCTTCTTAGCCGCTGTCGACAATACTTCGGTGGCGTTGAAGGCGCAGACCTGAACCGCCGCCATGAGCAGTTCGCGCTTCTCTGCGCTCGACGCCCCATAGACCTTCTCGGCCCGCAGCACCGCGCTCTCCAAGGCAAAGATCTGGATGGCCATATCGGCTGCGGTCATGAGGATCTCCTGTTCATCCTGAAGCTTATCCATGTACTTCTGGACTGCGCTGCCGGAGAGTATCAGGAACAGGGTCTTGAGATTCTTCAGCAGCGCCTTCTCGCGCTCAAAGGGGATGCTGTCGTCAATCTCATCGAAGCTGGGAGTCATCAGGGAGTCGAAGGCCTTCATCGCCTCCTGCTGAAAGGGTAGTTCGCCCTTCATAGATTTGCGCAGTATCATACCGGGGATCAGCAGCCGGTTGATCTCATTGGTCCCTTCGAAAATCCGGTTGATACGTTCATCGCGATAGTACCGCTCCGCTGGATATTCGCTCACAAAGCCGTAGCCGCCATGAATCTGAAGCACCTCATCAACGGTGCGGGCCAGCACTTCGCTGCAGTAGACCTTCGAGATGGCACACTCCGGTGCGTACTCTTCGATCCCCTTGAGATACTGCTCATAGTAGTTGTCGACGCCGTCTTCGATGGTTGCCAGCTTGGTATCGAGCAGACCGGCAAGGCGGTAAACTAGAGACTCGGCAGCAAAAATATCGGCATTCAAATCGGCTATCTTTTCCTGAATGGCGCCGAAGGAACCGATGGACCTGCCGAACTGCTTGCGCTCATTAGCATATTTGACTCCTTCGACCAGAGCCATCTTTGCCGCACCCGTCACCCCGGCACCCAGCTTGAAACGACCGACGTTCAGGACGTTAAAGGCGATCTTATGCCCCCTGCCCTTTTCGCCCAGAAGGTTTTCGACAGGAACCTTGCAGTTATCGAGAATGATCTGGGTGGTCGACGAGCCCTTGATGCCGAGCTTCTTCTCCTCGGCCCCCACCATTAAACCTTCGAAATCACGTTCGACCAGAAAGGCTGTGAAATGCTCCTTGTCGATCTTGGCGAACACGGTATAGAGCTGAGAGAATGCACCGTTGGTGATGAACTGCTTGGTGCCGTTGAGCAGATAATGGGTGCCGTCCTCTGAGAGGGTTGCCGTTGCGCTGGCCCCCAGGGCGTCACTGCCGGAACCGGGCTCAGTCAGGCAGTAAGCCGCGATCCACTCTCCGCTGATGATTTTTTCCAGATACTTCTCTTTTTGCGCATGGGTTCCGTAATAGACCAGAGGCAAGGTACCGATACCGGTATGGCAGGCGAAGGCGACGGAGAAAGATCCGGCCCTGGCGATCTTCTCCCCGACCAGCATGCTGGTCGCCTTGTCGAGATCGAGTCCGCCATACTTCTCTGGCGCATCGATCATCAGCAGACCAAGTTCGCCGCATTTGCGCATGCCTTCTACGACCAGATCAAAATTTTGATTATCGATTTCCTCGAGATGGGGAAGGATTTCATTATCTACGAACTGCTCCGTGGTCTCGGCAATCTGCCTCTGCTCGTCAGTAAAGTCCTCAGGGGTAAAAATATCGTCACAGGACAGGTCGGTCAGCAGGTACTCGCCTCCGAGATAGATGCGTTTACTCATAGGTCACCTCTTGATTCCTGAATATATTTGCTTCTCAATTTAGGAAAGTCCTCCATGCAGGGGATCGTTCAGTCTCGCCTCAGGTGCGGCGCTACATTCTTTCGAATATTCCCGCCGCACCCATGCCGCCACCGATACACATGGAGACCATGCCGTATCGGGTATCGCGGCGCTGCATCTCCGACAGCAGGGTTGCCGAGAGTTTTGCGCCGGTACAACCCAGAGGATGACCCAGGGCGATGGCGCCGCCGTTGACGTTGACAATCTCCGGGTCAAGCCCCAGTTCACGAACCACCGCAAGGGACTGGGCTGCAAAAGCCTCGTTGAGCTCGATGAGCCCTATATCCTTCTGCTTCAATCCCCCTATCTCAAGAGCAAGCGGAATGGCTTCGACGGGACCGATTCCCATGATTTCGGGGGGGACGCCCCGCACGGCGAAGGAAACAAAACGAGCGATCGGATCCTTGCCGAGCCTCTTGAGAAACTTCTCCGACACGACCAGCACCGCCGCTGCGCCGTCGGTCATCTGCGAGGTGTTTCCGGCGGTGACCATACCGCCTACCTTGAATGCGGGCTTGAGCCTTGCCAACCCCTCCAGGGTCGTGTCGCCACGCACGCCATCATCGATGGCAACCTGCTCGCGCACTTTTTTGACCTTGTCTGACTGCATCAGAACCTGTTCAATCTCGACGGGGATGATTTCATCGGTGAAACGGCCTGCTTCGATGGCGGCGGCGGCCTTCTGGTGACTCGCCAGAGCGAAGGCATCCTGATCCTCACGGCCGATCGCGTATTTATCTGCCACCATCTCGGCGGTGATGCCCATCGAAGCGTAGCTTTCGGGCCAGTCAGAGACCAGGGTCGGATTGGCGCTGTACTTGTTCCCCCCCATGGGCACCATGGACATGGACTCGGCACCTCCGGCGACAATGCAGTCGGCAAGCCCGGCCATTATGCGCTCGCTAGCGCTGGCGATGGTTTGAAGACCGGATGAGCAGAAGCGGTTGAGGGTTAGCGCCGGAACCTGATAGGGGACGCCAGCCTTCAAGGCCGCAGTGCGGGCAAAATTCATCCCCTGCTCCCCTTCGGGAAAGGCGCACCCGAAGATGACGTCATTAATCTCTCCGGCGTCGATACCGGTGCGCTCGATAAGGCCAGCAATTGCGGCGGCAGCCAGATCATCGGGTCGCAGGTCTTTAAATTTCCCTTTTTTTGCTCGGCAGCCAGGGGTTCGGTAGGCCGCCAGAATGTATGCTGAATTCATGATGTCCTCCAATGGTTCATCCCGCAGCGACTCATCGGTCGCGCGGTATCCGGTCTCTAGTTACGAAGCGGCTTCCCCTTTTTGAGCATATGCTGAATCCGTTCGGCGGTCTTTTTGTTGCCGCAGAGCTTGAGAAAGCCCTCGCGTTCGAGATTGAGCAGATACTGTTCGCTGACCAGGGTTCCTGCAGGCACGTCGCCTCCGCAGATCGCATCGGCTATGACTCCGCCCATTTTCGCTTCGTACTCGGTGGCAAAGCCGCCCTGCATCATGTTCCAGAGCTGGCTCTTGATGCTGGCTGAAACACTGCGGCCGGGAACCGGAATCGCCTGCAGCGGCTTGCCGGGTCGATAATTGGTCGCAAGGGAGAGCACCTTCTTCTTGGCGTCGGGGATCAACCGGGCCAGATTCGGGGTTATCGAGTCGCCTTCCCCCATGAACCCAAGCCCTTTGAGCTCCGCCGCCGACATGGACACCTTGGCCATGCCGATATTCTGAAAGTTCTTGAAAATAAAGGGAGAAACGTCTGTATCGTACTGACCGGCCAGCTGCACCGCCCGCAGGCACATCTCTTTGGTGCCTCCTCCGGCCGGCAGCAAGCCGACGCCTATTTCAACCAGCCCCATATAGGTCTCGGCATGGGCATTGATCGCGTCGGCATGAAGGCTGAATTCGCAACCTCCCCCGAGGGTCATGTTGAAGGGGGCGGCCACCACCGGCACCCTGGAGTACTTGATCGCCATGGTTGCCTTCTGGAATGCCCTTACCGCCATGTCGATGTCCTCAAAGGCGCCTTCGGCCATAGCGACGGCCATCATCATCAGATTGGCTCCGACGGAAAAGTTGGCTCCCTGATTACCGATGACCAGCCCCTGCCCCTCTTCTTCGGCACGCTTGATCGCCTTATGGGTCATGGCCAGGATATCGCCGGTGATGGCATTCATTTTGGAGTGAAATTCGAAACCAAAAACCCCATCGCCCAGATCGATAATTGAGCAGTTGGCGCTCTTTTCAACGACCTTGCCCGCCTTTTTTATAATCTGCAGACAGACCTCGCCCTCCACAGGCTCAAGGGCGCGGTAATCGCCGTCGATCAGATCGAAATAATATTTTTTGCCCTGCTCAAATTTATAAAACGAATCCACCTTTTTAAGCGCTTCCGGGACGAGCACTCCGTCGCCCTCGGCACGTTTAACAAAAGCCTCAACGCCTAAGGCATCCAGCATTTCGAAGGGACCCAGCTCCCAGTTGAACCCCCACTTCATGGCGTTATCGATATTGACCACATCGTCGGCAATTTCGGGAATTCTCTTGACCGCATAGATCAAGGTATCCCGAAGACTGCGCCAGGCAAATTCGGCGCCCCGGTCGCTCCCCTCTACGACCATTTTCAGCCGCTTAGCCGGATCATCCTGCTGCCTAGCTGCTTCAACGGAAGGAAACTTGGGGCGGGTTGCAGGTCTGTACTCTCCATCCCGGTAGTCGAAATATAGAATCTGGCGCCCCTGCGGCCCCTTCTTTTTGAGGTAAAATCCCTGCCCGGATTTATTTCCCAGATGACCGGCTGCAACCATTTGAGTCAGAAACTCGGGAACCTTGAAGGTGTCACGCTCATCGTCTTCGGTGAGCAGTTCGTAGGAGTTGTTGCCGACGTAAGCCAGGGTATCGATTCCCACCAGATCAGCCGTCCTGAACACCGCGCTTTTCGGTCTCGCCGTCGCGGTGCCGCCAACGACGTCCACTTCCTCGACGCTCAAGCCCATGTCGACCATGTGCTGCATGCCGTTGTACATGGCGTAGACGCCGATCCGGTTGGCGATGAAATTTGGGGTGTCCTTGGCGTAGACAATCCCCTTGCCGAGACGCTTGCTGATAAAGTCAGCCAGCCCGGAGACGATAAGGGGGTCAGTCTCCCTGCAGGGAATGATCTCCAGCAGCCGCATATAACGCGGTGGATTGAAGAAGTGAGTGACCAGAAAGTTCTTGCGTACCTCCGGCGGCAAGACTTCAGCCATCTCATTAACCGACAGACCGCTGGTATTGGTGGAAACGATCGCACCAGGGGCCAGGTTTGGCACCACCTTCTCCAGGAGCGACTTTTTGATGGGCATGTGCTCGACCACTACCTCAATCACCCAGTCGCACTCCTTGAGCCGCTGCATGTGGTCTTCAAAATTACCAGCCCTTATTTGTTCGGAATATTCTTTGAGATAAAGAGGAGCTGGCTTCATCTTCAGCAGGCCGTCGCGTCCCGCCTGAGCAATACGGTTGCGCACCTGAGGACTTTCAAGAGACAACCCCTTGGCCGCTTCCTCTTCGGTGATCTCTCTCGGCACTACATCAAGAAGCTCAACCTCAAGACCTGCATTGGCCAGGTGCGCGCCTATGGTAGCTCCCATAACGCCAGCACCGAGCACTGCTACCCGTTTGATTTGCCTCATCCTTTCCCTCCGTTTCCATGATCATTTTCGAAATACAAACCTTCTAACTTCTCATGATATTTTCCATAAATTACCTTGCGTTTAAGTTTGAGCGTCGGGGTCAGCTCCCCCCCTTCCACCGAGAAGTCGCGTGGAATAATCACGAACTTCTTGATCGTCTCGTAGGAAGGTAACTTCGCATTAACGAGATCGATACGTTCGCTGAACAGTTGCTTCACCCGGGCGTTGGCGACAAGGTCCTCCATGTCGAAATAGGCCAGATTAAGCTGCCGAGCCAGTTCAATCAGTCGCTCCAGGCTGGGCGTCAAGATAGCCACCAGATAGGGTTTGCCGTCGCCGTAGACGAAGCTCTGGGAAATGTACTTGTCCAGTTTCAGTTCATTTTCTATAGGTTGCGGCGCAATGTTCTTGCCGCCGGCTGTTACGATGATCTCCTTTTTGCGATCAACGATATACACGAAACCATGCTCGTCAATTTTGGCGATATCCCCCGTATAGAGCCAGCCATCGATAATTGCCTCTCCGGTCTCCTCGGGACTCTTGAAATACCCCTTCATCAACTGCGGGCCCTTCACCATAAGCTCGCAGTCATCGGCAAGCTTCACTTGCGTTTTATCCAGGGGGCGGCCGACCGAGCCGAAACGAATCTCGTCAAAATTGTTCAGAGTAATAGCGGGACTGGTCTCGGTCAGGCCGTAGCCCTCGAAAGTCGGGATGCCGATGATCCACATGAACTCATTAATAGTCTTGTCGAGGGCGGCCCCTCCGGAGATAAAAAATCGCAAACGACCGCCAAACCTCTTTCGAATAGAGCTGAAGACCAAGCGATCTGCCAGCCGATATTTCAGCCCCAGCAGGCCGACGGGCTGCCGATGCACATATTTGCGATAGATGTAATCTCGGCCGATGTCCACGGCCTTGTGGAATAGTTTACGTTTTACCGGATTCATCTGATGGACATTTTCATAGATACGCGAGTAGATCTTCTCGAAGAGCCTCGGTACGCTGACCATGGCTGTGGGCCTGACCTCGAGGATATTCTCCACCACCTTTTCAGCACTCTCGGCAAAGGCCACATGGCATCCGTGCATGAGAGCGGCATGGTATCCGGCGGTGCGCTCCAGAACATGACTCAGCGGCAGAAAGCTGAGAAAAGTCTCTCCCCGATTCACACCGCCGAGTTTCTGCATTCCATAATAGGCATTCTGCACCATGTTGGACTGAGTCAGCATGACGCCCTTGGGCACACCGGTCGTTCCTGAGGTGTAGATGATGGTGATCAGGTCGTCGGGGCTGACGCTGTCAATCTCGGCCTCGATTTCCTGTCGTTGCACTTCGGTGAGAGGGTGGGATATTTCGGAGAGCTGATAGAGGGTGTAAACCGGAAGAGAACTCTCTCCCATGAACCGCTCGTAGGAAACGACCAGTTCGACCCCGGGGATCTGATCCCGGATTTTCAGGAGCTTTTGATACTGCCCTCGGGTTGAGACAAAGACAATCTTCACCTCGGCGTGATTGATGACGTAAGCCACCTGCTCAGCGGTGTTGGTAGGGTAGATGGGCACGGTGATGGCGCGCACCGACTGAATACTCAGATCGGAAATGGCCCAACCCGCCCTGTTTTCAGAGAGGATGGCAACGCGATCCCCCGTTTTTACTCCGACCTTCCGGAGACCGCGAGCAGCCATGAGCACACGATCATAGAAGTGCTCATAACTCAGCTGTATCCACTCCCCGGCCTTTTTGTAGCTGATAGCCGGCAGCTCTGCGAACTTAACCGCATTGGTCTTGAGCATCTCGGGAATCGAACCGTAAGGTATATCGCTCATCTTACCCCCTTTTTTTATTGAGCTTTACAAATCAATATCTCACCTTCACGTTCACGTCAACCACAAAATAAAACATTATTATAAAATTCAACATCCGGTCAGATTGTGACGGAGAAGATCGCAAGGCGCAGGGGCAGGACCACCATATTTCAAACGAATTAAAACTAAACCTTCCGCCCTGCTATCTCGGCCCCATGGGGAAACTGAGGCATCAGACCCAGGGTGTCCCTCTGTGTCCCCTGTGGTGCAAGGGGTTCAACACCAGGCCTCACTGCAACACGTGGTTCGCCACCGGTAGGGGCGCTGCTTGCCGCGCCCGGTTTTAGAACATGCGCGATCAGCTCCAAAACACCAGAACCCATTTCCTGAGCTAGTTTCCGATGCAGGAGATGGGGTAACCAGGACAGGGCGCAGCAAGCGGCGCCCCTACCTTCTCAGAGCATCAGACCGCCTACGGTTTCAAAACTCTCAAATGTTTAAAAATCGCTCTATATCATACACTTAAAAATTTACTGGGACTTTATGGTTTGCAAGGTACTAACTTGACACAGCATCCCTGGTTACGGAGGTGGCTGTCTCCGTCAAAACTGCCTCAGGTTCCGTCTTCAGCAACAGACGGGCCAGCGCCGGAAGCAGAAGAATGGCACCGAGCATGTTCATCAGAAACATGAAGGTAAGAAGGATGCCCATGTCGGCCTGAAATTTAAGGGGAGAAAAGATCCAGGTAGCCACTCCGATTGCCAGAGTGACTCCGGTAAACACAACCCCGTTTCCGGCGATGGCCAGGGTGTGCAGGTAGGCCTCACGCAGGGACTGCCCTTGTCTCAGGTAACCGTTGAGACGACTGAAAATATAGATTCCGTAGTCAACCCCGACACCGACCCCTAAAGCTACCACTGGGAGCGTCGACACCTTGAGCCCGATATCTAGCATGCTCATAAGGGCGTAAGACAGAATCGACACCAGCCCCAGGGGCAGAATGATGCACAGCACCGCACGCAGGCAGCGGAATTCATAGAGGCACAGCAGAGAAACCGCGCCGAAGACATAGAGAAGTATGGGGAACTGGGCTGCTTCAACCTCTTCGTTGGTGGCAGCCATGACGCCAACGTTTCCGGTTGCCAGGCGGAAATTCAGCTGATCACTACCGAAATCCTCTCGATAAGACTTCACTTCTGAAACAATTCCGGCAATGGTTTCAGCTTTGTGATCCGTAGTAAAGATCATCACCGGCATGGCGCTACAGTCGGCATTGAGCAGCCCGCTGCTCGTCGGAACATAACCGACCGCCTGGACCATCGAGGACTGATTGCGCGGCAGGGTTCGCCATTTCAGGCTGCCCTCGTTCCAACCCGAATTGATGTGCTTGGCGATCCCAGGCAGACTGATAACCGACTGCACCCCCGGAAAATTCTGCATGTGCCATGCAAAGCGGTCTATCTCGGTCATGATGCCGTAATCGATGCATCCGTCCTTATCAGTTTCGACGATAATCGAGATCAGATCTACCCCGATGGAAAAATGCTCGGTAATGACCTCACTGTCGAGGTTGTAACGGGAATCTGTCCGAAGCTCAGGAACACCGCGGTGCATGTCTCCGATCTTGATATCCGCCCCCTTCCAGAGACCGAAACCAAGCAGCACAAGAGAAATGGAGACAATCACGATCGCCGGACGTGGCTCCGCGGCGCGTTCAAAGAAAAGCCATACCGGACGTAAGACCTGTATCTGCTCATCAACACGGCGCCGATAGGCTCTGCCAGGCTTGATCCAGGAGAGCAGGATCGGCAGCAGTATCAGGTTGGTAAGAATGATCACCGCCACCCCGAGGCTGGCGGTCACAGCCATCTCCTGAATGACCCTGATTTCGATGAGCGAAATGGTGACAAAACCGATAGTATCACTGGCCAGAGCGATAAAACCAGGAATCAGCAACTGACGAAAACTGGCCCGTGCAGCCTCATTGGTCGGCGTTCCGGAGCGGGTTTCCGCAGCAAAGGCGGTAACCATCTGGATGGCATGACTGACCCCGATGGCAAAGATCAGAAATGGAACCAGCAGCCCCATGGGGTCGATGCCATAACCAAGGATGGGCAGCAGGCCAAGCTGCCAGGTCACGGCTACCAGCGAACAGCCCAGCGGAATCAGACTTAACACCACAGAGCGGGTATAGAGCAGCACCAGCACAGTTGTGACGACGAAGGCGACAAGGAAGAACAGTACGACGCGCTTTGCTCCGTCGGCGATATCTCCGATGACCTTGGTAAATCCGATAATATGAACACTGACTTCGTCGTTTTGATATTTTTCGCGAATCTGCTCTTCCAGGCGGTGGGAGACCTTGATGTAATCCAGTTTCTCACCACTGCCCGGATCGACTTCCAGAAGCTGGGCGCTGATCACCGCGCCGGTAAAATCGTTGGCGACCAGACGACCCAGAATTCCTGCCTTGAGGATATTCTTGCGAACTTTTTCAAGCCCTTCCGGGGTCGGTTCAAAGTCAGCCGGGATGACGTTGCCACCGGCGATTCCGTCCTCGACCACCTCGGTGAAGCGCACATTGGGAGTAAAGAGAGAAGTGACCTGGGCGCGATCAACACCGGGAATGAAAAACAGGTCGTCCGTGGCACGCTCCAGAGTCTCGAAAAACTCCGGGGTGAAGATGTCCCCCTGCCTGGCCATCAGGGCAATGAGCACCCGGTTGGCACCCCCAAACTCCTTTTGGTGCTCAACATAGGTCTGCATGTATTCATGCTGCAGGGGCAGCAGCTTACTGAATCCAGCATCGATGCGCAGATTGGTGGCCGAATAAGCCATGAACAGAGTCACCAGGATAAAAAATCCGAGCAACAATCGTCGATTATTAAAGATAAGCTTTTCCAGCCCCGTTTTGATCACATCAAGATTCATGAACATCTCCAGCTAAGCTACCGGGTTGAAATGACCTGGGTTTGAGGAATGCCTGTCACGCCAAAATCACCCACGGCGACCAGATCTCCACCATCGGTCTGCACCAGTCTGCTGAACCCCCTTCGATTCGCATCCTGATGCAGTTCGAAGCTGCGTCCTTCATCCCGGCTGCTTAGCAATGCCCCGGCCAGACCGGCCAAAACCAGGGTCCCGTCATCCAGGCGAACGCCATCGGTCAGGCTCGACTGCGTTGGCGTCGGGATCTGCTCCCAGCTATCGCCGCCGTCATCTGAGCGGAATAGATTTCCACGCAGGCCATAGACGAGCAGGCTGTTCTGCGCCAGAGGCAGAATGCCGAAAAAAGAGCCCTCATAATCTGGAGGCACAGCGTTCCAGTTTTTTCCGCCATCATCCGAGACGTAGACATATCCGGCTTCTGCAGCAATAAAGAGTTTATTCTCACCGACGGCGCTGATCTTATTCAGATGAAAATCGTCTTCACTGATCCAGCGATTCTCCCAGCTGCTTCCCGCATCGAAGGTCTCAAGAAACTGGCCGTAAGCACCGACGGCGTAGCCATGCTCGGCATCGAGAAAATAAACATCCAGGAGCGGGCTTTGCTCTTCAATATTCTGATGAACCAGCTCCCAGCTCTGCCCGCCATCCTCTGTACGAAGAATGACCTGATCGTGACCGACCACCCAGCCTCTGTTCCGGTCGATGAAATGAACAGCGGTCAGTGTTGCCCTCGTGGGCACCCGGGCCTGGTTCCAGCTGCTGCCGCCATCCTCGCTGATCAGGATATGTCCGCGTTCGCCGACGGCGATCAGGGCGTTGTCCACCGCCTGAAGATCCAGCAGCAGAGAACGGGTTGCCAGCGGCGCGATAACCGAACTTTCGCCGCCCATCGCCAGGGGGACAAAGCCCCAGAAAAGCAGCAGGAGTACCAAGCCGATCCGCTTAAAAAGTGAATATGCTGAATAATTGCCCATCATATCCATCCATTTCAGAAATTGTCTCTCACAAACACAGCAGAGCCGGTGAGAAAAAAACAACGACCGGAACCTCTATGCCGGCCGGTCGTTGTGTCGAGAGTCTGACAGCAGGATTAACGCCGACCCGCTCGCCGCAGCGCGCCTGGAGAATAGTCATTCAGCGTTCGCTTGATATCAAAATCGTACATATCGTTTTCGTTATCCAGCCCTATGGCTATATAGCGGCCGGACTGAAGATCTGTGTGAACCTCCAGAGTGGTCCATAAGGTCGGCACCTCGTAATAATTGATGGGATGCCCTTCGGAGACGCGCCACAGCTGGTCTCTATTATCGTAAATATCGACGGATAGGATCTGCCAGCTGTCCTCGTCGATGTAGAAGGTGCGACGCTTGTAGAGATGCCGCTCCCCCTCTTTCAGGGTGGCTTCCACGACCCAGACCCGGTGCAGCTCGTAGCGAAGGTGCTCGGGGTTGACGTGCAGGGGGGTGAGGATGTCCTTGTACTTGAGCGAGTCGCTGTGGAGCTTGTAGGAGTTGTAGGGAACGTAGATCTCCTTTTTCCCCGCCAGTTTCCAGTCGTAGCGATCGGTGGCGCCGTTGAACATGTCAAACTGATCGTTGGTGCGGATGCCGTCCGAGGCAGTGCCTGGGTTGTCGTAGGAAACGTTCGGGGCTCTTCTAACCCTTCTTTGCCCGGGATTATAAACCCAGGCGGCCCTGGGCTCCTTGATCTGATCCAGAGTTTCATGAACCAGCAGGATGTTTCCAGCCAGACGGGCCGGCGAAGTAACAACCTGCTTGAAAAGAAGGATTTTATTGTCCAGTTTCTCTTCAGTCATACCTTCGGCGGCGTATATAAGATTGAACTCATCATCAAATTTCACCAGGGTATAGTCACCATCTCGAGTCAGGGCTGCCTGGGCAATTTTCCTCACTGCCAGCTCGCCGCGGTAACGCAACAAATGGTTCCAGATCACCTCGATGCCCATTTGGGGGATCGGAAACGGGATACCGTTGACGGTTCCCTTGACTCCGTCACCCTCGTTGACCAGTTCCGCAGTCGTTGCGGACTTGCGGGTGGCTTCATAGATTCGTTGCGGGGATGAGGCGCTGCGGCGGGTCGGGTAGATATTCATGAAAAAGCTCGGATAGGCCTTCAGCATCGCCTGATGCCCCGCTGAGAGCTTGTCGGCGTGTTGCGACATATTCTCGCCAGTGATCTTCACCACAGGTTTGTCATCGGCGAATGGATCAAGATGATGATCCCCCTTTTTGTAGCCCGCAGGGGGCTCGGTGATCCCACCTTCCCAGGAGGGGATCGTGCCTTCGGAATTTCCGGCCTTCTCTGCCCCAACGAGGGTGAGATCGTTGCCCAGTCGGGAGATCTCTTCAGGTGACAGCTTTGCCCAGCTCAAAGACGAGGTAACGAGCAGCATCAGGGTGACACCGATGACAATAGATGATTTCAGATACATATGAATCTCCCTGTCGACTAGAATGAATATTTGATATTGGCAGCCACAACATCACGGTCATTAATCAGGTTGTAACGACCGGCCCCGAAGAAATTGGTGTAACTCAGATCGGCGGTCCAGCTGTTGAGGTAATTGGCGCCAATGCCCAGGGTTACCGCCTTGCGATCTTCAACGAAGTTAGTCCCCGGCCCCGGAGTGGTGCCATCGACGTCATGCTGCCAGGCAATCCGTGGCGAAAGGGTAACAGCGCCGATGGCGTTGTTGTAGTCAAGCTTGCCGACCAGGCGATATCCCCAGGAGGTAGCGTCGGCAAACCGGGCAGAGGACTCGACCTCACCGAAGTGGAAAGCGGCCAGGTTCGCGTTGCCACTGACGGGGGTGCCGGGGCCGTTGAGGCGCAGTTCGCTCTTGTCAGGCATGTCGTGGACCTGGGTGAGGCCGACCTCTCCTAGCAGGACAAACTGGTTGGCACCCAGGGTCGGGCCGAAGAGTTTGGTCGCCGTCGACTGAACCTGGGTCACATTGCGCCTGATGAAGCCGGGAATTTCGGTCTCGAAGGGGATGAGCCCCATCTGGCCGAATTGCCCCAGGGCGGCCACGGGGGTGTTGCCGGGGCTCAGGTTGTCGATGGACGAGAGTGCTGCGAAGATCAGCTCGATGTCATCGACCTGCAAAGGAACGTCACGGCGGTGGGAGACCTCCCCCTGAAGGGCGATGCCGGTGGCATTGAGTAGGGTGTTGAAGCTGAACCCGAAGAGCTTGATGTCTTCGGGGTAGCTAATGAAGTAGCGGGCGGTCTCTGCGTAGCTTCTTCCCTGAGGGTCGACGCCCGCTGCTGCGGCGGCGGTGCCGGTCTTGGCGTTGATGATGGGCAGACGGCTGTGATAGTTCATATAGTAGAAGCCGAATTCGGTGTCGTTAAACCAGGGAGCGTAGAGGCGAAGAGCCAGGCCGTACTGACCGCTGTCCGAGGCCTCCCGGTTGAGAGCCCGTGAGACGACCGCCCCCTGCCCTTTCTCATCGGTAAAGCTGATGGGAATGTTGTCGGGCGCATCGCCGAAACCGAGCATGACCCGGCTGCCCCCTTCACCGACAAAGTCGTTGGTGCTCCAGTAGGAACCGGGCGGGTCGATGACCGTCTCTTTCCAGTCGTAGAGATAAAAGGCTTCGACGGTGGTGTTCTCGGTGGGACCGATGGAGCCCCAGAGCATCCCTTCGGGGATCAGAGCCTCTTTCAATTCGGCACCCGGCAGACGGATGGCGCTGACGTTGACCGGATTGATGGTATTGATGCTGTTCTGAATAAAGGTACTCTCCCCCCAGCTGATCACCTGCTCTCCGATGCGGATCTGCATCGGCATATCCCCCAGGTCGAAGGATGCATGGGCATAAGCATCGAGAAGTTTCGTATCGCTGCCCACCAGATCAAGGGCTTCACTGGTCAGGGGGGCATTATCGCGATCACCGTCTTTATTTTCGATGTCGTAAAAGGTGCTGCCACGAAGAAAGATACCCACATCACGGTAGTTCATCTCCAGCTCAGAGGTGAGTTTAAAAACATTACTCACCAGCCCCTTATCGTAATTCAGATTTCCATCATCATAGTTGACGGAGCGTGCAGAGCCGCCCGCGGCTGTCCCGATCAGCCTTGAATCCTGATCGGCAACCCGCCAGGTCGCACCGTAGGAAAGGGTCGTATCCAGACTGCCGGTCAGGTCCCCTTGCCCGAACTGGAATGCCGGGGCCGTAGATGCCAGCAGCGCCGGCAGTACGACTGCCGATAAAACCACCGCTCCGGCGCGCGAAGCCGACGACGATGCCACAAAATCTTTGATTGCTTTAATTGTCATATCTACCCCCTTGGGCAACAAAATAAATTCGATTTATCGCAAAGATTTATCGCAAAACTTGTGAACTCTCGGCGTAACTATTCAGTCAATGCTCACTGCCAGTATTGTGTCTTCTCCTCCCCCTTGAAGGGGAGGGAGATTGGCCAAAAATAGGAATCTGGACAACGTGCTGAACAGTTACACTTGTTACCTCTCGAATTATTCCAGAACCGTCTCGTCGATAACGGCAACCTGCCCGCCATCCGTTGCGAGGAAGGTCGCCATGGCGTTCTGCATGACTGATGTCACAAGAGAATCAGCCTCCGGATCGAGGATCGATTTGTGGTCTCCAGAGACAAAGCGTAATTGCGCCTTGAGGTCGGTCCCTGTAGTAGACGTACCCAGCACCTGAAGTCCCATGAACGCTGCAAGAGGATCGGTACCAGCTAAGGGCGAGCGGACCGTCCCTGCCGGAGCAGCAGCCATGACATTGTTCGGCACCACCTGATCACCGAGCACCTCGAAGAGCAGAACTCCCCTGCCCGCTGCTACAGCTGCGGCATAGTTGATCGGATCGGCTGAGTCGATGACCGTCTGGGCCGCGCCCAGAAAACTTTCGTAGTCTGCCGAGCCCTTGATCACCCCTTTAGCACCCAGTCCTGCTGCGATCCTGGGCCCGAAACTGGCGGAGCCGTCGAGCAGCTTGGCGATGCCACCGCCGGCCATACCGAGGGTAGCGTCCTTGACCTCCGGCTCAAGAGCCAGAAAGACCGAACCGACCATGGCACCCAGAGAGTGACCGACGAAGTAGATGTTACCGGTATCAAAGTCGACACCGCCCCCGTTGTAATCCATAGTCGTCAGTGACGCCTTGAGAGCGAAGAGATCCGCCACGGCCTGACGGACGTTGTCCCGTGTTGTAAGCAGGCTGGAGAGGTTGATGAAATGGGTGCCTGAGGAGTCGGCGCCATCCGGTGCTTCACCGCCGGCGAAATCGAGAGGGGCTCCGGTGGTGGTGTTGACCAGGTCGAGATCGAAGGTCCGTTCAATGCCCGAATACAGGGGAGAGGTAGAATCCAGGCCGTGCAGCGGCATGTCAATGGCCACGGCCGCGAAGCCCGCTGCAGCCAGGGCGTCTGCTGCGGCCAGCACGGCTGTCCTGTCGCTTGTGATGCCGTGCTGGAAGATGACTGTCTTCCAGCCACCGACCGGCTTGCTGTGACCGCTGGAGGCATTAGGAACGCTGACCAGCAGCGGTACGGTTTCATTGCTGGTAACCACCGGAGTGGCCGTGCCGCCGGGAATCATCAAACCGTTGGGGTCGAGAGCCGTAAGATTTGTACCTCCAGCTCCAGTCCAGAACCTGGTCAGAGGGTCGGTGGGAAGGCCGTTAGCATCGGGGGTGTCGGCATTGGTGAGATAATAGGGCAGCGTAAGACTGCCAACAAACGCATCGGCGATCCCGGGACCTGCGCCAAGCAGTTGGGCGGTGGTACCGACGCTCATCGGGTTAATCACGGAGGTACCGACGGCAATGTCCCTCGCTTTATTCAGGACGACGCCCGCAGACTGCGTGCTGAAGGTCCAGCTGAGGATGACGGTACCGGTATCTACTCCAGCCCCGGCCAAGGCCGCCTCCTGAGCATTCACCAGTAGTCTCACGGGCTCCAGGGCCTCAGCGGCTGTACCGGTGAGGTCGTTGGGGGTTTTGGCGATCATGTAATGGGCCGAAACCTGGGGATCCTTACCTCCGGCCCCCTTGATGCCGTCGGAAAGCATCACAAGATAACTGGTGCTAAGCTTCAGGGGTGCAGTGGGCAGGATAACAAGGGTAGAACCCGTGTCATCCACCGACGAAAGGGTGGCCAGGAATTCGACTCTGAAAACAAGCTCCCGGGTGATGCTTGTAACTGCGCCGCCGATGCCCGAGAGGGCCACTTCAAAGACTCTTACGGAAGAAGAGGTCAAACTGGCCGGATCGATGGCGCTGCTGAAGCTGGTACTGATGGGAGCGACGGTGGAAAAACCATCCAGCGCGTTCATGGCTACCTTGGGATCCGAGAAGTCGGTCTCATCCTCGACGGGGATGTTCAGGGTTCCGTCCAGACTGTCTTTGTAAAGCAGGTTGTTGGGGAAGGGCAGAATAGGACTTGGCTTTGCCGTAAGATCCAGATAGGAGGTAAAGCCCTCCCTGTCCAGCTTGAGTTCTTCTGCAACGTCCTCATTGCCGCCGCCGCAGGCCGTCAGCAGAAAAAACGCCGAGAAAGTTAACAACCAGAATACCCTGTACATAGAAAACACCTCCTCATGACAAGATGGGACTAAATATCCGACCATGACTTCTAGGCCCCGAAGCCACCACGACTAGGTCAGGTCAAACGATAAAACAGCAATATCAATAGCGCCTGATTGTCGTGATCGGTCGCGCTAATTCATTTGTCATCATTTTCAACTTCGACAATGTCCTCCCTGCAGTTTTCTGGGATTGCCGCAATAGTGCCTACGTCCTGCCAGCCTAACGCCCACTAAGCGCTGACAACAGACAATCCATCCCTGAACTCAGCATGGGGCCGGCTGCAAACTTGTCCGCCCCCTGCGGCCTTCACTCATCAATTCCCCCCAAAGTTTTTCCCAACAATATTAATTTCTGAACCACTACCAATCCATCTATACTCAACGCTTACGTTCAGGTCAAGTATTTTTATAACGATATTATATTTACATCGCAAGTCATGGGTCAGCGTGTATCCATAGCGACAAGATCCGACGCTGCCATGTCATAATCTTACGACCTTCACTCCAAGGATCTGTGCCGTAAAATGAAAACATTCCGAACCTGAAAGGGCTGAGCCTGATACCGCTTCTAAAAAACAACGTCAACAAGCCGTCATCAAACCCCCGCTATACGCAAAACCCATCCGCCTCCGGTGCCCCCCCCCGGACATCGGAACAATTAACCAGACAGTGACTAAAAATTATGAATCAATACCTGATTAAAGGCGAGGTATTAATACAGACACCCAATGAATAATTAATTATGCAATTAGCAGTGTTGATTTCTGCGGGCAATAAACGTAACTTGAGGCAGAAAATGGTAAACGCCACCTAATTCCAGACCCATCGGCTGCGCTCGCCTCAACTTCCGCCCAGACAACCACCGGAGCTGACAATTAACTAAAGAAATGCATGTCGCTCATCCAGACGAAGAGAACCTACCTAAATTAATCATTTCAAAAAAAATCCTCATCGCAACTTTTCCTTTAGAATTCCCTTCATACCCCATCCAACCATTGAAAACTTCCTGACAAAAGCCTATGATGTGCGATTACCGTAAACAACGACTGCTGGAGCCCGTTGCATGATCCACTTTTCGTGGAGAGTCTACACCTTTCTCTTCCTCATCGCCCTGTCGGCGGCCCTGATGGGACTGCATTACTCCATTTTCCACAATGCCAAAGACCTGCTCTTCAACCTGGCGTTGAACATCGTGTTCATCCCCATTCAGGTCCTGCTGGTTTCGATGATTATCGAGAAGGTCCTGGATGTCCGGGAGAAGCGCTCGATGATGAAGAAGCTCAATATGGTGGTGGGCACTTTTTTCAGCGAAACAGGTACAGGCTTGGTGCGCCTTATTGACCATTTCTGCGTCGACCGCGATCAACTGGAAGAGAAATTGGCTATCCAGTCCGACTGGGATGGGAAAAAATTCCGAGATGCGATAAAGTTTGTCCGGTCGCGCCATCTGATGGTTGAACCACAGCGCTCCCAACTGGTGGAGCTTCGTGACTTTCTGCTGTCCAAGCGCCCTTTCGTGATGGGGTTGCTGCAGAACCCGAATCTGCTGGCACACGACCGCTTTACTGATCTTCTCTGGGCCCTGTGCCATCTGACAGAAGAACTTGCGGCGCGCGACGATCTCGACGCCATCCCGGACAGCGACCTGGATCATCTTTGCGGAGACATTGTACGCTGCTACGATCTACTGGTGATAGAATGGCTGAATTACACCCAGCACCTGCAGAAGGATTATCCCTACATCTACTCCTTAACGGTTAGAACCAACCCGTTCATTTCGGGCTCAAGCGCTCTGGTTTACTAAAGAGAAATCCAGTCCTCGCAGACGCCGCAAGTCACAGATGCTCCATAGAATGCGGCGCTTCTTTTTTACCTCTTATTTGAAAAGACCCTCCATGACAGACGAAATCGCAGAAAAACAAGTGACCAGTTTTCAAGACCTCGGTCTTTCTGCCCCGATGCTCAGAGTCATCAACGAAGTTGGTTACGAGACCCCCTCTCCAATTCAGGAGCGCAGCATTCCGCCCCTGCTTGAAGGACGAGACCTGTTGGGGCAGGCCCAGACCGGAACAGGCAAGACTGCGGCCTTCGCTCTTCCCTTGCTATCCCGTCTCGACCCTAAACAGAAATCACCCCAGATCCTGGTGCTGACTCCGACCCGGGAGCTGGCCCTGCAGGTTGCAGAGTCCATGCAGACCTACTCGAGGTACCTGCCAGGCTTCCAGGTTCTGCCGGTTTATGGCGGCCAGAACATGGTTCAGCAGCTCAAGCAGCTGGCTCGCGGAGTTCAGGCGATTGTGGGTACACCGGGACGTATTCAAGACCATTTGCGCCGAGGAACACTTCGCCTGGACGAGCTGCGCTGCGTGGTGGTGGACGAAGCCGATGAGATGCTCAAGATGGGCTTCATCGACGATGTAGAGCAAATTCTGCAGCACGCTCCGCCTGAGCGGCAGGTGGCTCTCTTCTCGGCGACCATGCCCACTGAGGTACTCAAGGTGGCCCGACGTCACCTGAAAGACCCCGTAGAGATCCGGATCAAGAACAAGACCTCGACGGTGGATACAATCAGCCAGCGGTTCTGGCAGGTCAAGGGGATGCACAAGCTCGATGCGCTGACCCGCATCCTGGAGGCGGAGGAGATCGAGGCGATGATCGTCTTCGTGCGCACCAAGCTGGCCACCGTTGAGCTCTCGGAGAAACTTGAGGCTAGAGGATTCTCCAGCGCAGCGCTCAATGGGGATATGACCCAGGCGCTACGGGAGAAAGCCGTTGAACGACTCAAGAACGGTTCTCTCGACATCGTTGTCGCCACTGACGTTGCGGCTCGGGGCTTGGATGTAAAGCGCATCAGTCACGTGGTGAACTACGATATCCCCTACGACACCGAATCCTACATCCACCGCATCGGCCGCACTGGGCGGGCCGGTCGCGAAGGCAAGGCGATCCTCTTCGTAGCTCCCCGGGAGCGCCGGATGCTGGGCGCCATCGAACAGGCCACGCGCCAAACCATCACCCAGATGAGCCTTCCGACCCGCAAGGACATCACCAACCGCCGTATCGGCCTGTTCAAGGAGCAGATCTCCGAGACCCTTGAGTCGCAGGATCTGGAATTTTTCGAAGAGTTGATCGACGGATTTCAGACCGAGCACGAGGCAGGACATCGCAGAATCGCGGCGGCCCTGGCCTACCTGCTCCAAAAAGAGCGTCCACTACAAAATGACGATTCAGTTCCTGATGAGCCTGTTCAGTCCTTTGACTCGCGTCCCGCCGGTCGCGACCGTAATCGCAGCCAGGGCGAGGAGGGCAAATTACGTTACCGTCTCGAGGTAGGACGGGTTCACGGCGTACAACCGGGGAACATCGTCGGAGCAATCAGCAACGAGGCAAACATCCGGGGCAAGGAGATCGGTCAGATCAGTATTTTCCACGACTACACCCTGGTGGACCTCCCTGACAGCCTTCCAGCTGATGCCCTGGCCAAGCTTCAGGGCACTCATGTCTGTGGGCAACGCCTGCAGCCAAGCATGGCTGGCGAAGGATCCTCTGAACCCATGCGCCCGAGCTTCCACAAAAAAGGAACATCCAGGGGCCAGGGTCGTCCCCCCATGAGCAAGGGGCCCAAAAAGCCTTTCACTCGCAAGGGACCCAAGACTCAGGGCTGATTCGAAGCCCTGGCCCATAAATCTCGAACGACAAAGGGCGAATGCCTCCTTAAAAGTGGAGACATTCGCCCTTCTCTTTTGTTGCGCCCCCCCCCTTAACCTTGGAGGTTGAGCAAATCGGCCTCCAGAGTCCTGTCGCCTGTACAGAGGAAGATGCGCCCTTCCATCAAGGTGAGAACCCAGTCCATATTTCTCTCGGTGAGTTGGGCCAGGGTTTTGATAAAATCAAAATCAAGCCCGTAGACACTCAGGTTCTCCAGCTGTTGAAGGCGATCCATATTCTGGTCGACCCAGCGCCGCAAAGTGGGGCCGAAGGCGTAAAGCACGACCCGCTCACTGTGGCGCGACGCCTTCACCAGACGCTCGGGATCGGGAAGCCCCACCTCTACCCAAAGCGAAACCCGGTCATCAGGGGTCTTCACCCAGACATCGGCCTCTTCGACATGGGAAACTCCTCGACCAAAAGTCATCCCCTCCTCATAGCTCAGAGCGTAGGCAATAAGCCGCCCCACCATTCGCTCAGCGGTCTCGGAAGGGTGACGTGCCAGAGTCGTGCTGAACTGGGCGTAATGATTGCGATCAACATTGGAGAGGTTGACGCTGGCGCGGTGTATGGACGCAGATTTTGCCATGATGCTGTTTCCTTGCAGAGAAATCGTATCGATTAAATGGGCGAACAACGAAAAAGCGGGGCGCTTTCGTTAGCAAAAGCGCCCCGCATAACCATGACACGAATCTCCTGGCTCAGCCTAGAAGAAAGGCCCTTCCGGCGGCCATTAGTTCATCCAGCACCCCGGGGGTGGAGGCCTCACCGTAGAGGCGAACCACCGGCTCGGTCCCGGACTTGCGAAAGAGCAACCAGCTGCCATCGTCAAAACAGTACTTGTTCCCGTCAATGGTCACCACCTTGTCAATGGGGCGGCCGGCGATCTGGCTGGGCGGACTGGCCAGTTTATCGCTGAGCGCAGCCTCCAGCGTCGGTGTGAGACGAATACTGTCCCTGCGGGCATAAAAGGCTCCGACCCGACCATAGAGCTCCTGAAGCAGAACTTTGAGCGACTTGCCCTCGACGGCCACCATCTCGGCCACCAGCAGGCAGGCCAGAATACCGTCCTTGTCGGGTACATGCCCCCGCACCGTGAGACCAGCGCTCTCTTCGCCGCCGATGACAATTCTGTCCTCGATAATGTACTCCCCGATAAATTTGAAACCAACGGGAGTCTCCAGTACCTCTTCGCCATGGTAACGGGCAACGGCGTCGATGAAATGGGAAGTGGCCACGGAGCGGCTGGCCGGTCCCCGCTGCCCCTTGACCCGAATGAGATAGTCATAGAGCATTGCCAGTATATAGTTAGGCTCAATGTAGCTTCCATCGGAATCAAGAATGCCATACCGGTCGGCGTCGCCATCGGTAGCAAGCCCCAGCAGGAAGTCCCCTTCGGCAACCAGAGAGATGAAATCCTGGATGTTTGCCTCCGCAGGCTCGGGAGGGAAGCCACCAAAATAGGGATCGGGATGATCGTTAATGCAGATCGTCTCGATGCCGTTGCGACGCAAAAGCTCATCCACATACCCCCGTCCCGTACCATAGAGAGGATTGTAGGCTAGCTTTTTCCCGGTGCGGGCAATCGCGGCAAAATCAATGAGATCGCTGACGCGACGGAAGTAGTCCTCCCGCGGATCGATCTCCTCAACCAGCCCCTGCTCCAACGCCTGATCAAAGGGCAGCTCAGCGTAGCTACGCTCCCCCATCAGTGCATTGGAGCGATTTTCTATATCGCGAGTTGTATCCGGAAGAGCAGGCCCCGCGGAGGACGGGGAAAATTTGAGGCCGTTATATTCACAAGGGTTGTGACTTGCGGTGAAATTAATCGCCCCTGCGGCCTTGCGGCGCTGAATCTCGTGGGCAATGACGGGGGTAGGCGTATCACGCTGACAGAGAAAGCTGGGGATCTGACTGGCTGCCAGTACCGAAGCCGAAACCTGAGCAAAACGTTTACCCATGAATCGTGCGTCGTACCCAAGAACAATCCCTTGCGCCCCTTCATCTTGAGCTCGGAGATGATCGGCAATGGCCTGAGTGACTACTTTGACATTTTCAAAGGTGAAATCCTCACAGAGAATTCCACGCCAGCCCGAGGTACCAAAGGCAATGTGCGACATGCGGCAAACCTCCCTAGATAGATATTACTGTTCACTGAACAGGTGAAAAAATCATGAAAAATATTTGTGTTAATATACACCATTGATTCTGGATTTTGAGGAAAAATCATCCCTCTTTTCCATAGCCAGTCACTCCTGCTCCTCGTCATATTCAAAAGGCACGGGACCGAGGTGTGGCGCAACGTAACCGGGGATACCCACTACATAGGCACAGTGCGCCGGAAGAATCCCCCGGCTGATGATTTCGCCACAGATGGGCACGCAACCTTCCTTGAGGCGCGACCTGCTGTCGTAGATACGGCAGAGGCGCGATCCCAACACCAAGTGGGGGCAAGGATCATCGGTGTAATAAATCTCCCCTTCAACTTCTATTTTTTCAAAACAACAGCTGCCACAGCGGTGACAGCGGGAATCCCAATCACTTTCTTCGCTCATCTCATATCCTGGTATCTTGTATTTCTTCCATCTGTATCCGGCAATTTGCCATTGACTTCTGCGGGGCAAGGCCGTTAATATGCCATTTCTGATTCGATCAGTGAAACACGATATACAGAAGGAGACAATCATCAATGCAGTGCCAAACCGTCCGTCCCGGTACCGAGTGTACCTTTTGGTCTAAAGCCGGCTGTAACTTTGAAAGTGCAACCTGCCAGAACGTCATCGAAGCCTGTGAAGGCTGTGAGCGTATCATCGACAGCACCATCGGTACTGTTTGTGAGGTCTACCCCGCTCCTATGAAAAAATGGCTCGGCGGTCTTTGCAACTTCGCTACGCACCAGAAAGTTGAGATCAAGCTCGACGACCTCAAGGTCAACCCTCTCAAGGCCTCCAAGCGGGCTGCTGCTGCCAAGAAGAAGTAATTCACTTCCTGATTGCGGTAAAAGACAAAAAAGGCAGTCTCTTTTCGAGGCTGCCTTTTTTTAATCCGAAAGACAAAAGACTCAGCCAAAGAAACCAAAGAACAGGGAAATCATCGCCGCAGTCAACATGCCGTTGAGCCCTATGGCCAAGCCCGAAAGTGCCCCGCCCAACCGATCCACTTCCAGCATCCTGGCCGTGCCGATACCGTGGGCCGCCGTTCCCATGGCGATCCCCATGGAAACAGGGTCCACAATTCCCACCCTACGACAGAACTCGGGACCACAAACCGCCCCGAGGCAGCCGGTCAGAACCACTATGGCAGCCGCCAGCGGAGCAATGCCTCCGATGGACTCGACAATACCTATAGCGATAGGAGCCGTCACGGACTTGGGCGCCACGCTCAGCACCAGCTCGCGGCTACCCCCCAGAATCCAGACCAGAGATGTGGCAGTAACTATCGAGGTGATACCGCCGCTGGCGACACCGGCTACAATGGGAAGCTTGTATTTGAGTATCTCCTGACGTCTCTCATAGAGAGGAACCGCCAGGGCAACCACGGCAGGACCCAATAGAAAGAGGATCAGATCTCCCCCCAGAGCATAACTCTGAAAGGGTATATCCAGCGCGAGAAGAAACAGGATAATCCCCCCGATGGACAGAGCCACGGGATTGAGCAACACATGACGAAATCGCCCATACAGAACCTGCGCCAGAGTATAGACGCCAAGGGTCAGGGTGATTCCAAAAAGCGGGGAGTCGACCAATGAATCAATCATCGCAGGACTCCCCGGATTTCGGTTTCAGGCGCTGAGCGACCTTCCCCGTAACCAGCAGCACGGCAAAAGTACTCAACACGAGGCTGGCCAGTATGGGCAGCCAGGAAGTCTGGATTATATCGAGATAGACCATAACCCCTACGCCAGCAGGGACAAATAGCAGGGCGAGGTTGGACAGCAGCAGGTTGGCCGCCTCCTTGACCTGGCCGAGCTGGACCAGTCCCAAACGCAACGCAAAAAGAAGCAGCACCATCCCGGCCACATTACCGGGAAGAGAAATGCCACAGAAGCGAACGATCAACTCCCCCAGAAGCAGGCAGAGAAGGAGAATGGCGAACCCGCGAACCATAGCTAGTCCTCCAGATCAGCCTTGAGCCCCTGAACCACAGCCTCCACCTCGTCCCTGATCTGCTTGGAGTCCGCTGAGGTCTCGAGGCGCAAAAAAGCCTGGAAGTTATTCATGGCCATCAGGGAATCTTCTTGATCGAGATAGATATTGCCCAGGGTGAGATAGGCGAAAGATAGCTGGGGATCGAGTTCGATAGCTTTCTGGCAGGCCGTTTCTGCCTCTTCAAGCTCCGCGAGGTCATAGTGAAGCTCAGCAAGACTGTAGTAGGCTTGGGCATCTTCCGGGTCCCGAAGGATCGACTCCTTGAAACACTCCAGAGCCTTGTCGTTCTGCCCCATAGCGTAATAAACATCACCCTGTGAAATACGGGCAAATGCAGACTCGGGCTCAATCGAAAGCGCCTTGGCGTAAGCCTCAAGGGCCTGTTCCATTTCCTCCTGATTAAAATGCACCAGTCCTATGCTGACCCAGGCATCGGACTCGTTTTCGTCCAGCTCAAGAATTTTGCGATAGGTCTCAAGGGCCATGCTGCGCTGAGCCGTCTCAAAATAAAGGTCTCCCAGAGCGTAGAGGGCATCAAGATCCTCAGCGTTCAGGGCCAGTCCTTTTTTGTAGGAACTGAGAGCTTCCTGGGTTTTCCCCAACTCACTCAGGGCTTCGCCTCTCATAAAATAGACATCGGCCCAGCTCTCATCGATACTGAGAATTTTCTGACTTAACTCCAGAGCCTGCTGCGACAATCCATCATCCAGGGCCTTGCGGACATTGGTAATCATCTGTTCAATTTGTTCCATGGTACCTTACCTCATACAGAGATGACCGACGAAAGCTGATTCGATCAGGAAAAGAAATCCCCTGCACGGGAACAATCCGGCAGGGGATCTGTGACTTTGGCTATAATGGCAAAGGGGTCAGTCGCGAGCGCCGTGGAGCCTGAAGGAACCATCGGCAGAAGTGACACAGGAGACAGCGTGCTTGTAGAGCAGAAGGTCACCGCTGGACTCAAAGAGAATGCAGAAGCTGTCAAAGGACTTGATATAGCCTTCGAGCTTCTCACCTGACATCATGGTTACATTGATTTTAACGCGCTCTTTTCTCGCCTGATTCAGGTACTGATCCTGAATATTGAACGGTGTCTTTGCCATGATCACTCCTCAGATATGCATAAAATTTTCAATTGACGCCCGAATCTTAACAAACTCCCGGCAGGAATCAACCCAAATAATTTCCTTTTCCTTACGGAACCAGGTCATCTGCCGTTTTGCATACTGACGAGTACGTAGACGAACCAACTCGATAGTTTCTTCCAACGACAGCTCCCCTCGCAGATGAAGAACAGTTTCACGGTAACCCAGGGTCTTGAGGGCCGAACTCTCAGGGCAGTACCCCTTTTCAAGCAAGGCAGCAACCTCTTCGATCATTCCCTGCTCAAACATCTGACGCGTGCGCCGGGCGATCATCTGCTCATGTTCCTGCTTGGGAGGCAGGACACCGATTTTCAAAACCTCGAAAGGCCGTTCGGAAAAACCATGGGACTGCTGCATCTCGGACATCGTCTGCCCACCAAGATAGTAGACCTCCAGGGCCCGAACGATGCGGACGGTATTATTGGGGTGAATGCTGGCGGCGCTTTGCGGGTCTATGTCGGCCAGAAGTCGATGAAGTGTCCCCGCCCCTTCCGTCGTTTCCTGAAGGTGAAGTCTCCGCCTGAGATCCTCATCGGCAGAGGGAGCATCGAGGATCCCCTCGGTGAGCCCCTTGATATAGAGGCCGGTCCCCCCAACCACCAGAGGCAGCAGCCCCCGCTCTTGAATGTCCTGCGCCAGGGGGCGGGCGAGACCTACAAAATCAGAGACCGAAAAGACCTGATCGGGTTCGATGAGATCAAGCAGATGGTGGGGAGCCTGTGCGCGTTGCGCGGGCGTCACCTTAGCGGTGCCCACGTCCATTGCCCTGTAGATCTGGCGGCTATCCGCCGAGATAATCTCCGCCGGCCATATCGAGGCGATTTCCAGCGACAACGCCGTTTTCCCTGAAGCCGTGGGGCCAAGAATGACCACCAGCCTGTTTTTCCCCTTCGATGGGCCGCTCATGTACGCTTGAACATCTTTTCGATCTCACGACTGCTTAGCCGGACCTGAACCGGGCGACCATGAGGGCAGTGGGAATTAAAATCCACAGCATCCATTGCTCCCAGCAACGCTCTGATCTGAACTTCGGAAAGAGGCTGCCTGGCCCGTACAACACCGTGACAGGCCATGAGCATCAGCGTGGATTCGATCGCCTCCTCCACAAGAAAGCTGGCCCCTTGAGTTGAAATATCGTCAATAAGGTCACGAACGAGACGCTCTACGTCCTCCTCAATATGAAGAGCCGGAACCGACTTGATGGCAAATGCGTTCCCGCCGAAGGGCTCGATCTCCAGTCCCAGCCTCAGCAACGAAGTGAGATGCCTACCCAACAGCTCCGCATCGGCCGGGGACATCTCGATAATTTGAGGGAAAAGAAGCGCCTGACTGGATAAGCAACCGGAGAAAAACTGCCCCTTAAGCTCCTCGAAGCGGATGCGCTCGTGGGCCGCATGCTGATCAATCAACAACAGATCCCCCTCATGCTGACAGAGGATATAGCTGTTGCTGTACTGACCCAACACCTGCAGGGAGGCGAAAAAACCCGGGGAAGCTTCTGCGGGAGGCAGCTCAACGCAGTCGACGGCAACAGGCTCCAGAGAAGCCACAGGCGCAGGCGAAAAGGAGTCAACCGAAGCGCCAGAAACGACAGAAGACGCCTTGGACTCCGAAGTGCCGATCCGGGGACGATAGCTGGCCAGCTGCTCCCCAACCCAGAGCCCTTCGGGGGAAGAAACAGGCATTGCGGGGGCATGCGGTGGCGTCGGAGGCGCAGACGAAAGATCTTCGTCCTGGCCAGTTTCACCGACAGCATCAGTAGCCGCTCTGGCGACCCAATCGGAGGGGCTCATGCGCCGGGCAATGGAGGATGCAATGAAGTCATGAATGCGACTCTGCTCACGGAACCGAACCTCATGCTTGGTCGGGTGAACGTTCACATCCACCTGGGTGGGATCGAGGGAAATAAAAAGCACGGTTACCGGATATCGCCCCTTGGGCAGCAGGGTGCGATAGCCTTCGCGAATCGCGTGCTGAACAACCTTGTCGCGAATATAGCGACCATTTATAAAGGTATAGACGGCACTGCCGGTGGAGCGGCTGCAATCGGGGCGGGAGAGATAGCCGGCGATGGACAGGTTATCAGAACCCTGACTTTCGAGCTGAAGCAGCTCACGACTGGTGGCTCGCCCCAGCAGCGATGCGATGCGCTCTGCCAGATCCTTCGACGCCGGGGTATCAATTAACAGGCGATCGTTGTGGTAGAGCCGAAACTGCGTCTGTGGGCTGGAGAGCGCCAGTTTCAACACTACATCCTGTACATGAGCCAGCTCTGTCTCGTCTCTTCGGAGAAACTTTCGCCGCGCCGGTGTATTGAAAAAAAGACTGCGAATCTCGATGATGGTTCCCCGGGGCATACCGGTTTCAACGACTCGCTTGACCTGCCCCCCCTCGGCATAGAGCTCTACCCCCCCCTGGGCCTCAGAGGCACAGCTTTTCAGGGTCAGTCTGGAGACAGAAGCGATCGAGGGAAGTGCCTCCCCCCTGAAACCGAAGGAGCTCAGATGAAACAGATCGTCATCGGTAGAGATCTTACTGGTGGCATGACGTTCAAGACACATCAGCGCATCGTCCTGCACCATACCGCAGCCGTCATCACTGACCCGGAGCAGTCGCTTGCCCCCCCCTTCAATGTCAATGCGGATCGATCGAGCCCCGGCATCGAGGGAGTTCTCCACCAGCTCCTTGACCACCGACGAAGGACGTTCGACAACCTCCCCCGCCGCAATCTTGTTGCAGAGCTGTTCAGGCAGAATTTTAATCACTGAGCTCATGGAGATTTTCCGTAAAAAAACAAAGCCCCCCAACAGCCTGCAGAGGGGGGACTAAAAAATTGAACCCCTGAGCTGTAACTGTCGCAAAGGCTTGAGATAAAAAAACATAAAATCAGAACCGATGGGAACGTCAGTCCTTGCACTCGGACAGTTTTTGCTGCAGATCCCGGAAAGAAGGGTCAAATTCCCTGACCTCATAAAAACAACTCCGTGCATGGGACCAGTCTTCACGCACAAGATATAGCAGACCCAGCTCGTAATTCATATTGGCCCGCTCGTCCCCAGTTGCCCTCTCGATACTCAACCCATGCTCGAAGACGCTGATAGCACCATCCGAATCGCCTTTTTCCTGCAGGCAGAGCCCCTGGAGAATCAGGCTGGCAATTTCGCGGAGAGGGTTTTTCATGGCGTGATCAAATTCGGTGATCGCCTCATCAAAGAGGCCCATTTCTTTGTAGGCTAGCCCCAAATTGTAATGGGATTCGGTATCATCAACCTCAATCTGCCCTTCTTCGACCCTTATACCGCTCTTGCCCTTGGGACGACTCCCCTTTTTCTGTATCGGTGCATCCGTTGCCGATACCTGGAGCCCTTCGAGATCGCTGTCCTGAATCAAATCACTAAAATCGAAGTCGATCAGGTCAGCTTCTTCAGGCTCCTGCGGAGCAGCACAAGGCTCATCTTCCACAACAGACTCTTGCTCAGGTTCGGCAGACAGCGCCTCGGTAAGGCCGAGTTCCTGGTCTTCATCGAGCTCTAGAACGAAGCCCAGGTCCAGGTCAAACTCCTCTTCCGGTCCATCGGTTTCAGAGACCTCCCTTGCAAGATCAATCTCGTGAAATGCTGTAGGCTCGCCCGTCTGCACCTTTGCTGCAGGATCAATACTCGACGACTCAGCGGCTTGCGAAGAATGAAGGGGCAAATCGATATCATTGAGCGCTTCGTTAAAAACAGAGGCTTCCAGCGTAGCATCGGGATCCACCTCGCTCGGACTCTCATCGCCCTGAGCCATAAGATCAAAGAGCTTTTCCCCTTCTCCGGTCAATTCATATATGGACCCAAGAGTCAAACTAATCTGAGGTTCATCCGAGATGTTGTCACGCAACGTCTCGTAAAACCCTTTCAATTCGGCCAACCGGTCATGGGAGGCAAAAACTTCCTTCCAGGCTTCCAGCTCCGCAAGAGCCTGATGAAGATCCCCCTTAAGCATGAGTACCTCAACCAGAGCTGCGCGCTGATCGAGATTGCCGGGATCAGCCTCAAGCAGGGTGCCTCGAAGAGCCAGCTCTTGCTCATACTGTCCGGCCAGACGATAAGCCCGACTCAGGAATGCATTGAGCAGTGAAGGATCTATTCCTTTGGCCAGAAGCTGCTTGAGTTGAACAATGGCCTCGGCACTCTCGCCAAGATCCACCAGGGTCTGAGCATAACCGATTTGAAAAGCTTCCAATTCGGCATATTGGTCAGAAAAGAGACTGTAGAGTTTTTTTCGGGCAGCATGATTCTGCTTCTCACGAAGAGATTCAAGGAGCTCCTCAAGAGTCTCCCAGCCCTTCTCCTTGAGCCCCCCCTTGGCAAAGGTCTCGGCAATCTTGACCCGGACATTGATGTTCTGAGGGTCGAGCTCCTGCATGCGCTGCAGAATGTTAATCGCCTCGGGAACCATCCCCTGCTTTTCATAATGAGAAACGACACGACGGTATTCACCCATGGCGTTACCAACCAGACCCTGCTTTGCATGTAACTCTGCCATCCGCAAGCAGAGCTCAAACTGAGTCGGATCAAGCTTTTGCATCTGCTTGTAAACGGCAATTGCCTTAAGGTAAAAACCGTTCTCGGCATAATATTTGGCAATAAATGAGTATTCGACCAGAGAGTCGGCTGTGCGATGGCAGCGGCCCAGTAACTCGGCAAGTTTCTGACGGTTACGAATATCCTTAGGATCCAGCTCAACGACTGCCTGAAAATCACTAATGGCTTTGGATAACTGCCCCTTGCGCAGATTTTTTTGAGCTGAAATGAGGAATTTATCTTTCTTGCTCAAGAGTTTCTCCCGGATCCAAGGTTGAATAGCATCGCAAAAGCATCAATAAAAATAGTCCAGCACAGCTGTAGCTGTCAAGCAGAGCAGGGCTTGATAATGTAAAAGTAAAAAAATATCAATATATGCCCTGAAAAACCCGCAGAAGCCTATTCTTACAATTTCCTATAAAAAATCAAGACCTGCAAGGTTAGCGATATAGATGAATCCCTCATTTCAAGGTGACAGCAGAGAGATCTGCAACCTTCGCTAGAGACTGAGCAAACGGTTGACTTCCTTCGGATCGAGATGACGGTATTTCCCCGTAGGGACCCCCTCCAGGGTGAGGAATTCCAGGCTAATCCTCTTAAGGCGGCTGACGCTGTAACCCAGAGCCTCACACATTTTCCTGACCTGACGATTACGCCCTTCGGACAAGGTCAGTTCAAACCAGCAGTTTTGCCCTGAAAAGCGGATATTGTCCACCCGGGCCGGAGCCGTTACCCCCCCTTCGATCTTCACACCCTTTTCCATCGCCACACGGTGCTGATCTTTAAGCTGACCGCGGATACGGACCAGATAAGTCTTTTTAAGCTGGTGGCTGGGATGGAGGATGTGTTGGGAAAACTCCCCATCGTTGGTCAGCAGTAGAAGCCCTTCGGTATTGAGATCGAGTCGTCCCACGGGATACAGACGCTCCGGGATATCCCGCAGCAGGTCGGTCACCAAGTCCCGCCCTTCAGGGTCTTTCATGGTGCAGACGTAACCTACGGGCTTGTTCAGCAATACATAGAGCTTACGTGATGAGAACTTAAGCCGCTTGCCATCGACTTCGATGCGATCCTGGCAAATATCAGCCCGATCGCCCAGAGTCACCTCAACACCGTTGACCCTGACGCGGCCCTGTTCGATCCACTTCTCAGCTTCGCGGCGGGAGGCGAGTCCCGCTGCTGCGATAATTTTTTGCAGTCGTTCCTGAGCCATTTTATCCTCAGTGTCCAAAAAGTAGGTTCATGGTCTGATAAACCACCTGTTCATACTGGCCGGCCAGAAGATGCACCAGCCCCAGAATGACCGGGGCAATCAGTACCTGATACAGGGGGGTGAAAAAAAGCAGAAATATAACCAGAATAAATCCGAAGGTATCCAGCTTGGCCAGCAGGGCGCCGTACCTTGCGGGAAGCAGTCCGGTAGCCACTCGCCCGCCATCGAGCGGTGGCAGGGGAATCAGATTGAAGACCCCCAGCACCAGATTGATGTAGAGGCCGAAGCCGGCCATCAGGGTGAGAGGTTCGGCGATCTGAAAAAAGAGCATCTGCTCGGCCGGAACCAGAGAGCTGAGGAAAAAGGTTCCCCTCAGGATCAGAGCACAAAAAATGGCCAGGGCAAAATTGGTCAGCGGTCCGGCCAGAGCAACCAGAACCATATCCCTTTTGGGGTGGCTCAGATTGGCAAAATTAACCGGCACCGGCTTAGCCCACCCAAAGCCGAAGAACATCAGAGCCAGGGTACCGATGGGGTCCAGATGTCTGAGCGGGTTGACGTTCAGGCGTCCGAGCAGTCGCGCCGTGGGATCTCCGAAACGATCCGCAACATAACCATGCGCCACTTCATGCAGCGATACCGCAAATAGAGCGGGGACGAGCATGATGGAGAGTTTAAGAAAAATCTGTTCCATAAGAGTGGGATCTAAAATCCTGGGAAAAGATAGAAGGAAGCCTCGACAAAGGCAATGCGTTTGAATATCACAAATAATGGCTGCGGACAAACTCCATCTCGTCCTCCAGGCTTTGAAGGACTCCGTCCAGATGAGCGTCTTTGAGCCGCTCGAAGATCTCTGTGTACAAGGGTCCTGGAAGCAGGTTGAGTTTCTTAAGATCCTCTCCCGTGAGCAGGACCCGAACGTGACGGGATCGAACAAAGTAGTTGGACATGAGACGACGAAGCCTTGATGAGCGCAGTCGGGCCATCAGATAAAGCAGAGCGTCTAGTTCCAGATGCTCCAGACGCCGGTAAAGATCCCTTGCACCAGGGCCCCCTGCGGGCTCCAGATCTTCAAGCCATCGCAACACCAGGTGAACAACGGCGCGATCCTCCAGCATCAGCGACCGCAGGCGCCCCTGGATATCCAGCCGGGCGCAGGCCCCCGCCATGGCATCCTGATCCAGTGCCCAGGTAAGACAAAGAAAGAGGATGTTCGATGCTCTGAAACGTTCCCCCGAATAGAGCAACTCGAACCAGTTCATGGTCTTGTGAGCCCGCTGAAAAAGACTGGCCGTTACCTCGGAGAGCAAAAGCGAGGGGTGCACCGCTCGAAGCAGGCCGAACTCCTCCAGCCGCAGCATGGAGGCGTAAGGCGAAGACTCGCAAAAAATGTGACCAAGCTCGTTGAAAACCCGGGCCCCTGCGATCCGGTCGAGCACCCCCATGCGCACGGCGCTGTGCATGAGCTGCTCGCTGTGTCGCCCGACCTTAAATGCCAGCCTCTTCTCGAATCGCACGGCTCGAAACATGCGGGTCGGATCCTCAACGAAACTGAGGTTGTGGAGGATTCGTATGGCGCGGTCCTTCAGATCCCTCTGGCCGTTAAAAAAGTCGATAAGCTCACCGCAATGCTCCCCATTCAGGGCGATGGCCAGAGTATTGATGCTGAAATCGCGCCGGTAAAGATCGAGCTTGATCGGGGCGCTCTCCACCGTAGGCAGAGCGCCCGGCGCGAGATAATACTCCATGCGGGCCGAGACCACATCCACCTTGAAACCATCTTCGTGGATCAATACCGCGGTACCGAACTTTCTGTGATACCGCACCCGGCACCCCCGCCTTCGGGCATATTCGTGGGCAAAGGCGATGCCGTCACCCTCCACCACGATGTCGACGTCCAGGTTTTTCTTATGTAGAAGCAGGTCCCGGACAAACCCCCCGACGGCGTAGAGTTGCAGCCCCATATCGTCGCCGATGGTGCCGATTTCCTCCAACAGCAACAGCAACCAGGGGGGAAGTTGCTCCCGCAACAGCGCTCCTACATTCTTGCGCTGCGCCCCGAAGGGACCCAGGCCGAAGGAAGGGGGCACTCCGTTCCAGTGCCCCGTCTTGGCGCTGGAAAGCAGGTAGCGAAGCAGATCAGTACGGGTGACCACACCGACCAGATCGCCAGCCTCGATCACCGGCAGCAGGCGCTGATTGAACTGACGGGTTAGCTCCTGAAGTTCCTCGACCGGGGTCTCGGGCGTGACGGTGACGAAGTCCCGAACCATGTAGGTGGACAGGGGCTCCTGCCCCAGACCATGGTGCAGCGCCCGCTCGGCCCCCTGCCGGGAGATGAGTCCGACCAGCACCTTGCCATCGAGCACCGGAGCGGCATTGATATTGTAGCGCGTCAGAAAGGAACGAAGATCCTGCAGGGGGGTCTGGGGGGCCAGACTGCGAACCGACCTGGACATGAGATCGCGAGCGAGCCACCGGGGCTTGACGTGCTTCTGAAGCAATGCCGGGATGCGCTCCAGCACCTGGACCAGGGTGATATCCCGCACCGTGGCCGAGGCGGCAAAGGCGTGCCCTCCCCCGCCGAATTCCTCGAGGATGTGTCCCACATGAACCTCGGGAACCCTGGAGCGGCCAACCATGAAGATGCGCTCCTCCATGCACACGGCCACGAGAAGGGCGTTGAGGTTCTCGATGTCCTTCAGCTTGTGAACCAGGGAGGCAAGATCGCCGACAAAATGATCGATAGTCGCGTGGGCAATGGCAACGCCGACCCCGCCCACATCCAGAATCCGATGATTCTCGATGAGCTCGTGAAGCAGTGCTACCTGCTGGGGGCTGAGTTCCTGAGTCAAATAATCGGCGACCTGGTTGAGATCAGCACCACAGGACAGAAGATAGGCCGCAGCTTCATAATCGGCCTCGGTGGTGGAGCTAAAAAGCAGGCTACCCGTATCCTCGTAGAGCCCGAGCATCATCACCGTGGCCTCGGAGGCGTTGGGAGCTATCTGCCGAGTTTTGAGTTCCTGAGTGACAACGGTCACCGTTGAGCCAACGCAGGCGACAATCTCCTGATGTCCCTTGAGGTCGGCGAGATCGGAAGGATGGTGGTCATAGAGATGGAGGCTGACTCCAGGGCGGGCAATGAGCTCAGCTAAGGCCCCGATGCGACTGGACTGACGCACATCGACCAGGATCACCCGGCTGATCTCATCGAGGTTCAGATCCTTGAGGCGATGAAACCGCAGGTCCTGCCCTCCCCCCTTACGGAAAAACTCCCGCACACCGCGCTCCTGCCCTGCCGGAAACACCATGACGGCATGGGGATAAAGCAGCCGGGCTCCGACCATGGAGCCGAGGCAATCAAAGTCGGCGTTTTCATGGCAGCTGATCAGGTCCATAGATACCTCGCTAAGAGATGACGAGGGGATGTATCCGGTGCGCAGGGGGAAGCGCCCCCTGCGCCGATTAATTTTTTCTCAGATGCGCAGGCTGCCGATGAGCTCGCGAATATCGTCGATCCCCTCGGCGCGGCAGAAGGACTCCAGTCCTTCGATAATCTCGATCATGGCGCAGGGATCAATAAAATTGGCGGTGCCAACCTGAACCGCCGTGGCCCCTGCAATCAGAAACTCGACGACATCCTCAGCTGTCATGATACCACCAACACCGATGACCGGAATATTTACGGCACTCGAGGCCTGATAGACCATACGCACCGCTACAGGACGGATCGCCGGTCCGGAGAGCCCCCCGGTCACGTTGGCCAGTCTGGGTTTGCGGCTGCGTATATCGATGGCCATTCCCGTCAGGGTATTGATGCAGCACAGGGCATCGGCCCCGGCCTCCTCCACCGCTCGGGCCATCAGGGCAATGTCCGTCACGTTGGGGGTGAGTTTGACGATCAACGGTTTGCTGAGCTTACTTCGAACCAAGGAGACGACTTCGGCCGCAGCTTTGGGATCGGTGCCGAAAACAATCCCCCCCTTTTTAACATTGGGACAGGAGATGTTGAGCTCGCAAGCGGCAATTTCCGGGATATCCGAGAGCCGGGCGGCAACCTCACCATACTCTTCAAGGCTGTTTCCGAAGAAATTAGCAATCACAGGGGTCGAAAGGGAACCGAGCAGTGGCAGTTTCTCGGCAACAAAGGCATCCACACCGACATTCTGAAGACCAATGGCATTGAGCATTCCCCCTTCGGTCTCTGCGATGCGAGGGGTCGGGTTACCGGCTTTGGGCTTCAGGGAAAGCCCCTTGGTGACGATGGCTCCGAGTCGGTTGAGGTCGAAGAAGGGGGCGTACTCTGCTCCGTACCCGAAGGTACCCGAGGCGGGCATGACGGGATTTTTCAGTCGGAGCCCGGCAACCTCGACACCGAGGTTGGGGGAGGTTTCATTATTTTTCGCACTCATAGTTAAGATGCACACCCTTCGCAATAATCGTTTTCCTTATCCATCTTCTGCCAGGCAAGCTCCCGAGCATCAAAGACAGGTCCGGCTTTGCAGGAGCAGAGATAACGGGGCGTCTCTTCGCTGTGCCCTATGCCCTTGACCACACAACCCAGGCAGGCCCCGACACCGCAGGCCATCAGAGCCTCCAGAGACACCTGCAGAGGCACGCAGCGCTGGGCGCAAATTTTCTGCACCGCGTCGAGCATCGGCATGGGACCGCAGGCGTACAGGGAGGCTTCCGAGCCCAGATCGAGTCGACGCTCCAGCGCCTGAGTTACGAACCCTTGTTCTCCAAGGCTTCCGTCGTCAGTGGAGACGTAGGTCTCGACCCCGAGGCGCTCAAATTCAGTGACACAGAGGATATCTTCCCGGCTGCGCCCCCCCATATAGAGACGTACCTTTGTGGTTTTGACCAGTTCCCTGGCCAGCATATAGAGGGGCACAAGGCCGATGCCCCCCCCGACCAGAATCTGTTCACGCCCCTCAAGAAGGGGGCTGAACCCCCGCCCCAGCGGACCGAGCACCTCGATGCGATCCCCCTGATGGAGATCCTTGAGAAGATTGGTACCCCGGCCGACAACTTTATAAAGGATTTCCAGATACTCCTTCGGAGGTTGCCCCTCGCAGTCGGGGGGAAGAGTTCCGGTCTGAAAGATCCCGAAAGGTCGCCGCAGCAGCGGGTGCAGCGATCGCTGCACCCGCAGCATGACAAAATGACCGGGTTTTGCACTGCCGGGATAACCGGGTGCCAGAATACGCATGCGGAAGTATCCCGGGGAAACTTCCTGATTGGAGAGCACAACCGTTTTGAGATTCTTCACTGTCTGTTCGTTCATGATGGCCTCAGGGTTTGGGTCATGATCAGGGCGTCTTCGCCGTCGGAATAATATTTTTTTCTCCTGCCCGCCGACTCAAAGCCGAAACCTTCGTAAAGCCGTCGGGCTGGATCATTGCCAATGCGGACCTCGAGAAAGACCCTCTCGGCCCCTGCCTGTTCGTAGAGATCGAGGCGAAACTGAAGCAGGCAGCGCCCCAGACCATGGCGACGAAACGCAGGATGAACTGCCAGATTCAGAATTTCAACCTCGGCGCAGAGTTCGCGACTGATAAGAAAGCCGGCGATTTCGCCGTCAAGAATCACCAGATCACAGCGGGAACAGAGAGAAACAAGCTCGTCGATGAAGGCCTGTCGACTCCACCCCGCAGGCGAAGAGAGCATTTCGATGGATTCGACGGCGCTCAGGTCCTGCTGAGTCATGGGGCGAAAAAGCATATCTACACAATTCAAAAAATGGATCTTCCGCAGGGGGTGAGAATGCCAAAAAGGAGGTTATAATAGGAAACCTCGAATTACCTGTAAAGAGTTCATGGAACGAATATTGACAAAGTACGGTTGCGCTGATTAAATGGCCCCTCGCTGCAATTCAAGAATCCTAGGAGTATCCGATTTTGAGTAAGGAAAAAACCACCTACCGCGATGCCGGTGTCGACATCGAAGAAGGCAACCGCTTTGTTCAACTGATCAAGCCCCTGGTCAAGGCCACCAAGCGCCCCGAAGTCCTTACGGACATCGGCGGTTTCGGCGGACTTTTTGCCCTGCAGTCCGGCAAGTACAAGAAACCCGTCCTGGTGTCTTCCACCGATGGCGTCGGAACCAAGCTCAAGGTCGCCTTCATGGCTGGCAAGCATGATACCGTGGGCATCGACCTGGTTGCCATGTGTGTCAATGACATCATCGTTCAGGGCGCCGAGCCCCTGTTCTTCCTCGACTATCTGGGCACAGGCAAACTCTCGGCCGAAAAGTCTGTCGAGGTTGTCAAGGGTATTTCAGCCGGCTGCGTACAGGCAGGCTGCGCCCTGATCGGTGGAGAAACCGCCGAACTGCCCGGCTTTTACAGCGATGGTGAATACGATCTGGCAGGCTTCACCGTGGGCGTAGCCGATTACGATCAGATCATCGATGGCTCATCCATAACTGTCGGCGACCGGATCATCGGCCTGGCCTCCAGCGGACTGCACTCCAACGGCTACTCCCTGGCCCGCAAGGTCTTCTTCGACAAGATGGGACTCGGCATCGACAGCCTGGTCGACGGCTTCAGGGGAACTCTGGGCGATGAACTTCTGACCCCCACCCACATCTACGTCAAGCCCCTGCTCAACCTGATCAGAGACTTCAACATCAAGGGCATGGCACATATCACCGGAGGTGGACTGCTCGAAAACGTTCCTCGCGTCCTGCCCCAGCATTGCAAGGCAGTCATCGAAAAAAACAGCTGGCCCAAGGCTCCTGTCTTCGAGGTGCTTCGCGAAGCGGGCAACGTCGACGAAGAGGAGATGTACCGCACCTTCAATTACGGTATCGGCATGGTTCTGATCGTGCCCGAAAACCAGTGCGATGACATCTTGAGCCGTCTCAATGGCTTTAACGAAAAAGCCTATCTCATTGGTGAAATTGCAGCCAATGACAGTGGCCAGCAGATCGTCGAACTGGTCTGATGAACGGCACAGCCCCAAGAAAAAAAATTCGTCTGGGCGTTCTGGCCTCGGGGGGAGGAAGCAACCTTCAGTCCATCATCGATGCCTGCAATGCCGGCAGTCTTGATGCAGAAATCGCCCTGGTTCTAAGCAACAATCCGGAGGCGGGTGCACTTGCCCGGGCCCGCGACAACGCGATCCCCCTTGAGTGCATCGACCACCGCGACTTCGCACAACGCAGCGACTTCGATCGCGCCGTTGTGGATTGCCTCGAAGATAGAGGGGTGGAGCTGGTTGTTCTAGCTGGATTCATGCGATTGATCTCCGGAGCCTTCCTTGAGAAGTTCCCCCATCGGATCATGAACATTCATCCGGCCTTGCTTCCCGCCTTCCCCGGGCTTCACGTCCAACGTAAGGCCCTGGAGTCTGGCGCCCGATTCTCCGGTTGCACAGTGCATTTCGTTGACGAGGGGATGGACACGGGTCCGATTATCATTCAGGCTGTTGTACCGGTGCTGGAGCAGGACACAGAAGACACCCTGAGCGCACGGATCCTGGAGCAGGAGCACCGTATTTACCCCCGTGCCATTCAGCTCTTTGCCGAGGGTCGCATCAAAGTGGATGGCCGTCGCGTACAGATCGAACCTCCCTTGCCCCCCTGCTGCGGCTCACTGTCCAATCCGGTTCTGGGCTAGAAGTTACTTTTTCCCGCTGTAGGGCAAAAAGAGTTGTCACCCGGCAACGAAACATGCTAAACAATCTTGTTTATAATTTATAGAAGGAGTTTTTGAGATGTCGAGACAATGTGAAATTTGTGGAAAAAAACCCGTTAGCGGTAATAACGTGAGCCATGCTCATAATAAAACCAAGCGTATTTTCCGTCCTAACATTCAGAATGTTAATGCTCTCCAGCCTACAGGCGGCGTCAAGTCCATGAAGGTCTGCACCCGTTGCATCCGTTCAGGCCTGATTAAAAAGTCTGCCTGAGCAAGTTCTGGCATAAGAAATAAAAAAAGGGGCTCTTTTTCAAGAGTCCCTTTTTTTATTTCTTAAAAGCTGGCAAAAATCTACTTGCCCCTGTAGGCAACCCATTCGATTTCCACCAGTGCCCCCTTGGGTAGCGCTGAGACTTCCACGGTGGCACGCGCAGGTGCTTTCTGAGGGAACCGGCGACCATAGATTTCGTTGACCGTGGCAAAACTGCCCAGATCGGTCAGAAAAATCGTGGTTTTAACCACATGGGCAAATCCGAGCCCTGCTCCTGCGAGAGCCCCTTCCATGTTTTTCATCACCTGCTCGGTCTGCTCCTCGACGCTGTGCCCAACCAGTTCACCGCTCACTGGATCAAGGGGGATCTGTCCGGAGTAAAAAATGAAATCCCCGGCGGCCATCCCCTGCGAATAGGGGCCTATCGCTGCCGGCGCCCTGTCTGTCTGAATCGGTTCCATCGACATGCCAAATCTCCTTGAGTTGACTATTCTTTGAGACGGTCAACACGCTTGACCCCTTTGATTTTCCTGATGGAGTTAAAAACCTTGTTGAGATGATCTAGATCCTGAACATCGATCTCGAAGGTATTCTCCCCCCATCGCCCTTCCCTTGCCATGACATTGGCGCTGACAATATTGGCCTCACACTCGGTGATCGCTGCGGTGATGGAGGCAAGTATTCCCCGCTGGTCCGAGCAGTAAATGCGGATCTTGATTGGACGGGAGGTTTTCTTGCTTGGATCCCAGCTGACATCGACCTGGCGCTCAGGATCAGCTTCCTGCACTTGAACACAATCTCCGATATGGACAGTAACCCCCCTGCCCTGGGTAATAAACCCGACAACAGCGTCACCGGGCAGGGGATTGCAACACTGGGCAAAACGCACCATGATGTCATCGATCCCCTGAATCAGGATTCCTTCCGAAGTTTTTTTCTTCCGGAACTTCTGCAGCACCCTGCCCAAGGGGTTCTTCTTCTGCTTGTCGGCCTGAAACTGCTCCTGGGGCACGACATAAGAGAGAACCTGCCCGCAGGAGAGCTTGCCATAACCGATGGCCACAAGCAGGTCATCGGCCTCCTTCATACCGAATGCAGTGACGGCCTCAGCCATATCCGGGGAGGCAAGGGTCTTCTTGAGACCGAAGCCGTATTTGCGCAGCCCCTTCTCGAAAACCTCGCGCCCCAGTTCCAGACTGCGCTGCCGCTCTTGAGCCTTGATCCATTGCCGAATCCGGTTGCGTGCCCTGGAGGTTGTGACGAACTTCAACCAGTCCTTGCTCGGACTCTGTGACGAAGAAGTGACAATCTCGACCATATCGCCATTATTAAGTGCGGTCTTGAGGGGAACCAGCTTGCCGTTGATACGAGCACCCGTGCAATGCATCCCCACATCGGAATGAACGGCAAAGGCAAAATCAATGGTACAAGCGCCCTGTGCGAGCTCTTTGACTGCGCCCTCGGGAGTGAAGACATAAACCGAATCAGGAAACAGGTCGACGGCTAGACTATCGGCAAATTCGCCGGCATCACGCAACTCCTGCTGCAGCTGACGCATCTTGCTCACCCCTTCGTCAGGTGCCCCCCCTCCGCCTTCCTTGTACTTCCAGTGAGCGGCGATCCCCTCTTCAGCCACAGAATGCATCTCAAAGGTTCGGATCTGAACCTCCATCCGAGCCCCCTGGGGTCCCACAACCGTCGTGTGCAAGGACTGATACATGTTCGCCTTGGGCATGGCGATGTAGTCCTTGAATCGTCCCGATACCGGCTTCCACAACGAATGAATCATGCCCAGCACGGCATAACAGTCGCGCACCGATTCCACCAGGACGCGAAAGGCGATGAGGTCAAAGACCTCATCAAGCGAAACGCCCTGTCGACGTATTTTCTTGTACAGGGAAAACAGATGTTTGGCCCGCCCGGAGACTTCGCCGGCGATCTGCTGTTTCTCCAACAGTTCGCTGAGTTCCTTCTTGATCAACTGCAGATGGGACTCGCGCTGCTTCACTGCATCGGAAACCTGGGCCCGAAGATCTTCGTAGACCTCAGGCTCCAGCACATGAAAACAGAGATCTTCAAGTTCGCTCTTCACCCAGCTCATACCGAGGCGGTTGGCCAAAGGAGCGTAAATATGGCGGGTCTCCCGTGCAATGCGCTGCTGTGTTTCAGCGGGAAGGGCATCGACGGTTCGCATGTCGTGAACCTGATCGGCAAGCTTGATCAGTACGACACGGATATCCCGGGCAAGGGCCATGAGCAACTTGCGGAAGTTTTCAGCCTCGGAGTCCTTCTCACCCCGAAAAGAGAGCCGATCCACCTTACAGACCCCCTCGACCAGCTCTGCCACTTCTTCGCCGAATCGATCTGAGATGGTCTTGAGATCACAGTGTTCATTGAGAACCGTGTGATGCAGCAAACCCGCAAGAGCCGTGGGCAGGTCGACCTTGAAGAGGGTAAGGATATAGGTGACTTCAAGCAGATGGGAAGTATAGGGATCACCGCTGCGACGCTTATCATCGGCGTGCAGGGAAGAGCAGAAATCCCAGGCATCCTGAATTGGGGCAAGATCGGTATCGGGCAGATGGGACTGAATCCCATCGATCACATCCTGAAGCTGAATCATCGATATCTCCTCCGGAATAGATTCCGGACCGAAGAACCTTCAGCAATTGGCGCGCCGGGCCTCAAAACAACCCGGCGCGCCGCGAGAACTACTTACGGGTGGGGAATGAGTAGTCGATCTTACCAGCGGCGATTTCCCGAAGGGCAAGAACAACATTTTTGTTGCCCGATCGATTTTCAATCAAGGGAGGAGCTCCCTTATAGAGCTGCTTTGACCTCTTGGCGGCAATCATGGTCAACAAAAAACGGTTGGGGACCTGCTCAAGGCAATCCTGTACTGTAACGCGAGCCATAGTGTAACTCCTTCAGGGGTTCATAAGCCGGGCTCTGCACCCGGGATCAGTTGTAAGACTGCAATGTGCTAAGGGGTGACAACCCGCCTGGCACGGCAATGTTCGGCAATAACGATAGAGCGAAACTGCTCAAAAGCCACCGGCAGCTCATCATTCACAATAATGTAATCGTATCGGGAAGCCTGGTCCATCTCAAAACGCGCATTATCGATGCGACGGGAGATGACTTCCGGACGGTCAGTTCCCCGGCCGCGCAACCGGCGCTCAAGTTCCTCAACCGAGGGGGGAAGAATAAAAACAAAGATTCCGTGACCGTAATTGCTCCGGATCTGATCGGCACCCTGGTAGTCGATATCCAGCAGCACATCGACTCCGGCCATCCGCAGCTCCTCAAGTCGCTCGATTCCCGTTCCGTAGCAGTTATCATGCACCTCGGCCCACTCGGCAAAACGTCCCTGCCGGGCCATGCTGTCGAAGAGATCCCCATCCACAAAGTGATAATCCACTCCGTCGACCTCTCCTTCGCGCATAGCACGCGTGGTATGGGAAATCGAGAGCTTCATTTCCGGGAACCGGGTGAGAAGCTCTCTGCACAGAGTTGTCTTGCCCGCACCGGAAGGGGCCGAGACGATAAAGAGCATTCCCTCGCCAGTGCGAGCGCAGCCCTTTTCAAGAACTGAATTACTCAATGTTTTGAACCTGTTCCCTGATCTTTTCCAGCTCAGACTTGAGGCTCACCACCAGACGGCTGAGTTGTGCGTCATTGGCCTTGGACCCCATGGTATTAACTTCACGATTAAATTCCTGAAGCAGAAAATCCATTTGCCTTCCCACGGGTTCCTGCGACTCGTACAGGTCACGAAACTGAACCACATGACTCTGGAAACGAGCGATTTCCTCGCTGATATCGCAGCGGTCGGTAAAAAGAGTGATCTCCTGAGCGACCCGCTGGGGATCAATCTCGATCTCATCGCCCAGACGACAAAGTCTCTCATGGAGACGCTCGCGCCATTCGCCGACCACAAGAGGAGAGCGTTCCATGACTGCCTTGAGCAGATCCTCGACACCTGAGACCCGGGCATCCATGTCTTCCCGGGTCGCCTCCCCCTCTCGGGAGCGCATGAGCGTGACGGCCTTGAGAGCCTCGGCCAAAGCCTCTTTGAGGCAACTCAGAAGAGCCTGGTCGTCCAGAGACTGCTCCTGAAGGGTCAGCACGTCTTTCTGGGAGACGAGCAGCTCCAGGGGAATTTCGGAGCCCAGTCCGTACTGCTGGCTGAGACCCTTGAACAACTCAAGATAACGCTCGGCCAGAAGGGTATTTACCCCGGGTACAGCCGCAGCTTCGCCGGGCTGATCGATACTGATAAACAGATCGACTTTCCCCCTCTTCAGACTCTGGGATACCTGTTTACGGATATCATTCTCGTAGGCCATCAGACTGCGGGGAGCTTTGAGGCCGATATCACAGTAGCGATGATTGACCGTTTTAATTTCCACGGAGACGCAAAGGGAGCCGCCTTCGGCCACGGCCTTTCCATATCCGGTCATACTTTTCAACATAACAGATCCTGTTCCAGCCCGCCTCAGTTCAATCGACGTCCAATGCCGACATACTCGAAACCGCTGTCCTTGAGTGTTTTCATATCATAGATATTACGCCCGTCGAAAATAACGGGTTGCTTCATCATCCGCTTCATCGCATCGAAATCCGGGTGCCTGAAGGGTTTCCATTCGGTCACCAGAGCCATGGCATCGACCTGATCAAGAGCGGCGTACTGATGCTGAGCCAGACTGAGACGGCCGGTGTCGAACCATGAGGAAGGAAGAAACTCACGAGCTGCATCCATAGCTACTGGATCATAGGCCTTCACATTGGCTCCTGCACCGATCAACGCTTCGAGCAGAACGATAGAGGGGGCATCACGCATATCGTCCGTGTCGGGCTTGAATGCCAGCCCCCAGAGGCCGAAGCTGAGCCCGGAGAGGTCGGCTCCGAAGCGACATACAATTTTCTCAAAGAGCAGATGCTTCTGCGCTTCGTTGCGGGCATGAACCGCCTTGAGGACGGAAGGCTCGAAATCACAGGCATCAGCCATATTGATCAGAGCGCGAACGTCCTTGGGAAAGCAACTGCCCCCGTAACCGCAACCGGGATAGATAAAAGAATAGCCGATACGGCTGTCCGAACCTATGCCGACACGCACTTTTTCCACATCCACATCGAGGCGATCACAGAGATTGGAAATTTCGTTCATGAAAGAGATCTTGGTCGCCAGCATGGCATTGGCGGCGTACTTGGTCATCTCCGCATCGCGCACGCCCATGAAAATCGTTCTTTCATGGTTGCGGTTGAAGGGGGCGTAGAGCTCATGCATGAGCTCCCGGGCCCGGGCGCTATCAGAGCCCACGACGATGCGATCAGGACGCATGAAGTCGTTGACCGCAGCGCCCTCCTTCAGGAATTCAGGATTACTCACCACATCAAAGTCAATATCGACCCCGCGGGCATCGAGTTCGGCCTGAACAGCCTCACGCACCCTGTCGGCCGTGCCCACGGGAACCGTGGACTTGTCGACGATGACACCGTAGTCCTTCAGGTTCTGACCGATCTCCCGAGCAACCTGAAGCACATACTGAAGATCAGCGGACCCATCTTCCCCGGGAGGGGTTCCGACACCGATAAAATAGACCGATGAATCCGCCATCCCCTCGGCCAGAGAGCTGGTGAAGCTGAGGCGGCCCTCCTCCTGATTGGTCTTGACGAGCTCCTCGATCCCCGGTTCGTGAATGGGGATAATTCCGTCTCGGAGTCGATCCACCTTCTGCAGGTCCACATCAACGCAGCAGACATGGTTGCCCATCTCAGCGAAACAGGCTCCGGTGACGAGTCCAACATACCCTGTACCGATCACGGTGATATTCAAAACAAACTCCTTGAAGATTCAATAACAGAAGCAGGAATCCAGGACGGGACTCGCAAAGCTTCGAATTATAAACAGTATAGATTATCCCGCCAAGGAAAAAGAGGGAACTCAGCGCCCAAAACGAGGAAGAATGGGAAATTTCTCATCAGGGGAGTTTTTATCGATGAGCATCGGGGCAGTCTGCCCCGATGAAGAAGAGGGCTCAGAACTGGCGCCATCCTCCAGCAGAACCATGCCGGTGCGCTGCAGCACCTCCATTCGGTAGAGGTGATTCTGCTCCATTTTGCGACGACGAAGCAGATAGTTCAGAACCAACCAGAGCACAGCCAGCAACATCGCCGCCCCCGACAGGGCGCCCAGAGCCATGAGCAGGGTTCGGGCCGCCGCTTCCCCGGTCTGAACCAGGTAGTGAGCGATGTCGTCCATCTTGTAGAGCAGGCCCGTAGAAACCAACAGCAAAAAGAGCCAGAGCAGCAGGGGAACCTGACGGGTAAGACCGTAGAGCATATCAAGTCGTGAGCCTGCGCTCAGGCTCGTTACCGACTCCTGAGCGCAGGGCGGGGAAAAATGTGCATCGAAGACCTTGAGGGTCAGACCAAAGACCAGGGTGAGGGCCACCGGAGCCGAAAAGGCAGCGAAGAGATAGAGCTTCCAGGGAAATTCCGTTGCATCACCGGCGAGATAGGTAACAAAACAGCCGAAGAAGAGAAACCCCTCAAGAAGGCAGAGCACCAGCAGATAGTTCTGGAATAGACTCTTCAACTCTTTGCGACTGTAGATGGCCGCAAGAATACCCCTGGTTTTAAATTCGTCCATCAATACAAATCCTCGGACAGATCATCTATCTAACTGGGTTCACCGGGGCGCGAAAGATCATCGAGAAACCAGGAGAAGATCTTCTGCAGAAAAGGAATCTGCCCGCGCAGGAGGTGATCGTCCGTCACCATATGAAGCTGGGCCCGGTGCCTGCGGGCAAACCGGGTGACATTTTCCGGCGGGACTACCGTATCGCCCCAACCGTGTACGATGGTGATTTTATCTGCCCAGGGCACGGGCTCCTGAACCTCGTAACCGGGCAAATAGACAGCAGGAGCCATCAAAAAAAGCCCCGAAGGCTTGATGGCCGCCGATGCCAGCAAGGAAACATAGGCTCCCATACTGGAGCCGACCAACACCACACGACCGGAATGATCCGTCAGACGCCGCAGTAGCATCTCCACCCGTTCCTGAGGATCAGCCACCCTGCGATAATCGAGGCTCTCGATATGAAAACCTCTGGACTTTCCGATTTCGGACAAGGCGTTTATCTTGGCTCCCTGCGGTCCGCTCTCCTTGCCATGGGCAAAATAAATAACATCCATCGAAAAACCCCGTACCTTCCCTGAGCCCGGTCGCCCCATATCCAGGCGAGTCAATACTTCAACAAAGAGCCAGTATAGAGACAGATGGACCAAGGCGCAATCTCCTTGAGTCAAAATAACTCATGAAGAACAGTCGACTAACTTGCTTTGGGCCAAGGGGCGAACAAATTAACTAAGAGTCTGTCGGACTATGCGGGCTGAAGCGAAAATCTGGATCTTTGAGGGCAGCTTTTAGCTCTTTTGAAGGTTCATAGCCGTCGCTATGGACCGAAAACGAACTGAATGATGAACCAAAGAGCTGAATTTGCAGCCAGCTCATGGATAGTCCGACAGGCTCCTAGGGACCATGATCCAGATAAATCAGGGTGGCGAAATCATCCCCACTCAGCAGCCCTGCCCCCCATCTGGCATCGAAGGTTGCGGTGGGACGCGCAAGCGTCAGAGCATCAAGGTTCATTCCGGCAGCCTTGAGTACGGCAACCCGGTCCACAATGGTACGCAGCATGTACCGGTACGCCCTGAGATCTTCGGCCCTGGCCACAGGGCCGTGCCCAGGGATAATCAGACTGTCCTGATCGACCAGGGCGAGAGCTCGATCCACAGCCTCGATGAGCCCCTCGGCGCTGCCGCCGGAGCCGAGGTCGATAAAGGGGTATCCCTCACTGAAAAAAATGTCTCCCAAATGAAAAACGTTGGCCTTACGAAAATGAACGATGGCGTCCCCATCGGTATGGGCCTCGGGCAGGTGATAGACCCGGACCAGCTCATCACCCAGATGAAAGCTGAGATCCTGGCTGAAACTGATCATCGGAAGTGCAACCGGAGCAGAGGCCGGGACAGTCGATGAGAAAAATTCGATGAATTGATCCGTGCTCAGACGTTTTCGAACATTATCATGGGCAACGATGATCGCCCCGGACTGGCCGAAGAACTCATTGCCTCCGGTATGATCCTGATGCCAATGGGTGTTGAGAAGCAAACGGACCGGCTTAGCCCCGAGGGCTTCGACCGCACTGCGGATCGCCTTCGCTGCCGGAGCGTACTGGTCATCGACGAGCAGGGAGCCCTGGCTGGAGCTAAGCAGGGCCAAGTTGCCCCCCTGCCCTCGAAGGATGTAGACATCAGCTCGCACCGCCTCAAAACTTGGATCCCCGACGGGGCCGCCCAGGGCCGAGACCGGAAAAGCGCTGAGCAGCAGAAGCAATACAGCGAACAAAACCTGAATCATGACAGACTCCTTTTGCGCCCCCTCCTGCATACAAGGGTACCGCGCCAAGAAAGGCTGTCGAGGAGCTCAATCGTTGCTGCCGGGGCGGCATCGGTTCTTCTTGAGACTGCTGTGTTTTTTCTTGGATTCCAGGCGTTTTCTCTGGGATGAGCGGGTCGGTTTGGTGGGGCGCCTCGGCTTGGGTCGAACTTTAGCCCTTGCGATCAGCTCATCCAGACGCTCCAGGGCCGCCTCCCGATTGCGCTGCCGAGAGCGGAACTCACTGGCCTCGATGACCAGCTCCCCCTCCCTGGTCATGCGCGACCCGGCAAGCACGCTCAGCCTGGAAACCACCGCAGGAGCCAAACTGCGCCCGCCGCTGACACGAAAGCGCAGCTGCACCGCGGTAGAGGAGGTATTGACCTTCTGCCCCCCTGGACCCGAGGCGCGGATAAACTGCTCGGTCAGATCGCAGGCATCCAGCACCGTTCCCGAGGGGAGTATGACTGAGCCCTCGGCACTCAAGCGGGGGGATAGACCCGGACGATGGACTCGGCCACGCAGGCGGGCTTGTCCCCTGCCTCGATCTCGACCTCGAGTCTATAGAGAATCTGAACGGCGCCGCCTCCGACCGCTTCGGCGGATTCGATGCGGGTGCGGGCCCGGATGCGGCTGCCGGCCCGCACAGGAGCAGGAAAGCGCACCCGGTTCAATCCGTAGTTCACCCGGTAGCCCATGCCGGGATAGTTTTTCTGAAAAAAATCGGGATGATTGCTCTCGGTGAGAAAAGGCAGCAGCGAAAGGGTCAGGTAGCCGTGGGCCACCGTGGTGCCGTAGGGCGACTCCTTGCCGGCACGGACGGGATCGGTGTGGATCCACTGCATATCACCGGTCAGCTCGGCGAAGCGGTCGATACGCTCCTGATCGATGTCAAGCCAGGGCCCTACATGAATTTCACGCCCCAACTGAGGCTCGAGGTAGCAAAGCAGCTTGCGTGCAGACATGGGAACTACTCCTTTCGCTTCGCGGCAAGTACCGTAGAATACAAGGGAATTTCAATCTCCAGGCGCTCAATGCTGCAAAGGCCAGCCGCCTCGAGCATGGCGCGCAGCTCCCGCTCCCGATAGGAGCGCCCCCCTTGCGTGTTGAGCAGCATATTCAGGGAAAAGAGCGCAGGAAACAGGGGCGCCGCCCCAGAATCGTCCAGGATGAATTCGTGAATCAGCAGCAGCCCTCCAGGCTCCAGGGCCTGAGCCGCCTTGCTCAGGATCAGGGCGCAGTTCTCGGGACTCTCGCCATGGAGAATATGAGAAAGCCAGGCCACGTCAAATCGCCCCTCGATCTCATCGGCCAGGAAGTCCCCACCCTGAAAACGAACCCGATCATCGAGATTGAAATTCTGCGCACAGCGGGACTCGAAAGGCTCCGAGGTAGGTAGATCGAAGACCAGAGCTTCGAGCTCGGGGTTCTGGCGGCAGAAATGAAAGGCGTAGGTCCCCGGTCCTCCCCCCAGATCAAGCAGCTGACGCTTGCCCTGCAGATCGATCTGGGGCACCAGAGCCGGAGCCACCAGGGAGGCCAGGTTGGACATCCCCATGAGAAATGCCTCGCGCTGGACGGGATCTCCGTCGCTTGCCCCGTCGCGCAGCGGCGCTCCGCTGAGCACCGAGAGATCCAGCTTCCCCCAGGCCTCGACCAGGTAATGATGATGCAGCAGAATGTCACCCAGGTAATTGGGGGAAGTTTTTTTGCAGAGATAGCGCAGGCTGAAGGGGGTATTGCCGTAGGTCTCGGCGGACTTGTGCAGCAGCCCCAGGGCCGCTGCGGCATCCAGAAGCATGGAAAGGGCCCGCTCGTCGGCACCCAGGGTCTCAGCCAGAAGCTCCGCACCCATAACCTTCTTGCCCAGAGCGCCAAAGAGATCGAGTTTGACGCAGGCATGAAGGGCACAGGAACCCCAGTAGCCCCCTGAGAGTTGAAGCAGTCTGTCCGCTGTCCAGTCTTCCATTGCGTCATCCTCCAGAAAAAAGGGTCATCGTACTAGTCATCCTGCTGAAGCAATCCCTGCAGTTTAACAAGTTTTTCGTCCACTGCCCGGCGTACCTCCAGCTCTCCGAACATCCAGCTGAGCTGCCCTACCATCAGGCGAACATCAGCCAGCTCGCTGATGACCTCCGCAGCGCCCGCCTTGCCCCGGCGAAAGTGCTTGAGCACCGCAATGAGCTCGGCGCACTCCTCCACCGCCTGATCATACTGCCCCTCTTCTCCCCACTTGGCCACCGTAGCACGGTAAACGTCCTCCATATCACTCATGGACTCTCTTCTCCCCGAACGTCGCAGCCCCTTGCCCGCAGCGCTTCGGCCTGCTGCGCATTCAGGGGGCGGGGACGGTCCCGTTCGTGATTAACGATGCAGAAAAAACCGAAGGGCTCGTCAAAAGGATTGAGCAGCTGATGAGGATCTTCAGGGCAGACATAAAGGGTGTCGAGAAAACCGATTTCCACCATCTCCCCGGCCAGCAGCGTCCGGCCCCGGCCCCGCAGGCCGATCACCACATGCTCGTGGTCGTGAACCTCCAGGGTGGAATGACCGCCGGGAGCGATCTCAAAATAACGCAGGTCAAAACGGGCAGATTCCCCCCGCTCCCCGATGAGCACCTGCCTGGCCACCTCCATCCAGCTTCCATCCGGGGTCTTGTAGCGCTGCTGCTCCACTCCATCCCAGTGAAACCCCTCCCGGAAACGATAAAGGGCGCTGCGGTTGTCCCCGGGCGCTGAGGGCTTCCCGGCGCTCCAGTCACAGCTGAACCCGGCCGACTCGTTTTTCTCACTCATGATTCCTCCAGCAGTACCAGGGCCTTGAGGGATTCGCCCCCCCTGGCCGTGAGCGCAAAGGCCTCTCCGGCCTGCTCCAGCGAGAACCGGTGGGTCACCAGCTCCCGGGGACGGATCTGCCCGCGGGCGATCATATCCAGGGCGTCGCGGGTATCGAAGGGACCGCAGGAATAGGAACAGGCCAGGGTGATTTCGTTAAAATAGAGATAATGAGGCTCCAGGTTCAGAATTTCCCCCGGGGGCGTAGGGGTGAAGAAAACCACCGTTCCCCCTGGCGCGCAGGCCCGGATCCCCTGAGCCATGGCCGATGAGCTGCCGGGTCCGACGATGACCCGATGGGCTCCGACCCCGCCGGTGAGACGGCGTACCGCCTCGCCCAGATCCTCCTTCGATACATCCACCAGAGCATCGGCCCCGGCCTCAAGAGCCTTCGAGAGCCGCCAGGGGTGCAGGTCGGCGGCGATGATCCGCCCGGCCCCGAAGGCGCGGGCCACCATGATGTTGAGCAGCCCCATGACCCCCAGCCCCGTGACCAGCACCGTCTCTCCGGCCAGCAGGCCACTGCGGCGCAGCGCCTTGACGCTGCAGGCGGCGGGCTCCACCAGGGTCCCCCCTTCGAAGTCCACCTCCGGGGGCAGGATCAGGGTATCGGCCAGGTTGGCCGCAGGCACCCGGACGTACTGGGCCATCCCCCCCGGATCGAGGTGACTGGATTTCCACGTTGGGCAGAGGCTGTAGAGCCCCCGGCGGCAGCGCTCGCAGAGAAAACAGGGGGCATGATGATGTATGAACACCCGGTCCCCCGGCGCAAAGCCCTTCACCCGGCTCCCCGCGGCAACCACGGTGCCGGCAGGTTCGTGCCCCAGCACCAGCGGGGCCTTGGCACGGATGTACCAGTCCATCACATCGCCGGAGCAGATACCACAGGCGGCGATACGCACCAGAATCTCATCCTCGGAGATGGCGGGGACAGGGCGGGACTCGATGCGCACGTCCCCGAAATCATGGACCATGGCCACCTGCATCTGCTCGGGCAGCTTCATGACAGCCCCCCGGGGCAGAGGGCATACTTGATCCCCTTTCCCTCAAGCAGCAGCTCCAGCACCTCTTCCAGACAGCCGAGGCTGCGCCGCGCACTGATCAGGGGACCCACATCCAGCACGCCCTCGACCAGAAGCTCCCGGGCCCGGCGAACGGCCTCGGGGGTAAAATGAAAGGCGCCGTCCAAGCGGATCTGATCGTAATGCAGCCGGGCCGTGTCGAAGCTGACCTTTGTCCCCGAAGCACAGCCGCCGAAGAGCAGCACCCGCCCTCCCTTGCGCACCATCTGCACCGAGTCCTCCCAGACCTGGGGCACTCCGGTGCACTCGATCACCTGAGCCACCCCGCGCCCGGCCGTGAGTTCATGTATCCGGGCCAGAGGGTCCGTCGACTGCACATCGATGACCTCGTCAGCGCCCAGCTCCCGGGCGAGTTGCAGGCGGTCGGCCCTGCGCCCCGCCACGATGACGCGGCCCGCCCCCCTGGCCTTGGCCAGCAGCAGAAAAAGCAGTCCGATGGGTCCGGCACCGATGATCAGCAGACTCTGCCCCGGAATTATGGGCTGAACCATGTCGCCATAAACCACGCAGGCCAGCGGCTCCAGAAAGGCCGCCTCCTCGAAGCTCAACTGCTGCGGCTTGGGGTAGAGATTCTGTTTCACGATATGCGCCGGAAGCAGAATCTGCTCGGAGAAAGCCCCTAGCACCTTGGTCTCCATCAGGGTCGCGCAGAGATTCTCCAGCCCCTCCAGACAGTCGGGACACTGGCCGCAGGGGGCCGTGTGCACCGCCATGACCGCATCGCCGACAGAGAAATCGCACACCCCATCTCCCACCGCCGCAACGGTGCCGGAGAACTCGTGGCCGAAAGGCGAAGGCAGGGGGATCTTGGGATGACCTCGGCGGTAGGTTTTAAGATCGGTACCGCAGGTAAGCGCGGCCTTAATATCGATGAGCACTTCCCCGGGAGCGGGGACGGGCGATGACAGCTCACGGCAATCGATATTGCCGGGCTCCACCAGAACATAGCTTTTCAAATCAGAACCTCGCATGCAAAGCAATTTCAGACAGGCATACTAATGGCCCCCCCTGACCACAGGCAATGCTTTTTTCTCAATGGAGGCAGAGCAGAACAGGGCACAGCTTGTTTTTTTGATTGCACACTCGCCGTACCGGCAACCGTTGATACTCTTTGCAGGGACGTTATAGTTCAAGGGAATTCAGATCCTGTTTTCTACCCACCTGCTATGAACGGTATGCCCGATGAAAATGGTTGCTGCAATGATCCTGCTTCTATGTCTCTCAAACAGTCTCTTTGCCCTGGATGTCGAAGAGCTGAATCTGATCACCGAAGAATATCCCCCCTTCAACTTCACAGAAGATGGCCGTCTCCAGGGTTTCGCCACAGACACCCTGATAGAAATGCTCAAAATTGTCGATTCCGACCCCAAGAAACACCGGATCACTTCCCTGTTCTGGGCTCAGGGATACAACCTAGCCCTGAAGAAAAAAAACACCCTGCTTTTCTCCATGGCCCGCACCGACTCCAGAGAGAACCTGTTTAAATGGGTGGGCCCCATCGTTCGCTCCGAGATCGTGGTGCTGGCACCCATTGGCGACAACTACAGCCTGAAGTCACTGGAAGAGATCAACAGCGGCAACTACCGCATCGGTGTAGTGATCAATGACGTCGGCGAGCTGCTGCTTCTGGAGCAGGGAGTGAACCGTAAAAATATTCATCGGTTTATAAACGGCCATTATCTGACCAGAAGTCTGAGTCAGGGCAAGCTGGACATGCTGGCCTATGAAAGAAAATCTGCTCTCTGGAATTTAAATGCTCTTGGAGACCAGCAAGAGTATGGGACGATCTATAATCTGAAGAAAGTTAACTACTACTACGCCCTCAACAAAAAAACGGATGACCAGGTCATCACTGAGCTTCAAAAGGCCCTGAATCAGCTCAGGAAAAGCGGCGCCCTGGATATCATTGCAGACAGATATGCTGAGTAGCCTGGAGCTCTACGCCAGCAGCAGGCTTGCGGCCGCCAGCAGCAATCCCAGAATCTGGGCCACAGGAACCGGCTGCACTGTCTGCGCCCAGAGCTTCTTCAAACTGATCAGGGCGATCAGCAGCCCGGTGCCGGTCACAGCCAAGGGAAAAACCGCTCCTGAGAGCCGCAACAGCACCTCCGCCGTCGTCAGCACTTCGGGCGCAAGCAACCCGGGGCCCTGAAGCCGAAGCATCTCCTGAGCCGAGGCCATAGCCATATCACCATAGAAAACGCAGAAACCCGAAAAAACCAGTGGAACACAGGCGATGGCGAATCTTCGCCCCGCCAGTTTCTCCCGCCCCGAAACCAGCACAAAGAAACAGCAGATCAGCACAATGAACACCCCCAGCACCATGGCGATCTTCTGCTCCTGAAGCGCGACGCGCTCGCCCATCATCATGGCGGGAAGAAAGGCCAGCAGCGCCAGAACCAGATAGACTTCCCGACTCCTGAGATGACGCGGGGCCATCAGCCCCTGCCAGGGCAGACGCAGATCCAGACGAATCGCCCGATGAGGGCAGGACCTGACGCACTCCAGACAGAGGATACACTGGCCACCATGGTCGGCCGCCGCGGGGTGAAGCTCCATGGGGCAATGGCCGTCCCGGACGCAGGCATCGGTGCGACACTGGCTCAGGCAGACACTGGGGGTACTGCGCAGCTTCAGAAGGCTCAGCTTGGTCATCTGCCCCAGAAAGCGCCCCAGAGGGCAGATAAATCGGCACCAGACTCGCTGGCCGTAGAGCTGATGGCAGATCAGCGCTCCGGCCAGCAGGGAGGTCAGGAGCATCCCCGTTGCCCGGGGCGCCTGCATCATCCCCGAGGCCTGCTCGATGAGCAGCAGGGCGAAGATCCCCAGCGAGGAAAGCAGCACCCCTTGGCTCCTGAGCAGCGCAGGAAGGGGCAGAAACCGCTTCCTCAACGCGGCACTCCAGCTCCCCAGGGTCATCAGCGGACAGAAGGAACACCAGATACGGGAGAAAAGCAGCACCAGTACCAGCAGCGAGGGCCACCAGAGGGTCCAGACCGCCGCATTGCCGGGATTGCCGCTCTCGGGCAGCCAGAAGCAGGCGGCCAGAATCAGCAAAAAAATAGGCGCAGACAGGAACCTCAGAACTCCAGGCAGGGCCGTGGCCTTGATGCCCTGCTCCAGCCCCGGAAGCTCCATGAGATTGAAACGCCCCGCCGCTTCGGTGCGGCGCAGGTCCAGAGCCACATCCCCCTCTTCGACCTGCTCCCCATGGCACAGGGCAACGGCCCGATCCAGGGTCATCTGCAACTCCTGGCCGTTGAGAGGCCAGTCATAATCCACCAGCTTGTTCATCGCCCCCTGGGATATCTGACGCACCCCCTTGTGATGTTTGCGATTAAGGGGCCCCAGAAGACTGCGGGCGATCTCCGGAATGTCCTTGCGGCGCTCCCTCAGGCAACGCAGCTCCACCCTCTGTCCCGACAGCAGCCCGTAGAGCTCGAGGCTGAACCGCCCTTGATCCACCAGACTCCTCAGGTCGCTGTCGGTGGTGGCAATGATTCTCAGCTCAAGACTGCGGGCCTCGGACTCCCCAACCCTGAAAAACACCTTCTCTCTCAGTGCCTTGAGGAGCAATTCCTGAACCTGTGGATGAAGTTCCTCCACGTTCTCCAGGATGAGATCCCCACCGCTGGACAGCTCCAGATAACCCCGGGCACTCCCCCTGGCGTAGAGCAGATCATCAGGCTTGTGTCCGAACAAAGATGCCAGCTGCGAGCCCCCCCGGGGCCCCAGGGATGAGAGATTACCCGGGAGCAACCCACGCAATACCGGCGGGGGTTCCAGGCAGTCCAAGTGAAAGATAGGGCGCAGGGCATTGCCGCAGTGCCGATGGATCAGACGGGCCACCAGCTCTTTCCAGGTCCCCGGTTCCCCGTAAATCAGAACCGGATCCCGTCCCGGCCCCAGGCTTCGCAGCCGCTCGTTGAGTTCCAGAGCCCAGGGGGTGCTGCCGGGGAAGGATTCGAATTCCGGCAGAATCTGCCAGGCCACCAGATTGGTGAGCATCTCCCGGGTCTCCTGCTCCCGGCGATCCATGCGCTGCGTCCAGTTTCCCAGCATCTCGGCCAGATGAGTGGACAGACTGAGCCCGGCAGGGGTCTCGCGAATCAGCCAGAGAAAATCTTCCCCTGGCAGCCGCAGCGCTTCCAACTCCAGAGTGGCAAGCACATCAGCCGTGCGCAGCTGCCGACACAGCAGTGCCCGCTCCCCCACCATCTCCCCGGCCCCAAAACGCGCCAGCGTCTGCCGCCGTCCGTCAAGCCCGGCATGAACTACCTCCACTTCGCCCCGAAGAATCAGAAAGACCTCCTCGGGCACCTCACCGGTTCGAAGCAGAAGGTCCCCGGGAGCGAAGCGCACCGGGGTTGAGCGGTGCAGAACCTCCGCAGCCAGCTCGGGAGTAAGGGGCTCAAGGAGCCGGATCTGTTTCCATGCAAGGGATTGATTCATGATGAAGGGCTCCGAAGATGATTTCGCCTGATAAAAGCGATTGATCTTCGGAGCAAGATAAGGACCAGCCCGAAAAGGGGGGGAGAATCAAGGGCAACAGCGGGAGGGTCGGACAAAATGAGGCACTGAGGCAGCTTCCCCCGGGACAGGAGGAAACATCGGACAGGGTCAAGACCGGGGCAGCGGCGGGAACGCTAGAGCTCTTTGTAATAGATCTGCCGTGATTCGGCCTGCGGATCGAAGCTATGCAGCGGAACCTGCACCGCCAGCATGCCGATGGAGGTCACCGCCAGCAGGGCCAGGAAAGCGACTCCCATGGCGATCCTTCTGCCCAAGGGGACGCTGTAGTAAGCAGCCTGTTTATGGTCTGACTTTTTGAAAGCGGAATAGACCTGAAAACTGCCCAGAATCAGGATCAGGGCGATAACGGGGGACCAGGTCAGGTAGAAGAGTCCCAGCGCGCCCAGCAGGCCCAGAATCCAGAGCTTGGGGCTGATCACCCCGATGATTCGCCCCCCATCCAGGGGGGAGATGGGCAGCAGGTTAAAGAGGTTGAGCAGAAAACCGCTCGAGGCCAGGGCGTACCAGAAGAGATTGTCCGTGGCCAGCCCCACC
>JAAXQG010000048.1 GCA_012974445.1 Desulfuromonadales bacterium
GGATCACCTTGTTTTATGGGCTGCGCCATCGGCCTGTTCCAGGTCTTTGGGGTGGCCAACATCGGGCTCAATACCTGGACAGAGGAGGTCACCTCCTTGACCTAGTTTGTGTCCGAGGTGTGGTCCTATCGGCATAGTCTCTTGTTCGTAGATGTTTGGGACTTCACATCGAGGCTTCAGCCAAGTGTTCCGCCAGTGGCCACCACCGCCAAGCTATAGATGGTGAACGATTTGGCGGGCAGGTCGCACAGTCGCAGCACATTGCCGGCGTACTGGAGGCACTCCCCATTGCGGGGGCATTCCACCTCCACGACCAGGTGCTCTTGGCCGCGGTGCTCGCCACCCTCCAGGCTTTCATCGCGACGCAGGGTGATTTCAGCGCGGTAGACCAAAGAGTCTTTCCCACAGCGGTGGATCTGGAACAGGACCTCCTTCAAGACCATCTGGAGATGTTCGAGTTTCCATTGCTTGGTAGGGGGGATTTCGTCGTCATCAAACACCTGAATCCAGTTCGGGTCGTTTTTAATGGTTCGCATGTGCGTCTCTCCTGTCGGTTGTGGACTTTTCTGTCTGATGAAAGTTTAGAGAGCACGACTCTGTAAAAAGCTTTTGCGTTAAGATCGAGTCACGCGCCAATCCCAGCCACCTGTTGAATCAGGGGTGGCCTTTACGCCAACAAAATGCCTATTACCGCCGTCCATGTGCTCAATGAAGATGAGTTGCCCTTCTTCGAGAAACACGACACGCCTACGAGCTCTTTTTACAACTCGAAGGAATTGGTCCATCTCCCCGCCAGGGGAGGAAGTGCCAGCACCTAACTGCAACCTATACGCAACCAGAAAACAAAAAGGCCAGCAACTCGTTAAAGTTGCTGGCCTATATTGTTTGTGGTGCCGAAGGGGAGACTCGAACTCCCATGTCCTTACAGACACATGAACCTGAATCATGCGTGTCTACCAATTCCACCACTTCGGCTTGTTGCTGAACGAGACGGTTTATATCAAAGCCCCTCGATCCTTTGCAATAAAAAAACTACGAATTCTGGTTTTTTTTTAAAAACAGCTCTGCGGCAGCTGTAATCCCCGGTCGGGAGATTGCTGTGACAGGTTCTGAGCGCTTGACCGGGGTGGGTCTTGCGGCAGACTTGGGAGACATCATCAACAATAATTTCGGATTAAGGAGATGGAGATGAACGACACCTACAGGGCCATGATCGTTGAGAAGACCGCAGACGGCTTTATCCGGCGCATCGGCCGCAGGCGATTTGATGAACTGCCGGAAGGGGAGGTGCTGGTGCGGGTGCACTACTCGTCTCTGAACTATAAGGATGCCTTATCGGCCACGGGGAATCCGGGGGTGTCGAGGAAATTCCCTCACACTCCGGGAATCGACGCCGCCGGGGTGGTCAAGCAGAGCGGTGTCGCAGCCCTTGCCGCAGGCCAGGAAGTCATTGTCACCAGCTTCGACCTGGGGATGAATACCCCGGGAGGTTTCGGCGAGTATATTCGCGTCCCGGCCTCCTGGGTTGTCAGCAGGCCGGAGGGCTTGAATCTCGCTGAGGCCATGGGGCTGGGCACGGCAGGGTTCACGGCGGCCATGAGTCTGCAGCGGCTTATCGATGCCGGAGTGCGACCGGATCAGGGTGAGATCCTGGTGACGGGAGCTACGGGAGGGGTCGGGAGCCTCGCTGTTAGCCTGCTTGCCAGGGCTGGATACAGCCCTGTCGCCGTAACTGGCAAGACGGGTGAGGATGATTACCTTCGCCGTCTCGGTGCGGTCCGAATCATAAGCCGAGATGAACTGCTCAAAGGCTCAGAGCGACCTCTGCTGAAGGAGCAGTGGGCCGGGGCCATAGATGTCGCCGGTGGGCCTGTTCTCGCCGCAGCGATCAAGGGGACCCGATACGGCGGAGCCGTCACCTGCTGCGGCCTCGTCGCCTCCCCGGAGCTGCCCCTCAACGTCTACCCCTTTATCCTGCGGGGGGTCTCGCTACACGGCATCGACTCGGCCCAGTGCCCCAATCCCCTGAGGCAGCAGATATGGGACAGACTCGCCGGAGACTGGAAGCTTCCCGACCTCATGGAAAATGTAACCACGTGCACCCTCGAAGAACTGGATGAGCGCATCGAAGCGATGCTTAGCGCAAAGCTCAAAGGAAGGACCCTGGTTCGTCTTTAAATAGCCCAGACCGGTCCGTTCGGTCTTGTGAAGAGTCTTCTCCTGGGGCCCTCCTTTTTTAAAAAGTCATCCACGCCGGCCTGAGACAGGGGGCGGCTAAAAAAGTAACCCTGGATGCTGTCGCACTTTTGGATGCGCAGAAAATCGAGTTGCTCCTGAGTCTCTACCCCTTCGGCGATTACTTTCAGCCCGAGACTGTGGCCCAGGGCGATAACGGCCTTAGTAATGGCTACGTCATCGTCGCTGTGGGGGACTTCGCTCAAAAAACTTCGGTCGATTTTCAGTTTGTCGATGGGGAAACGCTTCAGATAGCTCAAGGAGGAAAAGCCGGTTCCGAAGTCGTCAATGGAGAGATGGATACCCAGGCCCTTGAGCCTGTTGAGTATCTGAATGTTCTCTTCGGTGTCCTCCATCATGGTGGATTCGGTCAGCTCCAGTTCCAGCAGGTTCGGGTCCAGTCGACACTCCTGAAGAATGGAGCTTACTGTTTCGACCAGCCGTGGCTGTTTCAGCTGGATGCCCGAAAGGTTCACGGAAACCCGCAACCCAGGGTGACCGAACTGCTGCCATTTTCTGGCCTGGATGCAGGCGGTCCTGAGAACCCATTCTCCGATGGGGAGAATCAGCCCCGAGTTTTCGGCGATGGGGATAAATCGGTCAGGCGGAACCAACCCTTGCGTGGGGTGCGTCCATCGCACCAGGGCTTCCAGGCCCACCGTGCGTCCCGTGGATAGATCAAGTTGAGGCTGGTAGCACAGATGCAGCTCCTCCCGGCGCAGAGCCTGTCGAAGCTGGGTCTCCAGAACCAGCTGTTCTAGTGCCTCCTCGTTCATCTGCTTCGAAAAAAAATGGTAGGAGTTCTTTCCCTTTTCCTTGGCCTGGAAAACGGCGGCCTCGGCATTTTCAATGAGGTCGTCCGCACCTTCTCCATTCATAGAGCTGAGGGCAATGCCGATGCTGGCGGCGACCTGAACCTGTTGACCCTGGATTTTAATGGGATTCTCTAAGAGTTCCAGAATCCGCTCTGAGGTTCGGCTGGCTTCCTGCTCCCCCCCCCTGTGAAGAGTCATCGCAAATTCATCGCGTCCCACCCGGGCAACCATGTCTTTGCTGTGGGCCAGGTTGGCGAGCTTCTCGGCGACGGCGGTGAGGATCTGGTTGCTTCTGGAGTGCCCCAGGGTGCCGTTGAGCCCCTTGAAGCGCCAAAGGTCGATGAGCAGCACAGACGGTGGGTACTGGAGGGAGGCCTGATCGGCGAGTTGCTCGCTCAGGTGCTCTTTGAACTTTACCCGGTTAGGCAGACCGGTCAGCGAATCATAGTAGGCCAGCTGCTGGATCTTTCGATCCGCCTTCCGTAGATCGGTGATGTCCAGGATGGTTCCGACGATGCCGCCGATGCTTCCATCGGGCTCGGAAATCACCGCCTTGTTGATGATCACATCCCTGTGTCGCCCGTCGGGTAGGGGGATCGTGGTCTCAAAGGTCTGGGGTGTGCGGTTCTTCAGCAGCGCCTTGTCCATTTCATGAAACTTGGGAGCAAGATGCTTGGGGTCAATGTCATGGGGGGCGCTGCCGACGATCTCCGTCCTCGTGGTATCAAAGAGCCGTTCGAAGGCCTGGTTGCAGCCAAGGTAGTAACCGGACCGGTCCTTGTAGAAGATCGGCGTCGGTATGGCGTCGGCCATGGCCAGGAGAAATTGTATTTTTTCAGTCTGGGGCTCACTGCTTCTTAAACGTCCCATTTCATTGGCGACCCGATAGGCCAGGATCTGCAGGAGCAATTTGCTTTCCCTGTGGTCTTCGCTCTGCCGCAGCCACATCAGCGCCATGGTGCCCAGCAATTTACCCCCCTGACCAATCAGGGGTATCCCGACGTAGTTTCCCATGCCCAGCACCTGTGCCTGCGGCTTCAGGGGGGAATCGCTCATCTGGTCCGGATAGCACAGAGGGCAGATCTCCTGGGCATTCAAACAGCATAAAACGGGGATATCTACTTCAAAATTATCGACAAATTCCCCCGCGCGCAGGACCGCAAGAGATCTGACTCTTGAGAGCTGATCCGGCAGGACTTCGCAGATCAGGGCCGAATCTGCGCCCGTCGCATGGGCAAGTTTTTTGACCAGAGAGTGAAAAAAGTTTTCCCCGGAGGTGGCGACGGCGTCGAAATAAATATCGAGTACATTTTTTTCGCAAATGAGCGCCTCAGCTCGAGGCGTCTCCTCTCTGGTCGGCTCGATGTTTTGCGCCTGAGCCGTCTCCTCCATTAGGGTCCTAAAATTGTACATTTCAACTCCTTTTGAAATGCAAGAATTCATTGAATATCTGTCGCTTGATCATTGAAATAGACTGTTTCAGAGGCTGAGCCTGAGAACCTCAGCTGCAATCCTGTTCAGCGACAGGACCTGGTCCGCTCCTCCAAGCTTGATCGCTTCATTGGGCATGCCGAACACGACAGAGCTGGCCTCGTCCTGCGCAATGGTGCTGGCTCCGGCGTCCTTCAGTTCCTTCATCCCCTTGGCTCCATCGTCACCCATCCCAGTCATGATGACTCCTACGGCATTTTTACCCTGTCTCTTATACACATCT
>JAAXQG010000049.1 GCA_012974445.1 Desulfuromonadales bacterium
AAAAAAAAAAAAGTGTCTCCGTCGGCGGCCTCCTTCACGCTGATACGGCAGATTCCGTCGAGTCGCTTTGCAAAGGCTGCCGTGAAGCTCTCGGGCATATGCTGCACGATCACGATCCCCGGGGTGTCGGCCGGCAGAGCCTCCAGAAAAACCCGTAACGCCTCGGTCCCCCCGGTCGAGGCGCCGACCACGACCACTTTTTCGGTGGTCTGAATCATTGCCTTGGCGCTCGGCTTGGAAAGTACGGCATCGGCCGTGAGCTTCGGGGCCCCCTGGAGACTGCGTTGGGCCAGAGGTTTTATTCTGGCTCCGGCTGCGGCCTTAACCGCATCGCAGATACGGACCCTCGATTCGCTGAGGAACTGCTTGGTCCCGAGTCGGGGTTTCTGGATGATCTCAACCGCTCCGTACTCGAGTGCCTTCAGGGCCGTCTCGGACCCCTTTTCGGTGAGGCTGGAGCACATCACCACGGGAATGGGGTGCTGACGCATTATCTTCTGCAGGAAGGTCAGCCCGTCCATTCGCGGCATCTCGACATCCAGGGTGATCACATCGGGGACCTCCTCCTTGAGCCGGGCCGCGGCAACATAGGGGTCCGAGGCCGTGGCCATGATCACCATGTCGGGATCGGAGGAAAGTATGTCCACCAGGGTCTGGCGCACTACCGCGGAGTCGTCCACGATCAGGACCTTGATCTTATTTGCCATGAATAATTCCTGTGAGGGCAGAGGGGCATCGGTCTTGCTGCCGAGGCTTGATTTCGTCGATTGCAGTTCGCGTCATTCGGCAGAAATAGAGCCGAATTTCAGGGGACTAACCCATGCTCCTTCAGGGCTTCGATGAGCATTTTCTTCTCTATCGGTTTCACCAGATAACTGGTGCATCCCCCCTTGTAGTAGGCCTCGATCACGTTCTTGGGAGAATCCAGGGAGGTGGTCATGATGACCCTGGTCTCGTCGACGGGGTTGATCCCCATGTCTCTCTCTATTCTGCGAAAGACCTTCAAGACCTGCTGACCGTTCATCTCGGGCATCATGATGTCGAGACAGATGAGCTGGTAAGGGGTTCCTTCCTGCATCGCCAGACTGAAGGCCTCTACGGCCTCGGCACCGTTGACGGCGATTTCACACTCCCCGTATTCGGAGAGCATCCTCTGCAACAATTTTCTGCTGATAAAGTCGTCCTCTACGATCAGGATTTTCATCGTTTCACTCCTTGGTTGTCTATTGTTCCCGGAATTTCCTGCGCCGGGTTCCGTTGTTCTTCATGTACCCTGGGTTGAAAGCCTTCGACGGTACGGATCAGCTCCGCTGCGTTGAGGGGTTTCGAGAGATACCCGTCCATGCCCGCCGCCAAAAAACGCTCCCTGTCTCCCTTCATCGCATGGGCGGTCAGGGCGATGATGGGAATGCTGCTCTCTGCGGGCCCTGCGCCTTCGGCGCGGATGATCCGGGTGGCCTCTATGCCGTCCAACTCCGGCATCTGCACGTCCATCAGGATCAGGTCAAACAGGCCTTCTTCCAGTTCGGTCAACGCCTCGCGGCCGTTGGACGCCACGCGCAGCGAGTGTCCCCGCTTCTCCAGGATTCGAAGGGTCAGACGCTGATTTATCGGATGATCCTCGGCCAGCAGAATCCGTAACGGGACGCTGCTTCGCCCGGAAATGCTGGGTGGCTGTGCTGCAGCGAGCTGCGGCTCCTTGCCGATCTTCATCCTGAGGCTGAAATGGAAGCAGCTCCCCTTATCCGGGACGCTTTCCATCCAGATCCGCCCCCCCATCAGCTGGACGAGTTCCCTGGAGATGGCGAGGCCCAGCCCCGTTCCGCCGTATTTGCGGGTCACCGAACCGTCGCCCTGGGCGAAGCTCTCGAAGATGCTCCGCCGGTGGGCGGGGGATATTCCGATGCCGGTGTCCTTGATCGAAAAATGCAGATCGATGTCTCCGGACGTCCCCGCGTCATGGGGTCCCTTCGAAGGCTTCGCTCCGAGACTCAGTACGACGGACCCCTGCTCGGTGAATTTCACGGCATTGCCCAGTAGATTCAGAAGCACCTGTCTCAGGCGATCCGGGTCGCCCTGGAGCAGCCGGGGGGCACGGGGGTCGAGCTCCATCTCCAGATCGATGCCCTTTTTCAGCGCCAGCGCTCGGATGGTGGACAGCGCCGATTCCAGGCAGTGGGGCAGATCGAAATCGACACTTTCCAGGCTGAGCTTGCCCGACTCGATCTTGGAAAAATCGAGGATTTCGTTCAGCAGGCACAGCAGGGAGCTGGCCGATTCCCTGGCCATGTCGAGATATTCGCTCTGTTCCGAGCTGAGCCGGGTGTCGGCCAGCAGATCCGTCATGCCGATGATGCCATTCATCGGGGTGCGGATTTCATGGCTCATGTTGGCGAGAAACTCCCCCTTGGCCCGGCTGGCGGCCTCCGCCGCCTCCTTGGCTCCTCTGAGCTCATATTCGACCTGCTTGAGCACGGAGATGTCGGTGTTGGTGCCCACAAACCTTAAGGGGACACCCTCCTCGGAATAGGAGGTGACCTTTCCCCGAACAAGAATCCATTTGTAGCCGCCGTCCTTGCACTTCATCCTGTATTCAACCCTGTATGCCGGGATCTCGCCCCTGATGTGTCTCCTGGCTTCCCCATAGGCGAGATCCAGGTCGTCGGGGTGTAGCAGTTCTCTCCACGCCTCATGGGTGTTGCTGATTTCATGTTCTTCGTATCCGAGAATTTCCTTCCAGCGCCGGGAGAAATAGCCCAGGTTGTTTTTCAGGTCCCAGTCCCAGACCCCGTCTTCGTTCCCGTTGAGCGCCCATTTCCAGCGCTCTTCGCTCTCCTTCAGGGCTATTTCCGCGAGCCTTCTCTCGGTGATGTCCTGGACCAGGGCGATGAGGTAGATTTTTTCCCCTTCGGAATCGATGACCCAGTTGCCGCTGAACTGTCCCCAGACGGTCGTTCCGTCCTTTCGCACATACCTCTTGTTGTACTCGACCCGGTCCAGTCTCCCCTGGTTGTAGTAATCGATGCTTGCCTGACGGTCGTCGGGGTGGGTGAGCTCGTGGGCCGTCATCCCCTTGAGTTCCTGCTCCGAGAAACCGAGGAACCGACAGAAGGCCGGGTTGGCCTGGAGGATGCTCCCCTCGGAGCTCAAGGTCACCACGCCGGCAGCGGCGTTTTCGAAGATGGACCGGAACCGCGCCTCGCTCTGACGAAGGGCGGTTTCCACCTTTTTGAATTCGGTGAGGTCCTCCAGGATGCTGATGCTGCCGGTAATCTCCCCCTCGCAGTCTTGGAGTGGTGCCGAGGAGAGCAGGGCCTTTTTGACGGAGCCGTCCTTGGACCTCGGGCTCACCTCCGCCCCCCTTAGCGTTTCGCCCTGCAGGGCCCTATCCCACAGATCGACACCTCTGTCGCAGCCAAGCGGACTCAGGAGGCCGAGAATCTCCTCCTTGCCCCATCCGAACAGCTCTTTGGCCGTGCCGTTCCAGCGTGTTATTTTCCTCTCCCGGTCCATGGTGACGATGGCCGATGGGGCTGTCTCGAACAGGGACTCGAGAACCCGGTTGGCGTCGGTCAGTCTGGCGGTTCTGTCCTGGACCCGGACCTCCAGTTCGGAGTTGGCCTGCTGCAGGGCCGTCTCGACCTTTCTGCGCCCTGCGAGGGCCCACATCAGCAGGGCGCTGGTGGCCAGCATGAAGGCCGAGAAGAAGCTTAAAAACGCCTTGGCCTTCTTGTATCGGTGATCCATGGCAGAACTCTTGGAGACGGTGCTCTGCCAGTTCTCAAGGTCCTCCTTGGCGAGGATTTCGAAGAGCTCTCCCGCCTCCTCATCGAGCTCCTGCAACTGCTCCCGGGGGATGGGCTCCCCGCTCTGGTGGATCGTCTCGAATCCTATAGCTACCTCTGCGATGTGGTCTCTCAACCGACGACTTTTCTCCGGAGCGAAATAGTTGCTTGTGCCCACATATCCGTAGGCCGCATCCAGGTTGTCCAGCCCCTGAAAAAACAGCTCCCTGTTGCCCGAGTTCAGGGCCAGGGCGGCCTGTCCGAAGCCCCGCTGGAAAATGAGATTGACCTTGATGATGGCCCTCGTCTTCTGGTGGAAGCTGTAATTCTGGGTCAGGAAGTCGTCGGTCACCAGGGAGAGCCTGGCCGCAAAGAGGATCAGCAGCAGGGACACGACAATGACTGCCCAGTGGGCCCTGGCGAGGATCGATCTCCAGATCGTTTTGAGACGTAAAGGTTCCATGGCTGTTCCTTACTGCTCCAGAAACTCGATCCTGTTCACCATCCAGATCCACTTGGGGGTGTAGTGCCGGTCCTGATCATCCTGCGGGTTGTAGTGCATAACGATCTTGGCCGGTCCGCTGTCGCGGATCCCCATCGGCTTGCCGTTCATCCGGGTGGCGAGAAGAAATCCCTTCTGCCTCCATTCTTCAGGAGTGAATTCGATCTCGTAGTCATCGATGGCCAGCAGCTTCACCCGTCCGATCCCTTGCTCTGCGTAGCGCGATACGAGCTCACGAAGCAGCACGCCCCGGTAGTGAACGGTTCTTTTCAGGTAGGGGTCGAAGGTTTCGAATTCGGTCTGGGTAAGAAGATCCAGCTCCGCTATCCTGACCGAGCCCGGGGCCTCCTGATTGACCTTGCCCAGCAGTCTTATCCAGGGCTGACGTTCATGCCCTGCGCCCTGGGAGAGATCTGCAAGCAGCAGATGCAGCAGGAGCAAAAAACAGAGCGTCAGGGCGCAGGTTAGAGTGGAGAAGGCTTTGAAATTGCTGAGATATTTCATCTAGTGACTCCCTGAGATGATTGTTTCGTTTCGTTCCGGATAGCCTCGAGACTGAGGGCGAGCACCTGCTCAAGATCGCAACAGAGTGCTTCCAGTGCTGCTGGCATCCCGGTTGCGGCCTCAAGCTCCAGCTTTGCGGCGGCCTGCTGGAGTCGCTCGGCTCCGATGGCTGCCGAAACCCCCTTGAGGCTGTGAGCCCGATGCTGAAGCCGCTCCGGATCCTTGGCGGACAGGGCGGCCCTGAGCTGATCGAGGTCGGCAGGGGCCTGCCGGGCGAAATCCTCCCAGAGCTCCTGGAGCAGTTCCAGATCGTCACCGAGCCGCTCCAGCGCCTGCGGAACGTTGAGCAGCATCGGCTCATCCATCGCAGCCTTCTGCGGTTCCGCTGAGAGCGGTACCCTTGGCGCATTTTTATCGATGGCGTTGAGCAGGGTCTCGGCACGCAAGGGTTTGGAGAGATAGTCGTTCATCCCTGCGCCGAGGAAACGCTCTCGGTCCCCCTTCATGGCGTGGGCCGTGAGGGCGATGATGGGCACTCGGCTGTCGATCGCCGCCGAGCTTCCGTTCCGGATGGCGCGGGTCGCCTCCAGGCCGTCCATTTTCGGCATCTGAACATCCATCAGAATCAGGTCGGCCCCGTACTGGGCCAGGCTCGTCAAGGCCTCCCCGCCGTTGTTGGCGACCCGGACATGGTGCCCCGCCTTTTCCAGGATTCTCACGGCAAGGCGCTGGTTGATCAGGTTGTCCTCGGCAAGCAGGATGCTCAGGGCGCGCCGAGGCTCCTGCTGAGGGTGGGGCGAGGCTATATTTTGGACAGAGGGGCCTCCCTGCTGCAGGGGCGCGGTGAAGAGAAAGCTGCTGCCTGCCCCCGGGGTGCTTTCCACCCAGATGCGGCCTCCCATTTTCTCCACGATCATCCTGGAGATGCTCAAGCCGAGCCCTGTTCCGCCGTATTTACGGGTGACCGTCCCGTCGGCCTGAACGAAGCTCTGGAATACCTGCTTCAGTTTTTCGGGCTCGATGCCGATCCCTGTATCCGAAACGCAGAACTGAAACAGGTGCTCCGGACGGTCATCCTTCATCTTGCGAGGCCGTTCGCGGGGAGCAGGGCGCACATGTAGGGAGATGCTGCCTGATTCGGTGAATTTGATGGCATTGCCCAGCAGGTTGAGCAGCACCTGCCGTAGCCGGGCCGGGTCCCCCCTGAGGGAAGCGGGGACGTCGGGGGCGATGCTCATCTCCAGCCGCAGGCCCTTTTGTGTTGCCTGATGCGACAGGGGGCAAAGCGCCGATTTCATCGTTTGGCTCAGGTCGAAATCGACCTGCTCCAGGCTGAGCTTGCCCGCCTCGATCTTGGAGAAATCCAGGATGTCGTTGAGCAGGCCCAGCAGTGAGCGGGCCGAGTCCAGAGCCATATGCAGGCAGTCGCGCTGATCCTCGGTCAGGTCGCTCTCCAGAACCTGTTCGGTCATGCCGATGATGCCGTTCATCGGGGTTCGAATCTCGTGACTCATGTTCGCCAGAAACTCCCCCTTTGCGCTGTTGGCGGCCTCGGCAGTCTCCTTGGCAGCTCTGAGTTGCTGCTCGGCCTCCTTGCGCCTGGTGATGTCGAGAACCAGCGCCACGGCGTAGAGGGGACGATCCTGCTCGTCGAAGATCCAGGTGCCGGTGACCTTGCCCCAGACGACCTTGCCGTCCTTGTCCAGGTAGCGCTTTTCGTATTCGATGCGCCTGGGCGTCTCGGTGATGACCTTTTCGTAGAGCCGGTGGCTCAACTCCACATCCTCCGGGTGGGTGACGTCCAGAAAGGAGAGATTCTTCAGTTCCTCTACGCTGTACCCCAGGAGGCGACCGAGCGCCGGGTTGGCCTGAATGACCCTGCCTTCGGGGCTGACGGTCACCACGCCTGCGGTGGCATTCTCGAAAATCGACCTGAACCGGGCCTCGCTCTCGCGCAGGGCATTCTCGGCTCTCTTGCGCTCAGAGATGTCGAGAATGGTGCCCACAAGGCCGCCGAGATTTCCATCGGGGGAGGGAAAGTTGGCCTTGTAGAAGATGACCTCGGCCACTTCCTTGCCGAAGGGAGCCACGCTGGCTTCGTAGGTCTGTTCCCCTCCGACCCCCTTGGCGAAAAGCTCGATATCTGCCGCATGGTAGATCTCGGCAAGCTTGCGCGGAGACAGGTCGAAGACCGACTTGCCGATGAACTGCTCCCTGGGCAGACCGTAGAATGAGACATAGGCCTCGTTGCATCCGAGGTAGTGCCCCAGGGCATTCTTGTAGAAGATCGGGCAGGGGATGGCGTCGATCAGAGACTGGAAGAAATGCGACTGGTCCCGGTACGCCTCCTCGGCCCTGCTCCTCTCGCTGACTTCCCGCGTCAGCATCTCGTTGGTGGTGCGGAGTCGCTCGTTGGCCATCTTGATGCGCAGGGCGAGCAGGCAGAGGGACATAAGGATGACCCCGCCAAGGGCCGAGATGCTGATGCCTAAACCGCGAAATACGTTGATGATGGCCTGCCACTGCTCGGCCGAATAGTCGATCCCCAGCAGCGCAACCACCTCTCCTGTATGGGGGTCTTTGATGGGTGACAGGGCGCTGACCCAGGTTCCCCAGCGATCCTCCACGGGACCTTCGACAATCCCTGTTCCATCGATAAATACCCCTGTGAGCTCGGCAGTGGCTTCTTCATACAGGGTGCCGGGGGGGACATCCTCCTCCGGACCCTTCGCACTGACGTCGGCCAGAAAGACCAGCTTTCCATCTCTCTTGGCCAGCAGGTAGGCGTAGCTGATGTAGTGGTCGATCCTGCAGGTCGCCGTCAATCGCTCCACCAGGGTCTGGTATTGCGGATTCATTAAGTCAGAAGGGACCCCCTCTAACGCTGCGATCTCACTGGCACTCAGCGAGCTGGAGGCCACTTCGGCAAGGGTCATGAGATCGGCTCGCTCATGGCGATTTCCGAAGTCCTCGAGCCATTTGCACAGCCCCCAGCCTCCGGCCAGAAATGCCAGGGCGCAGAAAATGGCGAACATCAGTTTCTTGTCAATTTTCATCATCATGGCTCTGTCCGGTCTGGAGGCTGGATGTGCCGAATCTCTTCAGCAGCACCTCGCCGGTATGGGTGTAGAAGTGAATTCTCCTGCCCTGCGAGCCGCGCACGTTCGAGGCGGCCAGCTGCAGACCCTCTTTTTCCACCATGAGCAGGGCCGCATCTACATTCTGTTGCCCGACACTCAGGGAGGTTGTCCGCCCCGAGGGGCCAGTAAGCATGTCCGCCCCTCCGAAGAGTTTGACCTCGATCTCCCTGCGCCCGATTCCCTGTTCGTCGAAACGCTTCAGCATGTAGCGGATGCAGGAGTCCACATGTCTGAAACTCGCCTCCTTTTTGCCGTAGGGCAGGATGGCGTGGCAAATGGCCCCGACGCTCAGGCGCCGACAGTAGAGGGTGAGGGAGACGCAGGATCCCAGAACCGTGGAGACCCGGGTCGGGCTGGTCGCGATGGAGAGTTCGCCCGGCTTGAGGTAGACCGTCGATGCTGCCGGGCTGCTGTTCATCAGCCGGGAAATTTGTAGATCGTAGGCGCCACCTGAACCAGGGGGACCTTGTAGCCGCTCAGGGACTCGGAGTGGCCCAGAAACAGGTACCCGCCGGGCTTGAGGTGACGGCAAAACTTGTTCATCAGCGTCTCCTGCGTGGCCTTGTCAAAGTAGATGATGACGTTGCGGCAGAAAATGATGTCCATGCGCTCCCTGAGTCCGAAATCCTCGTCCATGAAGTTGAGACGCCCGAAACGTATGTTTGATCTCAGCTCTGCGTTCATTCGAACCAGTCTGTCTTCCTGATTCCTGCTTCTGAGGAGATATTTTTTCCGTAGAGGCATGGCAACCGGGGCAATGCGATCCTCGTGATAGATCCCCTTGCGGGCGACATCCAGTACGCGGGTTGAGATGTCCGTGGCCAGGATGTCGAAGACTCCCTTAAGGCCCGGGAATTCGTTCAGCACCATGCTGAGGGTGTAGGGTTCCTCACCGGTAGAGCATCCGGCGCTCCAGAGCTTGAGCCCTTTTTTTTCTTTCGTATCCCGGTTCCTGAGAAGTTCTGGCAGAGCCGTCTTGGTCAGGTAGTCGAAGTGGACAGGCTCCCTGAAAAAGTCGGTCTTGTTGGTCGTGACCTCGTTGATCAGGTGAACCAGCTCCCGGCTTTGCCCCTCATCGCTGAACAGGAAATCGCAATATTGGGAAAAGCAGTTCAGATTCAGCGCGCGCAGCCTCTTGGTCAGTCTGCCCTTGACCATGGTGAGCTTGTTCTCCGGCATCTTGATTCCGAGCTGGGAGTAGATGAAGTCGCTCAGGCGGAGAAATTCCTGCTGTGAAAGACTCACGATTCTTTAGCCTCCGGGGTGGGAGCAGGGACCGGGCCAGCCGGTCCCTGCTCGGATGTTGTCAGTAACGCTCGAACTCGTCGTCCAGCGCATCCGACTCGGTCGACATATCCAGTGCCAGTCCGCCGTCTGTCGCGGCTGCCACAGTGGCTGCCCGAGGCGTCAGGGCAGGGGCGGTACGCCTCTTAGGAGTGCTGAACTTGGCGACCTGGGCAGGGACAGGAGCAGGTGCAGGGACAGGAATCTGCGCTCTGGCGGGAGGCGCGGCGCTGTCGCCATCGACCCTGAAGAAGCCGATGCTGTGCTGTAGCTCCTCGGCCTGGCTGGAGAGTTCTTCTGCCGTCGAGGCCATCTGCTCCGAGGCCGCCGAGTTCTGCTGGATGACCTGGTCGAGCTGCTGGATAGCCTGATTGACCTGCTCGGCTCCGGTGTCCTGCTCCTTGCTGGCCGAGGAGATCTCCTGGATCAGTTCGGCCGTCTTCTGGATGTCGGGGACCTGTCTCTTATACACATCT
>JAAXQG010000217.1 GCA_012974445.1 Desulfuromonadales bacterium
GTCCGATGCTGGTGCGGCTTTTCTCGGGGATTTCGGAAGCGGCAGCGGGCAGGGCAACCAGAATGCTGATCAGGAGGCAGAGTAGTAATCTCATCATTTTCAGCCCTCCTTTACGCCAAGACGGCGCAGCAGGGTGATCATGGGGCACCAGTTGGAGAAGGAGCTCTGGAAGAGATTGAGCCCGACGAACAGGGTGAAATAGATCCAGTAAGGGGAGTGGAGCTGGGAGAGCGCGACGCTCAGGATGATGAAGAAACCTGCAATAAGTCTGAGATAGCGATTGATGGTCATGGGACGTCCTCCTGTGGATTAGAAACTGTGCCGAAATCCGGCGTAGAGGTTGCTGTTGTCTTCGAACTGGCCGAAGAATGTGTGATTGTCCTTTCCGGTGAACAGGTTCCCCCCGGCGAAAAGCTCCAGATGGTCGCTGGCGCGATAGCTGATCGCGGGTCGCAGGTAAGCATCCTGGTCGCTGGGTGAGGCGTAGACGAAAAGGGAAAGGGTCAGGTTCTGGTTCATGAGCATCTGCGTCAAGCGCAGGCTGACGACCTGACGATTTTCATCTCGGGCGGCAAAGCCGGCGGGAAGGTTTGAGCGGTAGCTGCCGTAATCTTCCATGCGTTCCAGGTAGTACTGGAGTCCTGCCGAGAGGTCGGTGGCCAGCTCCCGCTCGTATCCCAGCAGCAGGCGCTGCTCACTGTTGGGGATGAGGGGGTTGCTTCCGTCGCTGTCCTGCTTTGAATCGTAGCGCCCCAGCTCCATATTAAAGAGCCCTTCGCCAAGTGCAACGCGCAGGCTGGCGCCCAGTACCTGGAGTCCGGGGGCAAAGGCCTGACCGCTATCGGTCATGCCTGCGGGACTCTTCCAGTAGCCATCGTAGCCGTAAAGGGCTAGCTCCAGCCCCGAGAGATTGCGGCTGAGGCGCAGGGCGATCTCGTCTTCGGAGAACCAGCGGTCGCGCTCATTGACCTGTACGGGGTTGTCCCGCCCACTGAGGCTAGCAGTAGCAGGGCTGAAGAAAGAGATGCGCTCACCGCTGATATGGCGGTCGGAGTCGAATCGGGGGCTGTAGATCAGGTCCAGGGCGAAATCCCCGGGAAATATACTCAGCATGGCCGCATCGGAAGGAGCCTTGAGATATTCTTCATCGCGCCCCAGGAAGAAGGCCTGCCAGTCCTTGGGGAAAAGATCGTTGATAAAAAGCAGGTCTCCCGTGCCCCAGGTGAGAATCTGGCGACCAATTTTAAGATCCGCCTGCGGGTGGGGAAAGAGCTGCACATTGGCTTCGCGCAGGTCGATAAACCCTTTTCCCCTCTCCAACTCTAAGCTCTGATGCTTCGCGATGCGATCAAAGACCAGGTCGCCTCGCAGACTCAGGTTGGCCACCTCCCCCATTCGGGAGGCTTCCAGCTGCAGGCGCCCTTCCTGAAGGCTGCTGCGGCGCTGATGGGCGTCCTGTTGCAGGCGAGTGCCCATCCTCAGATCGAAGGATCCATAGAGGTCGATCCCGGCCTCTTCGAGCAGGGCGCTCTCTATGGCCTGGGCGGGAGAGGCCAGGGCCAGAAACAGCAGCAGACCGGGTATCCAGGGTTTCATTGCTCCGTCTCCCTCACTCAGCGGGACAGTTCCCGGGGCGGGCGGCGCAGGAAGCGCTCGCTGAAGATATTTTCTTTCAGGTCCCTATCGTATTTAAGATTGCTGAACCGGTTGAGGGTGCGAGTTCCGGCCACCAGATCCTCGGCCAGGGCCTCCAGAACCGTGGGGTAGCCGTCGATGGTCTCCACCTTGAGCGCCAGCACTCGGCGGTAGAGCTTTCCCCTCGCATCCAGGTATTCGGCTTTCATGGGCAGGAAAGTGGTCCTGTCGACCCAGGTGCGAATGCTGGCGAATTCCACGCTTGCGGGGTCTTTGGGCGTACTCTCGATGAGATACTGGTCACCGGTGATCTCCACCAGTCGATGGTTGTCTTCTGCCAGGCTGCGACCGGAGATGTCTTCGTAGAAGAAGTCGGAGCCCACGAAGCTGGTGCGCTTGTCGCCGGGGGCGATGCGTTTCTTGAGATTGAGTGCCGGCAGCCAGAGCCAACGGTCGTCGTTGCCCCCCGCATTTTTCCATACCAGATAGGCCATCTTGCGCACATCGGCGGGCTGCCGGAAGTAGAGGTAGAATTTCTGGTCGCCCTCGTCCAGATTTATCCTCAGCATGCTGAACTCCCGCTTGCGAGTGCCCCCTTTATTATCCTCGATGATCATTTCCACGTCGGCGGATCCGTCGCGACCGGCGTAATAAGCCGCCTGATTGGCGCGCTCGACGATTTGCTGCACATCGAGCTCCTGTGCCAAGCTTGCAGTGGGCAGCATCATCATCAGAAAAAGCAGGATTCTCATGGATTGACTCCTTCCCGGGCGTTATCCAGCGCGCCTGCGCTGTTTGAACTTTCGATGGAGGCTTCTTCGCTGAAGAGCCTGTGTCTGAGCCCCGTCATCAGGGCGGGCAGCAGCATCAGGGTGGCCAGCCAGGAGACGGCCATGATGGTGGCGATGAAAAACCCTACCGTATTATAGGGCACCAGGGGCGCGAAGAGCAGGGGGGTAAAGCCGATGGAGATGACCACGGCGTTACGGCTGATGGCGGTGGCGGGTTCCTTGAACATCTCCCCCAGAGCCGCCTGCCAGCTGCCCAGCTCCTTCTGCAGTTCGCGCGAACGGCTGAGGAAGTGGATGGCGAAGTCGATGCTCAGCCCCAGGGTCAGGGATGAGAGCACGGCGATGGGCATGTCGTAGTCCTTACCCACCCAGCCGATGATGCCGTAGATGCAGAGGATGGTGATGGAAAGGGGCAGCATTGCCAGCACTCCGAAAACAATCGATCGGAAGAGCAGGATCATCATTACCAGCACCACGATGAAGCTGCTGCCCAGTGAGCTGAGCATGCCGGTGACCATCTTCTCCTGCCAGACCACGTTGAGATAGGTGAGCCCTGCCCAGTCGGCCTGAATGTTTGCCGGAGGAGGGTTCTGCGTCATATATCGACTCAGGTCGCCGACCACCTGTTCCATGTCGCGGTTGTCGCCGCTTCGCAGCTGTACCCAGAGGTTGGCGTTCTGATAGTCCCGGGTCACCAGGTGAAAGAGGCTGTCCTTCTTCTTCATCCCTTCAAGCTGGGTGAAGACCTGACCTGCGGCTGCGGCGCTTTGGGGCACGGAGAAGAAGCTCTGGTTGCGATCATCCCGGGCGTCGGGCTGGAAGTTGAGCTCAAAGGAGGCCTTTTTCAGGGCATCCACCAGTGAGCTGGTCTTACCCACCATGGGGTTGTCCTCCAGATGACGCTGCAGTTCTTCCAGATAAAGCAGCAGTTCGGGGCGTTTGAAGGCCGGGGCCTGGACTTCGGTTTCTATGCGCGCTGTGATGGTTGACAGGTTCAGCTTCGAATGCTCGTCGGCCAGGCTCAGAGCCTGCTCCTGCAGCTCGGCTCCTTCCAGATGGGGCAGGGTGGAGAGTTGATCCATCAGCACCCTGAGCTCGGCGCTTCGGGCCAGCTCCATGCTCAGGCTCTCTGGCAGGGTGTTCAGCTTTAGATCCGCAGGGTCGAGATAGTTGATTTCATCGGCCAGCTGATTCCAGAGCCCTTCGTGCCCGGCGTCGATGCTCGCAGCCAGCTCCATGACGGGTCCGAGGCAGCCCTGCGCCGCACCGGAGGATGCCATGGGCAGACGCCCCAGCTCTGTTAAAAAGAGGCGCGAGGCATCGGGGCGATAGGGAGCCAGCTCACCCAGTATGGCCTCGGCCACCTGGGTGCGAGCCTGGTCACAGTCACCCTGGCTGGGCCGGGCCTGAAGGTTCAGGTAGGCGGTGTAGGTGCCGCCGAAGTGCTGATTCAAAATACGGTCGGCCTGGCGGATCTCATGGTCCTGCTGGAACCACTTGACCGGATTGTCGTTGACCTGAATGCGGCTGACCCCCATGAGGGAGACGAGGATGATCCCGGCTGCGGTGGCGATGACCAGAGGGTAACGCCGGGCGCTGAAGGCACCCACCGATCTCAGGAAACGCCCGAAAAGGCCCGTAGCGCCAGGGCTCTGCCCCCGGCTGGCGAGCTTCTCAAGACTCGAGTCGGGGATGGCCACCATGATGTAGGCGGGAATCAGGGTCATGGTCAGCAGCCAGGCCAGGCCCACGCCGAAGGCTACGTGCAGGCCGAAGACCTGCACCGGGGGGATGGGGGTGGCGGCCAGGGAGGCAAATCCCGCGATGGTGGTCAGGCTGGTGTAGAGCATGGGGCGAAAGAGGTGCCCCACCACATGCTGCAGGGTCTTGGCCTTATCCCGGAACTGGTGGTAGCGATCGTAAAATTCGCTCAGCACATGGACCGAGTCGGCCACGGCGATGGGCATCAGGAAGATGGCGATCATGGAGCTCATGATGTGCACATCGAAGCCCAGGCCGATGAGCAGCCCCATGGTGCAGACAACGCTCACCACCGCCAGGATCATGGGGGCGCTGATGATGGAGACGCGGCGGAAGAAGATGAACAGCAGTATGAAGATGGCCAGCCCCGCCATGGGGGCCGAGGTGGCCATCTGGATCAGCATCTCTACCCCAAAGGTGTCTTCGGCTACGGGCATGCCCGTGATCAGGATGGTCTCGGGCCAGTCGGCAGTAAGGGTCTTGACCAGGGAGCTGAGGTTGTAGCTGAAATGCTTGGCCTTGATGGGCAGGTAAACAATGAGCGCCTTGCCGTCCTGCGCCACCAGGGTGCCGTTGTAGAGGGGGTTGGCCAGAGCATCATCCCGGATGCGCCGAGCTTCTTCGGCGGTTTGGGGGGGCTGCTCCATCAGGTATTCGATGCGTAAGGATCCCAGCTCCGCCTGCCGGATATTGTCAACCCGGCTGGGGCTGAGCATCTCCCGGGCAATCAGGGCACTTTGCCCCGTTTCGTCGAACAGCCCGTTGGGGTCGTGCCTGAAGGCCGACTGCAGCACCCGGGTCCAGGCGCTCTGCGGGGTCATGTCGATGCTGCGCGAGCTGCCCTCATAGGTCACCACCGGCAGGCCGTTGCTATCCCGGTGCAGGCTCTCAAGCTCTTCGGTCAACCGAGCGATGCGCCCCAGCGTCTCGACATTGAAGACCCCGTCAGGATGGGCTTCGTTAACCACGCCGACAATGACGAAATCGTAGAGGGCGTAGGCCTCCTTCACCTCGTGGTGATAGAGCCGCACCGGCTCATCGGCGCTGAGCATGTTCTCCGGGTCATTGTCGAACTTGACCTTGGGGAACTGCAGGGCGAACAGAACGGTCATGGCCAGGGAAGCCAGGATCACCAGCCAGGGGTGACGGATACTGAAATTGGTCAAAAGCATTTTCATGGGGCACCTCGCAGGTTATATTCAAGATAATATATATATTATTTTGAATATGCAACGCAAGGGTTAAAAAAATTCCTATACGGTGAAAAAAACCATGACCTCCTGGCAGGGAAATAAGATATGATCCGCCTGGTTTCTAAGGAAATAATAACCTGAAAATTTCACGGAGGCGTATTCATGGTGTTGTTTCGTGCGGTTCTGATTTTTCTGGTCCTGATTCTGGCAGTTCCGAGCCTCTCGGTTTCGGCCCAGACCGATGCCTTAAGTCAGTGGACTCCCTCCTTCGATCCTTCCGGGGCGCAGCACAAGTATCTGCTCTCCTCCATCGGGCACCCCGCTATCGAAGGCGTTTCGGTGGGGTATCGGATCCGGGACCGGGTCTGGCAGGAGAGCGGCGGACGTCTCTATGTGGATTTTCGTCCCATGGCCCAACTCGGCGGAGAGAAGGACGTACTGCGCAAGCTGAAGATGGGGGCGATCCACGGCATGCTCTGCTCCTCGGTGGCCGCGGCCAATGTTGCTCCCCAGCTAGGGGTGGTCAATCTTCCCTTCGTGGTCGATACTTTCGATAAGCTGGAGCGTTTCCGGCAGGATGAAGAGCTGTTTCGGGAGTTCGGGCGGGGAGCCGCGCAGCAGGGGATCAAGGTGCTGGATTTTACAGGCTACGGCGGTTACGGCTGGGCTTCGACCCGTCCGGTAGAGACCCTGGAGCAGGCCAGGGGACTTAACTTCAGGATTGCCCAGGCCCCGGTCAATATTGACATCTACAAGGCCTGGGATATGAAGTTCACCGTTATGCCCTGGCCCGATGTTCCCCAGGCGCTGCAGACCGGCGTCATTGACGGGCTCGATCACACTCCCATCGTCTGCAATATCTCCAAAAAGTTTGACGCCGCTCCCAACTTCACTCGTCTCGACTACGCGCAGGGGCTCTATATTCATCTGGCCAACAGTCGCTGGTTGAGCCGTCTGCCCGAAGAGCTGAGGGAGATCCTGCAGCGGGTTATCACCGAGGAGAGCGCCCTGGCGCGACAGCGAACCCGTCAGCAGCAGGATCGGGAGATCGCCCGGGCCCGGGAGGCAGGGGTGCGCTTCATCGATTTGCCGCAGCAAGAGCTGGCGCGCTTGCGGGTACTCGCCGAGCCGGTCTACAAAAAATGGGGGCAGGAGATCGGCCCTGAATTTCTGGAAAAGGTCCGTCGGAGATTATCTGCTCAATAAATTAACCGGGGCTGCTTTGGGCTAGCCGAATCCGGTTCAGTGATACCAAATAAATCATCCAAAGATGCCGTAAACGCTGTAAAAGCCTTAAAATAAAACGAGGTTTGTATTATAAGGGGTGGGCAGATTTATTCTGTTCCACTCTTTATGATTTCTTGCCATGAAAGGACTGATCTTTATGTTCAAAAGGATTATTACCGCTTCAATGTTCGCCCTGCTGGCCCTGGCGCTTGTACCGGGTTTTGTCGCCGCGGCAACGAATGATCCCCTGGCCTCGTGGAAGCCAGCCTTCGATCCCAGTGGCGCCAAGTTCAAGTACATTCTCTCCAACGTCAGCCATCCGGCCATTGAAGGCGCGGGGGTGGGCTACAAAATTCGCGACAAGGTCTGGGAGCGCTCCGGCGGCCGTCTTTTTGTGGATTTTCGCCCTCTCTCTCAGCTTGGCGGTGAGAAGGATGTCATCAGCAAGCTGAAGATGGGTGCCATCCATGGCATGCTCAGCTCCTCGGTGGCGGCGGCCAATGTGGCTGACAAGCTCGGGATCGTGAACCTGCCCTATGTGGTGGATACCTTCGAGAAGCTCGACAAGTTTCGCGACAACGAAGAGCTGTTCAATGAATTTCGTAACGCCGACAGGCAGGGGAAGATTCTCGCTGTTGATATCACCGGTTACGGCACCTATGGCTGGGCCACCACCAGCCCCGTTCGTAATCTCGAGGATGCCAAAAACATCAACTTCCGCATCGCCGAGGCACCCGTCAACATCGATATCTACAAGGCCTGGAATCTGAAGTTCACCTCCATGCCCTGGCCCGATGTCCCGCAGGCGCTGCAGACCGGAGTCATCAGTGGGCTCGATCACACTCCCATCGTCTGTAACATCACCAAGAAGTTTGAGGTGGCCAAGTATTTTACCGACCTGAGTTACGCTCAGGGGCTGTTCGTCCACCTGATGAACAAGCGTTGGCTCAGCAAGCTGCCCGAAGACCTCCAGACCATACTGCTGGAGACTATCGCCGAAGAGAGCGCCGCCGCCCGTGATCGCAACGCTCAGCAGCAGGCTGATCAGATTGCCAAAGCCCAGGCTAACGGCGTTGAGTTCATTGCTCTGGCCGCCGAAGATAAAGCGAAGCTTGTCGAAATGGCCGCTCCGGTGTACAAACAGTGGGGCGCCAAGATCGGGGACGATTATCTGGCCAGGGTGCAAAAGGCTCTGGCTGACTGATAGCCTGTCCCTATAGTGATTTGAACCGGCGGCGGCCGGGAGCGACTGCTCCCGGCCGCCGAACTTTTGAGATGCTTTGCCGATGCTGAAAAAAACTTTCCGTCTGATCGATCGAACCCTGTCCATTTTCGAGGACTGGTCCCTTTTTCTTGCCGTCATGCTGGCTCTGAGTGTGGCTCTGGTCAATGTGGTGCTGCGCAAGTTCTCCGATCACAGTCTCTACTGGTCCGATGAGGTGGTGCGCAAGGTCATCTTCCTGAGCACCTTTATCGGCGCCAGCGCCGCGATCCGCAGCCGATCCCTGATCCGCATCGATGCCCTTCCCCAGATCTTCCCCGTGCTCAAGAAGGGGCTGACGGCAATCTCCCATCTGGCGGTGCTGGTCTTCGCGGTCATCATGGTGCGCATCGGCTGGAGCATGACCGAGACGGTTTTTCATGATTCTTATGCCCGTACCGCCACCCTTCAGCTTCCCGAATGGATTTTTTACGCCGTACTGCCTCTGGTGGGGGTGATGATGTTTCTGCGCACCCTCATCGTCATGGTCCAGGACTGGCGAGGGGAGGAGTAGATCATGGAAAACAGCTATCTCATCATTCTCGCCGTGCTGCTCGGCTCTCTGGCGGTCACCGTTCCGGTCTTCATGACCCTCTTTTTCGCCGGGATGGTCGGCCTCGTCTGGGGGGTCGGTATCGATCCCGAGATCGTCATCGAGGTTCTCTATCGCAGCATGGACAAGTTTGCCCTGATCGTGGTGCTCTTCTTCGTGCTCTGCGGCAACATCATGACCACCGGCAGCATCGTCGCAAAACTCATAAAGATGGCTAATGTCTTGGTGGGTTCTCTGCCCGGGGGGCTCGCCATGGCGGGCATCCTGGCCTGCGGATTCTTCGGCGCCATCTCAGGCTCCACCGTGGCGACGGTGGTGGCCATCGGCGGCTTCATGATCCCGGCCTTGATCGATCATGGCTATAAAGAACGCTTCAGTGTGGGGGTGATGACCACGGCCCCCATTCTGGGCGTTGTCATTCCCCCCTCTATCGCCATGATTCTCTACGCCATGGTCACCAACGATTCGCTCGAGGCCCTGTTCCTCACGGGTTTCATCCCGGGGCTGCTTATCATCCTGGCCATGTCTTTCTATGCCTATGTGCGCTGCCGCCAGCAGGGGATACCCACCCGGGCAAGAGTCAGTTTCCCCGAGCTGGTCTCGACCCTGCGCGAGAGCATCTGGGCGCTGCTGCTTCCGGTGCTCATCTTCGGAGGGATCTACTCGGGGATGTTCACAGCCAACGAGGCGGCGGTGGTGGCCTGCTTCTATGCTTTCGTGGTGGAGATTTTCATTCACAAGGACATGAAAATCCGGGACGTGAAGAAGGTGGTGGTCTCCTCGGCGGTCACCTCCTCGACCCTGCTGATCATCGTGGCCGGTTCCTCGGTATTCGGTGAATTCCTGACCTTCGAGCAGATCCCCGACAAGATCGCTAACGCCGTGGTGGCCAATATCCATAGCCCCTGGGTTTTCCTCTTGGCCGTGAATATTTTGCTTCTGGTGGTGGGGATGTTCATGGACATCATCTCCGCGACCCTGATTCTGACCCCCATCTTTTTGCCCCTGCTCTCCAAGTTCGGCGTCGACAGTCTGCACTTCGGGCTGCTGATGACCATCAACCTGGGCATCGGTTACTGCACGCCGCCTCTGGGGGTGAGTCTCTACATTTCGGGGGCCGTGGCGGACAAGGGGCTGCTCTACGTCTCGCGGGCCGTGTTGCCCTTTCTGGTGATTCAGATCCTGCTGCTCATGCTGTTCACCTTCTGGCCTGGCCTGGTACTGTTTCTGCCCAGACTGGTGTACGGTTGATGTTTCTCAATTTTTCCTCCCCCCAGCGGGGGGAGGGAGTGTTCGCCCATCCCTGGGCTCGACGGTGATTTGAAAGGGGGGTAGAGGATGACGTACAGAATTCTGGTTCCGGTCGATGACTCGGCAACGAC